>JAIQGA010000088.1 GCA_020072925.1 Terriglobia bacterium | reverse complement strand
TTCCACCCGTCCTGCTTGCGGCCGCGGTCACCCGGGCCTTCGTAGACGCCGATCTTGGGGAACCATTGCGCCACCAGAAAGTAGTCACCCTTGCTGCCGAAGCCCGTGCGGGCCAGAGCGCGCGGCAGCTTCGAGGTGAAGTCTACGGCCAGCTCGATCGTTCCGTGGGGAGGAATTGACTGCGGCAGCGCCACGCGAATCACCGTCTGGTCCGCGGCGTTGTCGTCGTCGGGATGCACGAAGGTGATGGCTTTGGTCAAGTCTGCTCCGCCGACCACCTGGAGCTTGTTCACATCCACCCAGCCCCATTTCTGCCCCTCCGGTTCCGTGTGCCAGTACTTCAATAACTCGGCGCGGCGGGTGCCGGAAGCCTCGCGCATGAACGTGCTGTCCATGTTCTTGAAGGCGTTCAGGTAGAGGTGAAAATACAGGTCGGGGATCGTGTCCTCGGTGTGATTCCACCAGGTGAGCGTGTAATGCCCGGTCACGGTTTTCTTCGCGGGGTCGAGCTTCGCCGACATCTTGTAGCGGACGATGGGATGCTCGATGTGGGACTTGTACGTCT
Organism: Terriglobia bacterium; assembly: GCA_020072925.1. Classification (GTDB taxonomy): domain Bacteria; phylum Acidobacteriota; class Terriglobia; order UBA7540; family UBA7540; genus JAIQGA01. Next base: position 17,580 of record JAIQGA010000088.1, on the reverse strand, counting down.
GGGCTTGAGCGCCGGCGGCGAAACTCAGCAATGCGGCCAGCGCCGCGCCATACCATCGGATTCGCATCGTCCCTCCTGCAAGGCTGGAAAATCTGGCCGAGGTCATGAGATTCTTGGCTACCGTGCCCCTCGGGGCGGGGGGATTGTACCAAGACCGTTGTGGGAAGCAAGACGCTTCTTGAAGGCTTTCCTCCGCACGGCTGTCTCCGCCCCGCACACAATGCCGGGATACACGGGCCGTAGGGGCACGCCATGGCGTGCCCCTACGGGCGAGACGCCCGTGCTACTTGACGGCACTAGCCGCGCAGCTCGGGGGGTGTAGCTCGCTTTACTCGTCTCGGGAAAACGCAGTGGACCGTCAGGTAGAGTCCGGCAAGAATCGCCAGCCCCACGAGCTCCAAGAAAACCGCGCGCAGGAATTTGTTGCCTGGCAATCCCAGTTGCTCGCGCACCCAGATCCACAAGCAACTGTCATACACAAACAAGTCGGCAGTACAACTCCGAGTCGCCAGCCAGGCGGCAGTGAGGAGCAGGCCGATCGGAACAATTCCAGCGATGATGCGCAGGGTCTTCGGCATTGTGGTGTGCCGGCTCGGGGCCATCGCGCCGAACTTGCTATAAACGGCCGGCAAACGCAGCATTGTACTCATTGTCGCGCGGAGAGGAAAGCCGTCAACCGTCGTGGTGAGCATTCTGTTGCTACGCGAGGGTTTTGCGGAACCGCCGCGCCGCCAATGCCAGCGTCGCCGCGCCCATTACGGCGAGCGCGGCCATTTGCGGCCAGAGGATGACCGGCCCGACCCCTTTGAGGAACACGCCGCGGACGATGACAAGAAAATACCGGAGGGGATTCAGGTAGGTCAGCCACTGCACCACTGGCGGCATGTTGGCAATGGGGAACATGAATCCAGAAAGGAGCAGCGCGGGCATATAGAAGAAAAACGTGGTCATCATGGCTTGCTGCTGGGTTTGGCTCACGGTCGAGATCAGTAGTCCGATGCCCAGAGCGGTGAAGATGAACAGGACAGAGGCGACGAAAAGCAGCACCAGGCTGCCGCGGATGGGGACGCCGAACCAGAATACGCCCAGCGTCATTATGACGATGACATCAGCAAACGCCACCAGCGCGAAAGGAATCGTCTTTCCGAGGATGAACTCGAGGGGCGTGATGGGCGTCACCATGATCTGTTCCATGGTGCCGATTTCCTTTTCGCGCACCACGGCCATGCTGGTGAGCAGCAGGGTGATGAGCATGACCAGGGTGGCAATCACGCCGGGGACATAGAAATTGCGGCTTTCCAGGTTCTCATTGAACCAGGCGCGCGTCTGGAGCTGCACGCCGCCCGGCAGCGGGGCCGCGCCGCGAATTCGCGCCAAGCGGGCGTCGAGCACGGTCTGGGAAAATCCCGCGGCGATCCTGGAAGCGTAATTGAGCACCACGCCGGTCGTGTTCGAATCCGTGCCGTCCAGGAGAAGCTGGACACGCGCGGTGCGGCCCGCCCGCAAATCGTCCTCAAAGCCTTTATCCACGCGGAGCACCGCGCGGACCTTTCCGGAGTCCAGCGCCTGGCGCACCTCGCGATCATTCATAAGATATTGCCGCATATCGAAATACCCTGATTTGACAAAGCGGCTGGCCAGTTCGCGGCTCGCCACCGTGTTGTCTGCGTCCAGCACCGCGGTCGCCACGTGCCGGACGTCCGTGGTCACGACGTAGCCGAAGACAATCAATTGCACCATCGGCATAACGAACACCACGGCCTTCATCTTCGGGTCGCGAAAGGCCTGGATGAATTCCTTGATCAGCATTTGTTTGACACGTTCGCGCATCGTTACACCAGCCGTTTCCGGAATCGCCAGTTGGCCAACCCGATCATGCCGGCGGCAAAAATCGTCAGCAAAAATGCCTCGCCGGCCAGGACTTCCAGGCCCACCCCTTTCAGGTAAATGCCCTTCAACAGCGCCACAAAGTAGCGAGCCGGGACCAGGTAGGTGACGACCTGGATCGCCAGCGGCATGTTGCTGATGGCGTACACGAAGCCGGAGAGCAACAGGGCAGGGAGGAAGGTCAACACCATGCCCAACTGATTCGCGAGGAGCTGATTCCGCGTCACGATGCTGATGAGCATGCCGAGCGCCAGCGCTCCGGCCAGAAAAATCGCCGCCATCACAAAGAGCAGCGCACCGCTGCCGCGCAGCGGAACCTGGAAGACGAATCGGCCCATCAGGACGGAAAGCAGAACGTCAAACATGCCGATCAGCCAGTAGGGCAGGAGCTTGCCGAGAATGAGTTCCGGGACCTTGACCGGTGTCGAGATGAGCTGCTCCATGGTTCCGCGCTCCCACTCACGAGCCACGGTGAGCGACGTCAGCAGGGCGGCGATGATCATCATGATGACGGCGATGAGCCCGGGAATGAGATAGTTCTTCGATTCGAGGTCGGCGTTGAACCAGACGCGCGGCCGTAAATCGAGGGGCGTCGGCGAGGCGGGCGCTCCCAGGCGGCGCAAAGCGGCGAGAGTGATGTCCTGTGAGTAAGTCTGGGCCACGGCCTCCGCGTAGCCGGAGGCAAACGTCGCGGTGTTCGAGTCGCTTCCGTCCACGATGATCTGCACTTCCGCGCCGGTGTGCGCCTCGAGCCGCTGCGCGAAGTCGGTGGGGATGATGACCGCCATCAACGCCCGGCCGGAATCAATCGCGCGTTCGACATCGTGATAATTCCACACGTAGCTGCGCAAGAAGAAAAAGCGTGAGCCCTGAAAGCGGCTGATGAATTCGCGGCTCGCCGGAGTCTGGCTCTGGTCCCAGACCACCAGCGGCACGTCGTCCACATCGAGCGTCAGAGCGTAGCCGTAAAGCATCAGGAGCAGCATGGGGATGGCGATGGCCATGCCGAGACTGCGGGGGTCTCGCAGGATGTGAATGAATTCCTTGCGCGCCACGGCGCCGAGCCTCAAAAGTTTCATTGCGCCACCGCCTGCGGATGCTCACCGGCGCGGTCGCGCGCCTCGATGAGCGAGACGAAAACGTCCTCGAGCGAAGGCGCGATTTTCTCCAGCCGGATCAATTCGTAACCTCGCTCTGCGAGCCGGCTGTGGACCGCGCGCGCCGCGGCTTCGCCGTCGTCAGCGACGATGTGGAGCGCGTTACCGAAGAGCGCCACCTCCTTGACGCCCGCCAGCTCTGCGATTTCCGCCTGCGCATCCTGAGGCCGCTCGCAATGCAGCTCGAGGACGTCTTGCTGCATGAACTGCGTCTTGAGCGCGCGCGGCGTGCCCAACGCCACCAGCTCACCGCGATAGATGAGCGCAATGCGGTCGCAATATTCGGCTTCGTCCATGTAATGCGTGGTCACAAATACGGTCACGCCGCGGCTGGAGAGTTCGTAAATCAGGTCCCAGAACTGACGCCGGCTGATGGGATCGACGCCGGAGGTGGGCTCATCGAGGAAAATGATGGGTGGCTCGTGCAGAATCGCGCAGCCCAGCGCCAGCCGCTGCTTCCAGCCGCCCGAAAGCGTGGCGGTGGGCGCGTGCCGGTGTTCCGCGAGACCGGCCATGGAAATGGCCCATTCTTTGCGCGCCTGCTTTTGCGCCGGCGGAAGCCCGTAAATGCCGCCGTAGAAGTTGAGATTTTCTTCGACGGTCAGGTCTTCATAGAGCGAGAACCGCTGGCTCATGTAACCGATATGCGCCTTGATTTGCTCGGGCTGGGTGCGGACATCGAATCCCGCGACGGTGCCGTTGCCGCCGGTGGGCGCCAGAATTCCGCAGAGCATGCGAATGGTGGTGGACTTGCCCGCGCCGTTGGGGCCGAGAAAACCAAAGACCTCGCCGCGCCGGACCTCGAAGCTGATGCGGTTGACCGCCACGAAATTCCCGAAGCGCCTTTCCAGGTCCTTCACGATGACCGCGTTTTCGTGGTTATTGTTCGGCATGCTCCTGCTCCGGCTTCTCGGCAAGGACGGAAACGAAAACGTCCTCGAGCGTCGGCTCGATGGGGCGTATTGCTTCCGGCGTGAGGCCCGCGGCGGTGAGAAGTTGAAGCGCCTCGCCCGAAGTACGTTCGGGGTCCTGAGTCAGAACATGAACGCGGTCGCCGAACAGGCCCACGGATTCCGCGCGCAGCCCGGCGCGCAACAGGGACGCCGCCTCGCGAGGCTCGCTCGCCCGGATTTCAAGGATTGCGCCCTTCATCAGGCCTTTGATTTCCGCGGGCGTGCCCACGGCGAGCAGTTTGCCCTGGTGAATCAGCGCCAGGCGATGGCAGCGCTCCGCTTCGTCGAGGTAAGCCGTGGAAACGAAGATAGTCACTTTCTCGCGCAACAACCGATACAGAATGCGCCAGAAATCGCGGCGCGAGGCGGGGTCCACGCCGTTCGTCGGCTCATCGAGAAACAACACGCGCGGGGTGTGAATCAACGCGCACGCGAGCCCCAACTTCTGCTTCATTCCGCCGGAGAGGTTCCCGGCCAGACGCTTTTTGAATGGCGTAAGGTTGCTGAAGGCCAGCAGGCGCTCGACTTTCTCACCGCGGCCTCGTCGGGGAACGCTGTAGATATCGGCATAGAATTCGAGGTTCTCCAGGACCGTCAAGTCGGGGTAAAGTCCAAACCGCTGGCTCATGTAACCGATGTCTTCCTTGAGCGCTTCCGCTTCGCGCACGATATGGTGGCCGGCTACCCAGGCGTCGCCGGAGGTGGGCTCGAGGACCGCCGCCAGCAGACGCATCGTCGTGGTCTTGCCCGCGCCATCGGGGCCGACAAGGCCGAAAATCTCGCCTTCCTCCACGGCGAGCGTCAGGCCATCCAGCGCCGTCAGGGCGCCGAAGCGTCGGGTGAGGGATGCGGTACGAATAACCTCCATGGCTTCTACTGCTCCGTGATGATTTCCACATCGGCGGGCATGCCCGGCTTCAACTCCATGCGGGGATTCAGCAGGTCGACCTTGATGCGATACACCAGCTTGACGCGCTCCTGCGAGGTTTGCACGCTTTTCGGCGTGAATTCCGCCTGGGAGGAGATGAAGGATACGTTCCCTTCGTAACGCTTGCCGGGATAGGTATCCGTAGTCGCGCGCGCCTTCTGGCCAAGTTTCACGCGCCCGAGATCGGTCTCGTTGACGTAAGCGCGCACCCACACATGTTCGAGATCGCCGACGGTCACCACGGGCGTCCCGGCGGACACATACTCGCCCGCTTCGACGTGCTTCGAGAGGACAACACCGGAAAACGGCGCCGCCAGCGTGGCGTAGCTGAGGCGCGTCGTGGCCAGCGCCAGCGATTGCTTCGCCTGCTCCAGGCGCGCCCGGGCCTGGTCGATGGTTTCCTGGCGCGGCCCCTTCTTTACCAGGGCGAAGCGCTCCTGCGCTTCGAGCCACGCCGCACGGGCCTGTTCAATTTCTTCCTGGCGCGGGCCGGCCTCGACCAGCTTGAATTGCTCCTCTACTTCGTGTTGCCGCGCCAAAGCGGTTTCATAGGCGGTGCGCGCTGCATCGTTTTGCTGAGCCGAGACATCGGCTTTTTTGTACAGCGCGGCGTAGCGCTCGGCATCCGCGGCGGCGCGCTCGGTTTCCGCCTTGGCGCGCGTCAATGCCGCCCGCGCCGCGGCGATTTCCTGCGGGCGCGAACCCGCCTGGAGTTCTCCCAGCCGGGTCTTGGCGCGCTGCGCGGCGGCCTCCGCCGCAGCGATTTCCTCTGGCCGCGAGCCTGCCAGCAACTCGGCGAGTGCTGCCTGCGCGGCCGCCTGTTCCGCCCGCCGGAGCGCGACTTCCTGCTCGAGGTCCGCGCTGTCGAGCCGCGCCACGAGTTGGCCTGCCTTCACGGTCTCGCCCTCATCCACCAGGCGCTCGGCCACGCGGCCGGGAATCTTGAAGCTGAGTTCCGCGTCGGTTAGCTCAATGTTGCCGGAAACGCGGATCGTCCCGCGATTGGCCCGCCGTCCTTGGACGACGACATAGGTCAGCGTCGCGGCTAGTGCAGTCGCGGCGATCAGAAAAAGGGATTTAGTTTTCTTACTCATGAAAGCCACCAAATGTGAACATAGATTCACATAATGTCCGAAAAATCAGCCCGTCCGGATGGCCGCGACGAAAACCCTCCAGGCGCGCGTGGCATGCCGCGTCACATCGAATCCCCCGTCCGTGAGGTGCCAAAGAATTCCTGCCGGCTGAAACATTCCAAGGAACAACAACGCAAGACATTCCGGGTCTAATTCGGAGCGGATCTGCCCTTGCTGCTGGCCTTCGCGGATAATTTCGCCCACGGAGGCCAGATACCCTTGGATGATTCGGAAAATCTTGGATCTTCTCTCCGGATGGCCGCTATAGGCATCCTCGGAAAAGATGATGCGTGGGATCGCGCGGTTTTCGCGGATTTGCTCGACGTGCCGCAGCAGGAGGTGATGCAAGCGCTCGAGCGGATCGCGAGTTTCCTGCAAGGTGGCCGCGACGTTTTCGCTCAGCCGCCAACCGATCTGGCCGATGGCGGCGTCCAGAACCTCGTCCTTGTTTTTGAAGTGACGGTAGATGGCGGAAGGGACCAAGCCTACGCGGCGGGCCACCGCGCCCACGCTCAGCGCTTTCAGGCCGTGATTCGCCACCACGCTCAAGGCCGCTTGCGCGATTTGTTCCTGCCGGACCCGCGACTGGAGTTTCTCGGCTGCCATGCGATCTCCAATGTGAACATCTATTCACAACATACCGAACCCGGTGGGCCGTGTCAAGAGGAGGTTCGCGCTCGATGCGACCAATTCGAGCGGGAGAGGCCGACTTTCGCGGCCCCGGGAATGCCCGACCATTTAGAAACCGGGCTTCGACGCTCCCCTGCCTTGCACTGGACCGTCGAGATCGAGACTAAATACAAGCCCATCATGTGAATAAGCGATTGACTAAATGTCCGCTTTTTGCTAAACCTTAACGAGTGCCGAAGGGGCCGCCACAGTGGTAATCCCTATTAATCAGTCTCGCTCCGCAGCGGCGAGCCGTGGGTGCTCCCGTTGGGCGCCGCAGTGGTTCGACTTGCCTTATTGCCTGCCTTTGTCATCTTCATTGAGGAGAAAATGCCATGTTCAGGCTTGACGCCGATAAAAAGGTGCACTTCTGCGACGGGGTTACGCGCCGCGACTTCCTGCACGCCGGTTCGCTTGCGCTGCTGGGTATGACCCTGCCGGAATTCTTCAGTCTCAAGGCGAAAGGCGCGATGAAGGACGACCCGGGCAAGAACTGCATTCAACTGATGCTGGTGGGCGGGCCCAGCCAGCTTGACACCTGGGATATGAAGCCCAACGCCCCCGACTCGATCCGCGGCCCCTACCGGCCGATTCCTACCAATGTTTCGGGAATTGAAATTTCGGAAGTCTTTCCGCGCATGGCGAAGCACGCCGATAAGTTTGCTTTGATCCGGTCCGTCTATCACACGGCCGCGGCTGTTCACGACACAGGCTGCCAGCTTATGCAGACAGGCAGGTTGGTCCAGGGGGGAATCGAATATCCCAATTATGGCTGTGTCATGGCTTGGAAAGAAGGCCCCAAGGGCGACGTCCCGCCGAACGTGCTGTTGCCTCTGCGTATTGGCAACACGGGCGGCAACATGCCCAAGGGTGACGAGGCCGGTTTCCTGGGCAAGACCTACGATCCATTCGTGCTCAACGCCGACCCCTCGGACCCGAATTTCCACGTACCCGATATGCTTCCGCCTGACTACATTGCCGCCCTGCGAGTCGACCGGCGGCGCAGTTGGCGGCAGGCCATCGACCAGTCCGTCTCCTACTTCGAGTCGAATCAGGACGCGAAGCTGATGGACTCCACCTTCCACCAGGCTTATACGCTGATGACTTCCGCGAAGGCGCGCGAGGCCTTCGAGTTGAACCAGGAACCGGAGGATGTCCGGAAACGTTACGGGATGAACCGCTTTGGGCAGGGATGCCTGCTGGCGCGGCGCCTGATCGAGCGGGGCGTGCGCTTCGTGACCGTCAACATGTTTGAGACCGTGTTCAATGAAATCACCTGGGACATCCATGGCTCCGCGCCCTTCAGCCCCATTTCCTGCTACAAGGAATTGATCGGGCCGATGTTCGACAATGCTTACAGCACCCTGCTTGAGGACCTAACTTCACGGGGGCTGCTGAACGACACCTTGGTCATTTGCACAGGTGAGTTCGGGCGGACTCCCAAGATTAATCCCGCGGGCGGCCGGGACCACTGGCCGCAGTGCTGGACCATCGTCATGGCGGGCGGCGGCGTCAAGGGCGGCCAAGTGGTGGGCTCGTCGGACGACATTGCCTCCGCGCCCAAAGATCATCCGGTGAGCGCCGGCAATGTGGCGGCGACGGTTTACCACGCGCTGGGAATTCCGCTCGAGTTGGACCTTCCCGGGCCGCAGTCCCGGCCGATCCCGGTAGTGGATCGCGGCATGGACCCGATCATGGAATTGTTTAGCTAAAGTGCCATTGGCGACTTTGGGCTGGAATTGGGTAAGCCCAGATGGAAGCGCTTTCCCGCCCGGAGACGCGTCGCAGGGGGAGCAGCCATAAGCCTCAAGGGGGGATTTCATGAGGTATCTGTTAGGCACGCGCTCGAAACTCCTTTTCGCCATTCTCATGACTTTGTTGCTCCCGCCCTGCAGCGTTTTGCTGCAGGCGCAAACCGCCGCGCCGCAGAGCGGGTCGAAAACCGAGACCGGGCAGAATCCGAAATCCCCCGAGGCAGCTCCCTATCACAAGGGCCAGCATGAGGGCACCGACTGGAACTCCTCCAATCAAGCGGCGAAGCCCCTGCAGCCGGTGGCCGCGCACGCCAGGAGCGTACCTCTGACCAAAATCGAAATTCTTCCCCGCACCGTTGCGATTACCGGGCCGCGTTATAAGCAGCGCGTGGTTGTGGAGGGAACATTCGCGGACGGCCACGAAGAAGACGTGACGGCTCAGGCCCGGCTGACCACTTCCATGCCCAAAGTGGCCGAGGTCGACAAGGACGCCATGGTCCGTCCGCAGGGTGACGGGCAGGCGTCGCTCGTGGCTACCATTGGGTCGCTGCAAGCCACGGCGCCAATCGAGGTGAACGACTTCGCCAAAACCTTCCTTTGGGGTTTCCGCAATGATGTGTTGCCGGTGATGACCAAGATGGGCTGCAATTCCGGCGCGTGCCACGGGGCGGCAGCGGGTAAGAATGGTTTCAAGCTTACCCTGCGCGGCTTCGATCCCGAAACCGACTACTTCACTTTGACACACCAGGCCCTGGCGCGTCGCACTGAGCGGCTGGAGCCCGCGAAGAGCCTGATTCTGCTGAAGCCGACTCTGACCATTCCTCACGGGGGCGGCCGGCGCTTTCCGGTGGGTTCGCTCGAGTATCAGATCATGTCCGGTTGGATCGCGGACGGCATGCCTGCCCCCCAGGCCTCCGACCCGCGCGTGACGGATATCCAGGTGCTGCCTCGGGAAGCTTCACTCGTGCCCGGCGCCGAACAGCAACTGTTGGTCACGGCGACCTTCTCCGACGGCCATACGGAAGACGTCACGCCCTGGACACTTTTTTCCAGCGGCGACATGGGCGTGGCCAGCGTCGATCCTAACGGCAAGGTGACGATGCGCGGATACGGCGAGGCTCCCATTACCGTCTGGTACCAGAGCCACGTGACCTTCGCGCGCGTACGGATTCCTTACCCGTACCAATTGGACGAGGCGGTGTTTGAGAAGGCGCCCCACCACAATTACATCGACGAATTCGTCTTGGCGCATCTGAAGCAGTTGCACATGCCGCCTTCGCGCCCCGCCACGGACGCGGAATTCATCCGCCGCGCTTATCTCGACGCGGCGGGAATCCTTCCCAAGCCTGCGGAGGTGGAACAGTTTCTCAAAGATACTTCGCCGGATAAACGTTCCCGCCTTATTTCGCAGTTGATCGATCGCCCGGAATTCGTGGATTACTGGGCTTACAAGTGGTCCGACCTACTGATGGTCTCGAGCAACAAGCTCTCGCGCGACGGCATGTGGAGCTACTACGACTGGATTCGCGACGGTGTGGCCGGCGACAAAGCCTGGAACAAGTTCGTCTGGGAAATTGTCACCGCCAATGGCAACGCGCGCGAAGACGGGCCGGTGAATTATTGGGTGATCCATCGCGACCCCAAAGACATTTCGGAGAACATGGCGCAGATCTTCTTGGGCACCAGCATCCAATGCGCGCATTGCCACAATCATCCCCTCGATAAGTGGACGCAACGCGATTACTACGGCATGGCGAACCTGTTTGCGCGCGTGCGGCTGAAGACCAGCGCGCCTTCGGGATCTATTCCGAACGTCGGACCCATCTTCCGCGACGTGACGCTTTACACGGGCCCAGGTGGGCAGTATACCGACGACCGCTTCAGCCGCCCGCTTCCGCCCAAGCCGCTGGGCGCGCAGGCTCTGGGGGCCGATTCGCCGCTCGACCCGCGCGTTTACTTCGGCGAATGGCTGACGTCGCCGAAGAACCCGTTGTTCGCGCGCAATATCGTCAACCGCATTTGGGCGAATTTCATGGGGCGCGGCCTGGTCGAGCCTGTGGATGATCTGCGCGCAACCAACCCGCCGACCAATGAAAACCTGTTGAATGCTCTCTGCAAGGACTTCGTTGCGCATAACTACGACGTGGATTACCTGATTCGGACCCTTATGGAATCGGCAACTTACCAGACGTCGTCGCAGCCCAATCAGCACAACGCGGACGACGACAAGTATTACTCGCACTACCTCATCCGGCGTTTGCCCGCCGAGGTGCTGCTCGATGCCTATTCGCAAGTGACGCAGGTGCCGGAAAAGTTCGAGGATTATCCCGCGGGGACACGAGCTCTGCAATTGCCGGACACGGCGGTGCAGGACTATTTCCTGACGGCCTTCGGACGGCCCAGCCGGCAGACCTCGGCCTCCAGCGACCGGACCTCCGTGCCGAGCATCACGCAGGCGCTGCACATCATCAACGGTGACACGCTCAACAACAAACTGCGGGACCCTCACAGCAGTATCGAGATGTTGCTCAAACTGGGTTTCTCGGACGAGGAGATCGTGAAGTACTTCTTCCTGGCGGCTTTTGACCGCTATCCGACCGAAGCGGAATTGCACGCGCTGGTCGGGGACTTGCGACAGGCCGAGGTGGAGCCGGCGCCCGGAAGCCAGGGCAGCTCTCGCCACGCGGCCCTGACGGACATGGCCTGGGCCATGCTGACCAGCAAGGAGTTTATGTTCAACCACTAGCCGCCCGCTCGGAGCGAGTGTGCAGATGGCTGATGTGGAATGGTGAATAGTGAATTGTGAATGATGAATTCCGAATGATGAATGCGGAGCGATCAATGATGAATAATGAACGACCTGTTGCGAGCGCAGAATTCGGTTCGTTCGCAAGGCCTTTAATTCACCATTCACTATTTATTCCGCCAATCTTGATCTGAGTTCGAGCGAACAAACAGGGCAAAGGGAGCCAAATTGAAAATTAGGTTGGGTAATTGGCCCACGCTGTTCTTCGTCGTTTTCGCGTTCGGCGTGGCAATGGGGATTTGGCTGGCAGCCTCCTCGGCGGTCCGCGCCACGGGTACCGCCTCGCCGGACTTCAACACGGTGGCGCCCATCCTGCAAAAGAATTGCCTCGCGTGCCACGCGAGCGCAACCAAAATGGGCGGATTCATTGTGGAGTCCTACGATTCGCTGATGAAAGGCGGCAAAGACGGCGCGGCCATCGTTCCCGGCAAGAGCGACGCCAGCAGGCTGGTTGAGATGCTGGAGGGAAAGATTCAACCGCGCATGCCGTTCAATGCCGACCCGCTTCCCGCCTCTGACATCGCGGCCATCAAAGCCTGGATTGACGCGGGCGCGAAGGGACCGTCGGCGGGGGAGGCTTCGACACCCCTAAAGCCGTTGGCAATTCCAGACATCAAGCCGCAAGTTCAAGTGGCTTCTCCAGTAGCTGCGCTGAAGTTTTCGCCCGACGGCAAGATTCTGGCCGTGGGCGGTTACAAAGAAGTGCGGCTGATGGATCCCGCCACCGGGAAGGTGCTGGCTACGCTCGGAGGGCACGCCGATTATGTTCGCTCGATTGCCTTCAGTCCCGACGGGAAAGAACTAGCTGCCGCGGGCGGGCCTCCGCAGCGGGGCGGCGAGATCAAAGTCTGGGACGTCGAAACGCATCAAATCCTGAGGACCATGCAGGGGCACACCGATTGCATTTACTCTGTCGCCTGGAGCCCGGACGGCAAGCTGCTGGCTTCCGGCAGTTATGACAAGTTGATTAAGCTCTGGGAGGCGGCGACGGGCAAAGAACTCCGCACGCTCAAAGACCACATTGATGCGGTTTTTGCCGTTGCCTTCAGCCCCGACGGCAAGTGGCTCGCCTCCGGATCGCAGGATCGCTCGGTGAAGATCTGGGATGTCGCTTCCGGCCAGCGCCTTTACACGCTGAGCGAGCCGCTGGACGGCATCAACACGATTGTGTTTTCTCCTTCCGGTAAACAAATCGCCGCCGCGGGCTACGACAAGACGATTTACATCTGGAACCTGGGAGAAAAGAGCGGCTCGCTGCAACAGTCGCTGATCGCCGACGAGGACAGTATTTTGTCGCTGGCCTGGTCGCCGGACGGGAAAGTCCTGGTGTCGAGTTCCGCGGACAATTCGATCCGGTTCCGCGATGCGGCAACGCTCAATCCCCTCAGCGTGCTCGAGAACCAGCCGGATTGGGTCGAAGCCCTGGCGATCAGCCCGGACGGAAAGCGGCTGGCCGCGGGACGTTTCAACGGCACACTGAGCTTGTACGACATGGGCACCTCCAAACAGGTGCTTGGCCCGACGCTGGCTTTTGAGCCCTACAAGCCTGCCGCGCCCTCCGCCTCGCAGGTTGCCGCCGAGGCCGCACATTCCGCCGAGCGAGCGCAGGCTGGGGAGGTCCACCAATGAGATCTGGCAAGCTGGGAATTTTATTGGGAATGATCCTGTCGGCAGGTGTGCTCTCCGCGCAGACGATTCCACAGTCGGTCGACACGGGCAAGCCGCTCATCCCTCCCACGGTCGCGAAAGTCTGGCCGGTAGGCATCGAGCGCGGCAAAACCGCAACATTCACCATTGACGGGCGGAGCCTGGAAGGCGCCCGCGCCGTACTCTTCGATACGCCGGGACTGAGTGGAAAGGTCCTGAGCGTGACCGAGCAGAAGGAAGTCATTAAAGCTCCGAGGGCCGGCCTGGATACCGCGGCTGCCGTGCCGCTGGGGAATAAGACCGAAGCCCAAATCGAGATAACAGCCGGGCAGGACGTGGAGCCCGGACTGCACTGGTTCAGAGTGCAGACGCAATTGGGGACATCCAACATGGCGGCATTGGATGTGGGGACCTTGCCTGAACTCACCGCCGAAAAGTCTCCGGATGGAATCCCGCAAGAGGTGAAGCTGCCCGCGACGCTCGTGGGAACGATCGCGATGCCTGGCGCGGTGGACACCTACCCCTTTGAGGGTAAAGCGGGCGAGGAAGTGGTGTTTCAGGTTATGGCCTCAGAATTGGGTTCAGGCCTGAGGTCGCTCCTGGTGTTGCGGGACGCGCAAGGGAAAGTGCTGGCAAAAGCGGGTGAATACGATCGTGCCGCGGATGCCGTGCTGACGTACAAGTTTCCCGCGGACGGGAAATATACACTCACCCTAAGTGACCGCGAGGAAGGCGGCGGGATGGACCATTACTACCGGATCAATGCGGGACCGCTGCCCTACCTGACGGGAGTCTTCCCGCTGGGCATCCGTGCGGGTCAGCCGGCCGAGGTTTCGGTGACGGGTGTGAACCTCGGTGGCGCGAAGGAAGTGAAGGTTGATCCGCCCAAGTGGGCAGACGGCTGGAAAACGGTCCCAGTGCAGGTTAAGACCGCGGCGGGCGCTACGCTCAACAAGATCAAAGTCCAGGTGGACAACGAACCGGCGATTCTGGAAAAGGAGCCCGATGATTCTCCCGCCGAGGCCCAAAGGATTGCCGTGCCCGCCACGATTGATGGGCGTATCGCGGGTGGCGCAAAGCAAGCGGACGAAGACTACTTCCGCTTCACTGCCCGGAAGGGCGAACACCTGACCATCGCGGTCGCCGCGGCGCGGCTAGGTTCGCCACTGGACTCGTTGATTGAAATTTTGGACGCGGAGGGCCACCCCATTCCGCGCGCGACCGTGCGTTGCCTTAGCCAGACCAGCACAACATTGACTGATCGGGATTCGGAGACAGAGTATTTTCGTTTGCTTTCGCAGACGGGTTTGCATGAGAACGACTACTTGATGATCGGCGACGAACTCGTCCGACTGTCGTACATTCCTGACCAGCCCGATGCGGACGTCGTGTTGAAGGGTATCGACGGGCAACGCCTGACGTTGCTGGGGACTTCGCCCTCCGTCCACCCGATTGACACCCCCGTGTATAAGGCGGAGATCCTGCCGCCCGACGCGCAATTTCCCCCCAACGGACTCCCGGTGTTTCACTTGACGTATCGCAATGACGACGGCGGCCCCGGCTACGGCCCGGACTCGCGTCTGGGCTTCACAGTGCCGAAGGACGGGGATTACATCCTGCATATCCGCGACGTCCGTGGGATGCAGGGGGCCGACTTTGCTTATCGCCTGACGATTCACGAGGAGGAAGCGGATTTCATGCTCACCGCAAGCTCGGATAATCCGGGTGTTCCGCAGGGCGGCAGTACACCCATCACCGTCGCGGCTGACCGCCTGGCGGGGTATCAGGGGCCGATTGAAATCGAAGTAAAAGGCCTGCCATCCGGCGTGACGCTGGGCCCGGCACGTATCCCCGCAGGTCAGGATTCCACGGTGGTCGTGCTCAGGGCATCATCGACTGCGACACTGGGCGCCACAACGCCGATGCAAATCCTGGGCCACGCGAAGGTGAATGGCCGCGAGATCTTGCGCGTCGCGAATGAGGGGAAACCCTTGCAGATTGCCTCCGTCGTTCCGCCGCCCGATCTGGTGGTGGCCGCCGACAGCCGGGAAGTGACCCTCGCGCCGGGCAAAGAGGTCACTGTCAGGCTGCATGTGCAACGACGGAATGACTTCAAGGGCAGAGTACCCTGCAACATCGTGAATCTCCCTCCGGGCGTGCGGGTGGTGAACGTAGGCCTGAACGGAGTTCTGGTCCATCAAGGTCAAGATACCCAGTCCTTCACGTTGAAGGCGGAAGACTGGGCGCAGGCTATTGTGCAGCCGATTTACGTTGTGGGGACGGTGGAGTCGGATTCCTCGACGGTACACGCCTCCGCGCCGCTGCTCCTGAAAGTGACCCGCGAGCAGGTGGCGAACGCGGCGGAACACGGGTCGACTACGAAAGCGAATCCGTAGCTTGCGTTTTGCAGAAAATCCCCATTTGGGCGATTGGGGAGAACAAAGTCACGCGAGTGGACTTGCCAGACTGTATCCCGCCCTTTCCTGTTGGCCCTTCGTGCCCTAGGTAGACTTCACGGTCATTTGACGACCTTGACCGGTCCCCGGTCGACTGCATCCAGCCCGTTGATTCCGCGTCACTCCGTTGGCGCGGAACAGCTATTGCCAAGACGGAAAAGGGAGGTATATGCTTCCCAACCATCGCGGTTCAATCTGCGATTCTGGGAATTTCAGGGTTGAACCGATCTCGAACCCGTAGTCAATCGCGAGGGGAGAGCCCGTGCCCGAAGAGGCTCACAAACGCCGAAGCGACCGCGTCTCGCTGAGCATCCCCATCCGCATCAGGGCCACGGATGCCAAAGGCCAGATCTTCCACGAGCGAACGCAGACTCAGGCTATCAGCCGGTACGGCGCCAAGATTCTGCTTGGCCGTTCTCTGCCTTCACAGCAGGAGATCTCGATTCTGAATCTCTGGACCAATCGCGAGGCGCAGGCCCGCGTGGTGGGCCAGATGGGAATCTCACCGGATGGGTATTATTACGCGGTCGAGCTCTGCGATACCGGCTTCAACCTTTGGGGGATCGATTTCCCGCCGTCGGCGGATACCGAGCAGGCGGCGGGGCGCGCGTTGCTCGAGTGTGCGGTGTGCCAGGCGCGCGAGGTGGTTCTTCTGAACGACCTGCACCTCGAGGTCTTTCAAGCCACGCAGCGCCTTTCACGGCCCTGTGCGCGCTGCCAGGAAACCACGGTATGGACGGCGCTTCTCCTGGGTGCTGAGGCTGCCAAGGCCGGCGCCGACGGCAAGGCGCTGGAGGCTGCGCGTGTGGCTTCACAACCTTTACGCGAGCAGCGCAAATCGCGCCGGCTCGAGATTCACGTGGCGGCGTGCCTGCGAACGCCTCTTCATGGCGAAGAAGAATGCATGACCGAAAACATCTCCCGAGGCGGATTCTGCTTCAAAGGCCACACGCTTTACGGGGTCGGGTCGTTGGTGGAAGCCGCGGTCCCCTACGTGAAAGGGGGCGCGAACATCTTCGTGCCGGCGCGCATTGTCTGGGAGCGGGAGTTAAAGGAAAAAAGCTTGTGCATCTCCGGGGTCTCTTACCTCCAGAGCCCAGACGGACGGCGCTGAGCGCGGCGTCGCCGAATTCCGAGCTTCCTCGTTCAATGCCGGCATACACGCCTTCAAAGTCCGCCGGCTCTCGCTCGCCCGGCCGTCGTCACCTCGCAGCGCTGGCGGTGAGCGTCTCGTGGGCGGGTGCGTGGCGGGCACCGATGACCGCGTAACATCTTTCACCGTGAATTCGTCTGAACATCACAGTGCCCGTCCAGAGTAGGGATCCCATGCGCTTGTCGATCTCGAGTTGCACGCTGCGCGCCGGTCTCACAATGGCGGTGTGGATTCTCCTTGCGGGCGTCACCCGCGCGCAAGGGCCGAGCAGCGCCGGCATCCAGGGCAGGGTTCTCGACGTGAGCGGCGGCGCGGTGGCCGGAGCGGTCATCGAGGTCACCAACCTTGCGACCGGTCTGCATCGGCAAACCCTGACCGACGACGGCGGATATTACGCAATTCCCGACTTGCCGGTGACGGGCGAATACGATCTCAATGTTTCGAGGTCGGGCTTCGCCGCGCACCAGATCGAGCGCCTGAACCTGCGTGCCGGAGTGACGGCGTCCGTGGATGTGGCGCTGGGGCCCGCTGCCCAGCGCAGCCAGGTCACCGTGCTGGGCACGACGGAAGGCGTGCGCGCGGATTCAGCGCAGATTGGCGCCCGGCTCGATCTCCCGAAGATTGACGAAACCCCGGTGCTGGGGCGCAAGATCACGGCGCTCACGCTGCTCGATTCCGCCGTGCGCCCGGCGAGGGGCACGGGCGATATGTTTCTCAACAACGTGCTCTTCGTGGTCAACGGCAGCGGACGACGCCAAACTTCCTACCGGATCGATGGCAGCACCGGCGACGATACTTGGGGACGCCAGACCATCTTCACCAATATCCCACTCTCCGCCATTCAAGAATTCACTGTCTTGCCCAACAGCTTTGACGCCGAATACGGCCGCACCACGGGTCCCGTGGTGAATATCGTGACCAAGACAGGGACCAATGAATTCCACGGAGAAGGCGTGGTGCTGGCGCGCCCTGCGGGAATCGAGGCGCGCAATCCCGTTGCCACCAGCCCCACCGCCGACCGCCTCGCCCACGTGAGC
>JAIQGA010000087.1 GCA_020072925.1 Terriglobia bacterium | reverse complement strand
CAGAGAGGCGGCGCGCATGGTTTTCATCTTCACAATAACGGTCCAGGAAGTAGCGCACCAAGAGGGGAATGTCCGTCAAGCGTTCGCGTAAAGGCGGGAGCTTGATGGCCACGACATTCAGCCGGAAGTAAAGCTCCTTGCGGAAGTCCCCGCGCTCGATGGCGGCTTGCAGGTCTTGATTCGTCGCCGCAATGATGCGGGCTTCCAGGCCTTGGCGCACGTTACTGCCCAGGGGCCGGATCTCGTGCTCCTGGACGGCTCGGAGCAACTTGGCCTGCAATCCCACGGGGAGCTCCGCAACCTCGTCAAGGAAAACAGTTCCGGGGCCTGCGGCTGCGAGCAAGCCCTGCCGCGCCTGAGCCGCGCCCGTGAACGCGCCGCGCACGTGCCCGAACAGTTCGCTCTCAATCAGCGTCGGCGACAACGCGCCGCAGTCTATGGGCACGAATGGGCGACCGCTCCAGGGACTCTCGGCATGAATGGCGCGCGCCACCAACTCCTTGCCGGTTCCGCTTTCCCCTAGGATCAGCACCGGATGGCGCTTGCCAGCCACCTTCATGATGAGCCGGCAGACACGCAGCATCTTCTCGGAGCTGCCGATCAAGCCCGCCAATCCCAGGTGCGACCCGCTGGGATGACGTTCGTCGCTCCTCACCGGAGGCTTTTTCATTTGCACAAAACGGATTTCTGCGAGGCGGTTCCTAGTGACTACAGGGTATACACGATGTGGCAGGTTAAGTCAAACACTAAAAGGTAAATTGGCTTCGCAGCGGATTACTTCGGTTAGACTCTCAGAAGCTGAGGTGCTCGGGCCCGGGAGGCAATGCAAACACCTCATAGCGCTCACGCACTGCTGGATTTCCCCCGCAGAAGTGCGGGGCTTGTAAGCATGGCGCCTCCGCAGGGGATTCAGTGCCGGCCTCGGCCCATTCCGCCGCCCACGGCTGCGCCCACCCCGCGGCCCGCGCCCATTCCGGCGCCCGGGCCGTTACCCATGGCGTTGCCCAATCCCAAGGCGCGGCCGTGGACCATCTGGTTGGCCTGCGCGAGATCAGAGGGAGTGAAGCTCGAGGTATCGGCGCTCAGGGCGTCAGCCGCGGGGTCGTAGTCGTCGGCGCTATCCTCGGCGGTCTCATCCTCGTCGCCGGCGGCAATGCGATCCAGTTCCTTGTCAATGTGCTTGTTCAACATTTTGGCGCTGTCCAGGATATCCTTCAAGTTAACATCATGTTCCTGGCTAATGTCCAACAGGCTGTGCCCTTGCTTCATTTGTTCGGCGACCTGATCGAAATTCATCCCGACCTGCTTGCCTACTTCGTGGGCGCCGAATAATTGACCGTACACAAATCCCGTCTTCTCGCGCTCCTTGACCAATTCCTGGCGCGTCACGCCGAGTTCGTGGGCCATCACGCGGTTTACGACGCGACGGCCGTCCGGCACGGCGGCAGTCAAGCTGATCTTCTTCAGCTCCTTGTCCAGCTTCTTGGCCTCTTTCATCTCTTTCGAAGCCCAGAGCGCCGGCGCAACAAGAACCAGAGCGAGCAGCCCGCTGATTAGACGCTTAGTCATTACGAACCTCCTGCCGCGAACAAATAGGAAAAGGGCAATGAAGAACTCCACCGGGCCGCGGCGACGTTTTCCCCCACGCCCTTATCACTCCCGCCCTGTGGTTACCCTGAGTCTGGCTAGCCGTATTAGCTGTGTGGCGTTCCCGCGTCAGTGGGTTTTGTGCCCGTGTGGCTGCGGGCCGTGCTTTTACCTTTCGTCTGGTCCGCCGCCTTGCCGGTCGTCTGGGTCATCCCCGGAGCTTCCGTGAAACCGCGCTCAGTATCAGCCTTGGCATTCTCCTGCTGAACCTCCTCGGCACGCGTCTTGCCGCGCATCGCGCCGCCCTTGTTCGAGCGGTCCGTCGCCATCGAAGATTTGTGTGAGGATTTCTTGGAGTGACTCACTCCCGTGGCTGCGTGGCTCGCGCCGCTTCCTCCATGGCCACTCTTCTGCGCCCAGGCAGGAAGCGACAGGCATGCCACAACCAACGACGCCATCCCAACATAAATCGCTTTCTTCATCGAAGCCTCACCCACCTTCAATTCTATGGATGAGGGTCCGTCGCCGCACGGTTGCCCCCATCCAGCCTTTGAAAAACCCTGAGATTTCGGGTTCTCCGTCGACCATTTCCATGGCTGTTCGGAGCACTTGCCTTGCCAAACGATTGAGGGGCGCAAGTCCTTGTGAGCCATCGGAATATAGAACTCACCTGAAACGCGTGCCTATCAACGCGTACGAACCTGACGAACTCGTGTGCCTTTTACGTACAACTCGTGCATTGCCGGGTCTATATCCCGGACATCCTCGGGCAAGCTTCGCCAAGACAGTGTAAAATAGTTCGACGGGGGACTTCACCGTGAACAAAGGCACGAGGATCTTAGTGGTTGAGGATGACGCGCACGAACGTCAAGGCCTTGCGGAATTGCTGTCGGCATGGGGCTACGAAACGCAGACCGCCGCGAACGGCGTCGAAGCCCTGGACAAGATTTCGTACTTCAATCCGGTAGTGTTGATTTCCGATTTGCGAATGCCCGAGATGACGGGCATGGAACTGCTGAAGCAACTGCGCGAGTCGCACATCACTGCGCACTTCATCATGCTGACCGGCCAGGGGACGATCGAGGAAGCCGTGGAGGCGACGAAGCTCGGGGCATTCAACTTTCTGGAGAAGCCCGTCGATCCCAAGCGCCTCCAAGTGGAGCTGCGCAATTGCCTGGCCCGCCACGAAGGCGAACGGCAACTGGAAGCCGCGCACCGGAAATTGCGCGACCTGGGTTTTCTGGGCAGCTTGGTGGGCCGCTCGAAGAAGATGCAGGAAGTGATGTCGCTAGTGGCGATGGTGGCGCCGTCCCGCGCCTCGATCCTGATCACCGGCGAGAGCGGCACGGGGAAGGAACTGGTGGCACGCACGGTTCACCAGCTCAGCCCGCGGCACGCCCAGCCGTTTGTCGCCGTGAACTGCGCAGCCATTCCCGAGTCGCTGATGGAAAGTGAAATCTTCGGACACGAAAAGGGCGCGTTCACCGGCGCCGTGGAGCGCCGCATGGGCTGCTTCGAGCTGGCCGATGGCGGCACGCTGCTGCTCGATGAAATCGGCGAGATGCCCGCCGCTACGCAGGCGAAGCTGCTGCGCGTCCTGGAGGATTCGAAGGTCCGCCGCCTGGGCAGCAAATCGGAAATTGCCGTGGACGTCCGGGTGCTCGCCGCCACCAACAAGGTCCCCGAAGAAGCGGTGGCCAAAGGCCAGCTCCGCAGCGATCTCTATTTCCGGCTGAACGTGGTGCATATTCCCATGCCCCCTCTGCGCGAGCACATGGAGGACACCGAGGATCTGATCGTCGCCCTGCTGGAGGATCTGAACCACAAGCACGGTCGCGCCGTGAAGGGTGTAGACCCACAGGTCCTGGAGATCTTCCGGCACTACTCATGGCCCGGCAACGTGCGCGAGTTGCGCAATACGCTGGAGCGCGCGGTGGTCACATGCCAGGTCGAGACGCTGCACAAGACCGACCTCGCGCAGGATTTCGGGCGCCCCGCCGTCGTGAGCACGGGGGACGGGCTGCGCCTTCGTCCGGGCATGACGGTCGCCGACGCCGAGCGCCGCCTGATCCTCGAAACGCTGGCCCATACGCAGAACAACAAAACGCGCGCCGCGGAATTGCTGGGCATCAGCCTCAAAACACTTCACAATAAGCTGAAAGAATATGAGGCTCAGCCTCAAAGCTAAGCTCACGGCGCTTATTTCCGTGCTGGTCCTGCTGGTGGTGCTGGCCACGGCCTCGCTCTATCTCTCCCACCTGACGCGTCAGGCTCTTGCCGAAGTCGACAGTCGCGGCCGCTACGTGGCCAACGAGATCTATCTCCAGGCGAAGACCGTCCTGGCCCAGAGCCGGCTTCCCGCGGGCGCCAATCCCGCTGATCCCGAGTTCCTGCGCAGCTTCGTGCAGTCCCACCTGTCGTCGGACCCCGGCCTCGCTTCACTGCTCGACTCGGCAATCGGGTACACGCCCACGCTCTACTACGTCGCGATCACCGACACCGACAACCATGTGCTGGTGCACAACGATCCGAGCGAGATCGGCCAGCGATTCAATCCCGCGCCGCCTTTCCAGGAACTGCTCCAGTCGGGAGTTATCGAGCAGTTGCGCGTCATTTACGGGCCGCAACGGGTTTATGACGTGAACCTGCCCGTGGAAATGGGCGGCAAACCCATGGGCGCAGTGCGCGTCGGCGTTTCCACGCTCTTTGTGCGCAACCAGATCACTCCAGAATTGCGCGACGCGCTGGAATTGTCCGTGGTCATCATCCTCCTCGCCACGTTTTCCGCGGGCCTGTTGTCGCTTCGCGTGCTGCGGCCGCTGGAATCGATTTCGCGCAGCGTGGACCGCCTCGCCAGCGGCGAAGCGCCCGTCCCCCTCAATCGCACCGACGAATGGGGCATACTCTCCTCCAAGCTGAATCTGCTGGGCGAGCAAATGCGCGGCGAGAAGGCCGCCTTCGTGGAATTGAAAGAAAACCTCGACCAGCTCTTCTCCCAACTCAGCGACGGGTTGCTGCTCTCCGACAAGGACGATCGCCTGGTGCTGGCGACGCCCGCGGCGGCGCGCTTTCTCGACGTCGAACCCGACGCCATCCTGCACCGGCCCGTGGCGGAGGTCTTCGCCCGGAGCAACCCCCTGGACGCCTGGCTGCGCGAAGTCTTTCACACGCGCCAATCAAGCCGGTGGCAATCCATCGAGATCCCCGGGCACGCCATTCCGCGCATGATGGTCAGCGCGCAGTTTGTGGCGGAACAGGACGAGCACGTGGGCTGCCTCGTGACCCTGCGGGACGCGAGCACGCGCGCGCAAATCGAGGATCAGATCGACGTCGCCACACGGCTCGCGGCGCTCAGCCGCCTGATGTCCGGCGTGGCGCACGAGGTCAAGAACCCGCTCAACGCCATGGTGCTGCAAGTCGAAATCCTGAAAACCAAGCTCGCCAACGCCGGCGAACAGGTCTTGCCCCAACTCGATATCCTCAACTCGGAAATCCGCCGCCTGGACCGCGTGGTCAAGACGTTTCTGGACTTCACGCGCCCCGTCGAGCTACGCCCCACCGAAACCAGCATCGAGAACCTGGTCCGCGAGGTGTTCGTACTCGCCGAGCCGCAGGCGCGGCAAAACAACGTGCGACTGGTTTTCGAGGCCAATGGCGCCTTGCCCGCACTGCGCGTGGACCGTGACCTCTTCAAGCAGGCGCTGTTGAACCTGGTGCTGAACGGCTGCCAGGCTATGCCCTCGGGCGGCGAGCTGCGCGTCACGCCGCGCGCCACCTCGCGCTACGTGGAACTCGCCATCGCCGATCAGGGCGTCGGCATTCCCCCCGAAGCGCGCGGCAAAATCTTTTCGCTTTTCTATACCACCAAGCCCGGCGGCAGCGGCATCGGCCTGGCGATGAGCTATCGCATCCTCCAACTCCACAACGGCTCGATCGAGTTCACCAGTGAGCCGAACCAGGGCACAACTTTCCGCTTGACCCTGCCCCGCGCGTGAGGGCCACTGCGGTCCGCCCGCGCGCCAGTTGGAACTTGTGATTGGCGATTGCGTATTGACGCTTGCCGGTTGCTGATCTGTTACTTCCATTCCCGACTTCTGCATTCCGACTTCCGACCCCCGGACTCCTACTTCCGACTCCCGACTCTCGCCCAACAGTGCGGCCGCGAACGCCCAGCCTGCGCACGAGCTCGCGAATAGGAGTAATATAGGCACTTCAATCGGGCCGGGGAAATGCCTTGCAGGCCTTCTCGCGGCTGCCCAGAGTGGGCACAGTCCTCGCGGGTTCCGGCAGATGGAGACCCGCGTGGCGTCCCCGATCGAGGGAGGAAACATGGCCTTCAAACGGCTCAGGAGTCTTTTTGCAGCCCCCATTCCACACCTGTCGCGTGAGGACGCCATGAAGGTGTTCGCGCGCGACCACTTCCGCTGCCAATATTGCGGGCTGGACGGATTGCACCGCTTCGAGAACTGGCTGATCTTAACCGTGGACCACGTTCATCCACACGCCAAGGGCGGAGCGCGGGCTATGACCAACCTGGTCACCGCCTGCCAGCCCTGCAACCTGATCAAGGGTCACCGCGTCTACAAATCTTTCGCTGAAGCGAAGGAATTTGTGCTGGCGAAACGCGAGGAATGGCGCGAGGTGTTCCAGAACCAAGTGGCGGCGGGAATGCACAAACCTTCGCACTGAGGCCGGACGGGAATTCGAAACGCCTGTAAAGGCGCTCTTTGAGCGCCGGCCCGGCCCTCGTGCGAGGAAACCGGCGGTCATAGACCGCCGCTACAGAGTTTGCGTCAGGGATAAAGCCCTGCAATTCGAATCAGCCCTCGCAGCCACACGCGATCGAGAGACGGGAAGTTGAGTCTGCCATCGCCAAACCTATCAACCACGCCAAACGCCGAGGCGCCCAAGGCCAGGCCGCCGGGCCTGTCGCCGCCGGAGGCGCTCGCCGCCGCGTGGCACGACACGTTGCGCCTGCTGCTGCGTCCCCTCGACGCTCGCCGTTGGGTCAAGCTGAGTCTGATTTGCCTTTTTCTGGGCGGCGGCACGCCCACGGCGGCGTTTCAATGGAGCTTGAGTTCCCTCCCTGTGAATATCAAGCTGAGCTATATCCTCGACCAGGCTCGTGAGTACGTCAGTCGAAATCTGGGTCTGAGCATTCTCGTCGTGATCCTGGGTCTGGCCCTTGCGCTGTCCCTGCTTTACCTCCGCGCGGTTTTCCGATTTTCGCTGGTGGACGTGCTGATCAAGAGGGATGCCAGTCCTCTCCCCGCCTGGCGGGCGGTGCGTCCCCTGGGCGAGTCGTATTTCTTTTGGTTGGTGGGTACGCTGGCGCTGCTGGGCGTGACTTTTTCCGCCGTGGCGATCACAGCCTTCCCCTACATCCGCTCCACCGCGGCGGCGGGAACCCGCAACTTGCTCGTCTCGCTGCTCCTGCTCGCTCTGCTGGCCGTCATTGCCCTCAGTGGACTCGCCCTCGCGCTGGTCATCATGCTGACGGACGACCTGGTGGTACCCCTAATGTACGCCGAGCGGCTGACGCTGCCGGCGGCATGGCGGAAGCTTGGGCAGAACCTTCGCCGCGAGCCACGCGCGCTGTTGATCTACATTCTGCTGCGCCTTCTGGTTTCGGTGGGAGTCAGCGTGGCAGTGCTCTTCTTTCTATTTCCCATCCTGGTTACGCTGTTCTCCGGGGCCATCATTGTCGCCGCCCTGATCGTGCTCTCCCTCCACGCCCTGGGCGGGGTCTGGACATGGAACTCCTTCACCATCCTGCTGGCCACCGTGGCGACGCTGCTGTTGAGCGGGTTGCTGCTGATGGTGCTGGGCGTGGTGGGGATGCCCGGGCAGGTTTTCATCCAGGATTTCGGCCTGCGATTTATCGCCTCACGCTACCCTTCATTCCAATCCGTGTGGCGCGCGTCCGGCGCCCCAGACAGGTACCGATGAACACGCGCGCCTCCACGCAAGCATCCGCTGAGAGCCCCGCGCGACCGCCGTCCCCCTGGAGGCAGCTCACCGGATACCAGTGGCTGGTGCTGGCGGTCGCCTGGCTGGGTTGGGTCTTCGACTCCATGGACGCGCTGATTTACGCCCAAGTGATGACCCCGGCCCTCAAGGATTTGCTGGGCGCTCGCGGTACGCCGGAGAATATCGCCTGGTACGGCGGCATCATTTTCTCCATTTTCATGCTGGGGTGGGCGGTAGGTGGCGTGGTGTTCGGGGTTCTGGCGGATTACCTGGGCCGGGCGCGGACGCTCGTGATCACCATCCTGATTTATGCGGTCTTCACGGCGCTGGCCGGACTTTCGCATTCCTGGTGGCAACTCGGCGTTTACCGCTTTCTTACGGCGCTCGGCATCGGCGGGGAATGGGCCGCGGGCGCCGCGTTGGTCGCGGAAGTCTGGCCGGAATCGCTGCGCGTCAAGGGCGCGGGCCTGCTCCAGTCCGCCTGGGGCGCGGGATTCTTTGTGGCGGCGGGGCTTAATCTCCTGCTTTCCAACTACAGTTGGCGGGTGATGTTTTTCGCGGGTATCGTTCCCGCGGTGGTGGCGCTGCTCATTCGCCTGCGCGTGCATGAACCCGAACGCTGGCAGGAGGCGCGCCGGGCGGCCGCGGGCCAACCCCGCCGTCTGACCCTGGCGGAATTGTTCACGCCCCAAGTCTTGCCGGACACGCTCGTGGGCACGGCCCTGGCGTTTGTGGCCGTGTTCGGTTTGTGGGGCGCCACCAACTGGACGCCGTCATTGATTCATGAATTATTGCGCCCGCAGGGGCTTGAGCCGGCCGCGATGGCGCGCCAGGTGAGCTACGCTGTGATGAGCCTGAACGTCGGAGCCATTGCCGGTTACCTGCTAGTCCCGCTCATCGCCGAGTGGTGGAACCGGCGGGGCGCGTTCCTGCTGATGATGGTGGGCTCGGCGATCTCGCTCCCCGCGGCCTTCCTCCTGCCGTCCACCTACGCCCACGTTCTGCTGGCGCTGCCCGCGCTCGGTTTTTTCTCTAACGGCATTTTCAGCGGCTTCCCCGTTTATCTTCCCGAAATATTTCCCACGCGCATCCGCGCCACCGGAGCGGGATTCTGCTTCAACGCCGGACGCATCCTCGCCGCCGCCGGGCCTTTTCTGACGGGTTGGCTCGTCCTGCAGCTCGGCACTTTCGCGCGCGCGGCCAGCACCATCGCCCTTGTCTACGTAGCCGGCCTGCTGGTTTTGGTCTTCGCCCGCGAGACAAAGGGCCAGGCGATTCGATAAGTCCTCATTCCTCGGGCGCACAATGCTACAATGAAACCTACGGTGAAACGCGAAGCGTTGGGCTCGATTTGCGGTTTGGTGTTGTTCATCGGCGCCTGCCCCAAGCGGCAGACGACGCCTCGCATCGTGTATGTCCCCGCGCCGCCACCGGCCACCTCGCCCGCCGCATCCGTCACGATTGAAAATCCGCAAACCATGGTGATCGAGGAGCCTGCGCCGCCACCGGAGCCCGAGGAAACCGAGGCCAAGAAGACAACCGAAGACCAGAAGCAGGCCCCGCGCCGCCGCAAGGTCCTGCGGACCGAGCCGCCCCACTCGAGCGACGAGACTCCTGCGGAGTCCGCGGGCGAAACCCCGCAAGCGCCACCCGCGCAAGTTCCGGCCCTCGAGCCGCGCGAAAGTTCCGCGCAGGAAAGCACCTTGCGGCGCCAGACGCTGGAAGCGCAGATCGATGTTCGCCAACGGCTCGCCCGCATCAATGAGGCGCAACTGACGCCCCCTGATCGAAAGACCCTCGACGACGCGCGCGGCTTCTTTGGACAATCGGAGCGGGCGCTTCAGGAAGGCGACCTGCAGCGCTCCCTGGTTCTGGCGCGCAAGGCGGCCCTGCTCGTTACCGCCCTCGAACAGCATTAGGCGCAATTAACAGGTGATGTGCAGGATGGCGTTGGTGCCCTCCGGTTGCTGCTTCAAGAACTCCAGCGCTCGATCCGTAGGGAAAACCAACAATTCGACTTTGCGGCGCTCCGCTTCCAGCTTGACTTGCGCCATGACCGGTAAGGCGCCCTGCGCGCCTGTGCCTACCACCAGCCGCCGGCACTTCCAGGGGATGTCTTCCTCCACCGAAAGGGGCGTGTGCCCGAACTCCCCGCGGAATTTCTTGGAGGGCTTTTTCCGGCGCTTGCGGATTGCGCCCCGGTCGATGATGATGTCATGCTCGTATGTGACGCCGTCAACTTTCAGCGTACCGAACGAAAAAGCTTCGAAGCGCATGCGGCACCCCCGAGGGTATTATAGAATCAGGATTCAGGATTTAGGACATGGGATTTGAGGTCCAGGCTCTGAGGGTGGGGATTTGACCTCAAGACGCAGGACCCGGCAGGCGTGCTGGAGGCAGTTCTCATGCCAATGCGCGCGCCTTTGTACGCTGTGGGCTATGCTGTGCATCTTAGATCCTGAGCTCTGAAACCCAAATCCTGAATCTCAGGTCCTCGATCCTGAATCCTATCTCCTGTTCGTGAGGCCTTATGCCCATTTACTTCTCTGCTCATACTACCGCCTGTCTTACCAAGCAAGCGCTCAAGGAACTGATGCAACAATTATTGGCGGCGAAGGAGGTCACGGTCCGGCGTTGCGTCGCCAGCCAAATCGGGGGCCGAATGCTGATCGAGGCGGAAGCCGCCGATCAGGCTGCGCTCGAAAAATTCTTTGCGGCGCATTACGTCAACATCGAGTGGCTGATGCGGATTGAACTTGATGCGGTGGGGGGAAATATTGCCGAGTACTGATAGGTGTTGTGCCCTGTCAGTTGTCCGTTGTCAGTTGTCCGTGGCTGACGGAAGGGCTCCCGTGAGAGTGTTAGCCTTTCGACTTTTGACGTTCGACCTTCGACTCGCCTTTCTTCACAGCCACTGATGCTTATTCGCATAAAACGTCACAGGCGCGTTCGGGTGCCGCTCACGGAATTCCCGGAATTGGCGCAGCACCGCCTGATACCTGCGGCTTGAGGTTCGCAATTTCCGGTGCGGCATGCGGATGAGGGCGCGCTCGACCTCCCAGACATTTTTCTCTGAAAGACGCCAATCGCCTTTTACCAGAGTCCGCAAGTCGGCAACACCGTACCCCGTGATCCGCCCCGAGCCATCTACGTAAGGATCTACATAGCTCCCCACCAGCTCGCGCACCGTGCGAAAGACCGGTTTGCGGCCGTGCAGTCCCGCGTCGCGCGAGCGCGCTACGGTTCCCCATCGCCCGCGCCGGCGAAACAGGAAGAGCACGTGATCGAGGGTGTCCTGTGATTCGAGGTCGAGGAGCAAGGGCGGATAACCGTGCTGCTCGAGGATGGTTGCCGCGGTGAGCGCCCCTTCCAGGCAGTGCGCGCTCCAGTGACGGACTACCTGCCGGTATGTCCGCAGGGTCTCGCCCTGGCGCTCCCAGTTGTAAGGCAGCGCGCGCAGGAACTCCTGGACCTGGCGGGGCGTGCGGCAGCGCTCAATGATCGCCCACTCTCTCGGCCGGAAGGCGTCGCGGCCGGGAGGCGGGAGAAGCGCAGGTTGGAGCTTTTTCTTCACCGTCGTCGGTTTCTTCGGCCAATCAAGGATTTAGGATCTAGATACCTTCATTCAAAGGCCAACACCAAAGCCAATATCGCAATCTGACTACCTAATCCAAAATCAAAAATCCAAAATCACAAATCTCAAGCTCCGCCCCATCGATCGTACCAAAGCTGAAAACAAAGCAACGTCCAGAGTGTTTTCCGGTGGTCCGCGCGTTCCGACCAATGCTCCTGCATGAGCCGCCGCACGAATGCCGGGTTAAACAGTCCCTGGCGTTTCAACTTTTCCTCGCCCAAGGTTTCGTCGAGCAAGGGCCGCAACTCCTGCCGCATCCAGCGCGCGATGGGCACTGAAAACCCGCGCTTCTGGCGATACACGATTCTGTGCGGTAGCCACTGCTCCGCGGCTTTCTTGAGCAGGTATTTGAGCTGGAAGCGCCGGACCTTTAGATTCCCGGGGAGTCCCGCGGCGAATTCGATCAAGCGATGGTCGAGAAACGGCGTGCGCAATTCGAGTGAACACGCCATGCTGGCGCGGTCGACCTTCACCAGAAGATTGTCCTCGAGGTAGAGGCGGAAATCCAGATACAGCATTTCGGAGACCATCTCGTCAAACTGCGCGCCCTCCAGCACGCGCTCCAACGGGCAAAAGATTTTCGAGGTCGGCGGACTCGGCCCCGTCCATTGCGGCGAGAAAAGCTGCTCGAGTTCGTCTGGCGCGAACATTCCGAACCAGATATGGTGCCGCTGGGCCGGATCCTTTTCCGCATGAGAGAGGAAACGCCGCAGAAACAGTCCCATCGGCACCGCGCCTGATGACACCGGCAGGAAGCGTTGAAGCCGGCCGAACAACTGCCGGCGCAGCAGGTGTGGAAGGCGGAGGTAATACTGCGCGAGCCGCGCGCCGAGATAAGTGGGATACCCGCCGAAAAGCTCGTCGCTCCCTTCGCCGCTCAGCGCCACCTTGATGCGCTGCCGGGCGAAGCCAGAAAGCAGATAAGTGGGAAGCACGGCGGGGTCGGCAAGGGGCTCATCGAGATGATCCGCAAGCGTGAGGAGTGCCTGGCGCAGGGCGGGCTCGTCGGCGGTCACCGCGTGGTGCTGGGTGCGAAAGTGCCGAGCCACGTAAGCCGCGTACGGCTCCTCGTTGAACGTCTTCTCCGTGAAGGCGATGGAAAAGGTGTTGACGTTTCCGGGCGTCAGCGCGCTCATGAAGGCCACAATACTGGAGGAATCGATCCCTCCGCTCAGGAAGACGCCCAGGGGCACGTCGCTCACCAAGCGCGATTCACAAGCTGCGCGCAGCCGGTCCGCCAACTCCGCGGCCAGCGCTTTTTCCTCCTTCCGCGTCACGCGGGGCCGTCCGGGAGGTCGCAAATACTCCTGGGGCCGCCAGTAGGTCGCCAGGTGAAGTTCCCCATCCTCAACGACCATCCGGTGCGCGGCGGGCAACTTCTGAATTTCCGCGTACACGCTCCGGGGCGTGGGGAAGTAACCGTAAAAGAAATACTGGGTGAGCGCGGTGGGATCGAGCGCGCGGCTGATGCCGGGATATTCGAGCAGCGATTTGATCTCGGAGCCGAACACCAGCGTGTCGCCGCGGCGCCAATAGTAGAGCGGCTTCTCCCCCGCCCGGTCTCGCGCCAGGAGCAGGCGCCGCGCGCGCGCATCCCAGAGCGCGAGGGCGAACATGCCATTCAATTCGCGGAGGCACTCCGGCCCCTGCTCTTCGTAAAGGTGCGCAATGACCTCGCCGTCCGAGCGCGTTTTGAAATGATGCCCGCGCTCCAGAAGACCTTTCCGCAGCTCACGGTAATTGTAGATTTCGCCGTTGAACACCAGAGTCACGTCGCCCGCTTCATTCGAAAGCGGCTGGTCGCCGGTCTCAAGATCGATGATGCTCAAGCGGCGGATCGCCAGAGCCAAATGTGGCAGCTCGAACTTGCCGGCGCTGTCCGGACCGCGATGCCGGAGACGAGCGGACATCGCCTCGATGCGCTCGCGATCAGCGAGGGGCTCAAGCTTCAGATTCAAAATCCCGCAAATACCGCACATGGGAGAGCAGGTTGGACGTTACAGGTTACAGGGCATCGCCTTCGGGACACAGGTTGTCTTTGCTAAGGGCGGAACGGGCTGATGATGCGCGGAGGCGTCGACTCACTCGGCGGGGCTTTGCCCGCAGGGATCATCCAGACGGAAAAGTCCCAGCCCGTCCACAGGGGTTCGATGTTGGGCGCCGCTCGCGCCAGGTTTCCCACCATGCTGTTTCGCACCAGAATTAGCCAGGGTTGCGACAACGACTGGGTCCGCGCTCTCAGCTCGGCGCCGTCCATGATCAGCGGCAGTTCCTGACGCCCCGGGTTCACCGAGCCGAGCGCGCGAGCAATCTCTAGCGAAGTCGGCACAGGCGTCCTGCTTGCGCCTTCTTTTCGCAGTTCCTGCCATCTTGCCGAGATGTAGTTGCTGCTGAGCTGCCCCCCATCCTCGGTGATCAAGCCCACTGGCCGCCGCAGATAAAACGGCAAGCTGGTGCGAAAGCAATAATAGCCGTAAATCGGCCAATCCTTCTCCTGGCTCGCCGCGAGTAGCGCCGCGAAGTCGCGACTCGAGGTGGTCCTCGCGAACGTCCGCAGCGGAGCCAGCCAGCGAACAACGATGAGAGGAGCGATCAGGGCCACCAGCGCCAGGGTTGCGGCGGCAAGAAACCTTCCCCGTGCGCGCACGGCCAGATTCCGGCCGATAATGGCCATCGCCCCAAGGATCAAACCGCTATAGATCAACGAGGGCTTCAGCATCGCCATGACCGAGGGATGGAGGCGTTTCGCCAGTCGCGCCTTTTCGCCCGCCAGCAGCCACGGCTGGGACAGAATCACGAGTACCAGGCCCACGCCCAACAAAGTGGCAAACCCCGCCCTCAGCCAGTCCGGCGAGCGGGCTTCCGTGGTCGAACCGATTTCTTCCCAGGCGCGCGCCATCAGGATGCTGAGGGGGATTATGGCCGGCAGGAAATAGCCCGGCAACTTGGAATGGGAAATACTAAAAAAAACAAAGATCAACAGGACCCACGAAAGCAGGAACAACGTCGCGCGGTTTTCTTCCTCGCGCAGTGCTCGCCAATGCTTCACGCGAGCCAAGCCCACAAACAACACGAACAGGCTCCAGGGAAAGAAGCCGGCCAGGAAAATGGGAAGGTAATAGAAAACTCCGCCGCCGCGGCGCACATGCCCCGCAGTAAATCGTACCAGGCTTTCCTGCCAAAGCGCGTAGCGGGGAAATTCCGGATGGCGAATCGAGACCGCGACGAACCAGGGCAGCGCGACCGCCAGAAACACCAGTGCTCCCCACCCCCAGCGGAGACGCTTCAACTCGCGCACTCTACCGCCGAGCGCCGCATAGACCAGGATCGAAAGCAGGGGCAGAAGAAATCCCACCGGTCCTTTGGTAATGGTCGCGACACCCATCGCCGCGAACATCACGATTTCGAGCCACACGCGACGGAAGCCCTCGCGTTCGGCGATCCAGAAACACACCATGGCCAGCGAGACCAGGAACGTCAGCGTCATATCGAAAATCGCCAAGCGCGCGAAGGCGATGACCAGAGGGCAGGTGGCCAGCACGACTCCCGCGCGCAGCGCCGTGGAATCGCCGAACATCCGGCGGGCTAGAAACCAAGTGAGGAAGAGCGTGGCCAGTGCCATGAGCGCGGAGGGCGCGCGCGCCGCCCATTCAGAAACTCCGCCCATGCGGAATGCGGCGGCGACCATCCAGAAGAAGACCGCCGGCTTGTCGAGGTAAGTGAAGGTATCGTAATGCGGGGCGAGCCAGTTGCCCGAGACGAGCATCTCGCGCGCGACTTCGGCGTTGCGACCCTCATCCGGTTCGAGAAGAGGCAGCCTGCCCAGGCCGACGAAGAAAAGGACGCTCGCCAGAACAAAAAGGAGGAGCAAGTGCCAAGCCGGAAAAGAAACGCCAGTGGGAGAGGGAGCGGGAGTGGGCGACGACGTGGCAGGAGTGGCCAAAAGTTCGAGAATACTCCGCGTGTGGAATGTGGTTCGCTGGAGCAGCAGATGGCTAAACCCGCGTACGCTCGGCGGCGCGGTCGCGGCTCCGGCCCGCCTCGGCGGACTCCAGAACTTCCAGGTGCGCCTCGTAATCGATCCAGTTCTTCTTCATCCAGCGCACTGCCCAGACGTCTGCCAAACCCTTCTTCAATCTTCCCCAGGTTCCGTACTTGGTCTTTCCTGCCGCACGCGGGTGGTGGCTTACCGGCACCTGCGTCACTCGGTACCCGCGCATCTTCAGCAACGTGGGGAGGAAGCGGTGCATCCCCTGGTAAAGCTCCAGGCGCGTAAAGCACTCCCGGCGGTAAGCCTTCAAGGTACACCCGGTGTCCACGATTTCGTCGTCGGTCACCCAGTTGCGGAAACCATTCGCGATTCGCGACGAGAAACGCTTCCACCGAGAATCCTGCCGGCGCGTGCGAATGCCGCATACGACGTCCCAATCGTCCAGCATCGCGACGAGGCGCGGAACCTCCGCAGGGTCGTTTTGCAGGTCGCCGTCGAGCGTGACCACAGCCTCGCCCGCGGCAAGGCGGAACCCCGCCGCCATAGCGGCGGTCTGCCCCAGGTTGCGGCGGAAGCGTGCAATCCGAATGCGCGGGTCCCGCTCCTGCGCTTGCTTCAGCAGTCCCAGTGTGCCATCGGTGCTGCCATCATCCACGAAAAGGATCTCTACTGGCTGGGCCCAATTATGCAAGGCGGACTCCAGGCGCTCGACCAGCGGCTGGATGTTCTCCGCCTCGTTGAACACGGGAATGACGATACTCAATGAGCCTTTGGGCATCGATAGAATTCAGCGGAACTTTGGGACGCCAAGAAGTCCCCATCCTTCACGGACTTGCCGTCCCTGTTTTTCCGCAGCGCAGTCTGCACGACGCTGCGAACCGGTGTAATTTTAACACGCTCGGAGGGGGAGGATGGAGAATTCCCCTCCATGAGCAAGTGCAACAACCAGAGAGACTTCGACCTCCCCTGCCGCATTGGCATTCAACATGCATCCTCCTTCCGGAAAAGAGTATCCAACGGAGGAACGAACTCAGCGTAGTCGGGAGATCGACATGCAAAAATCAGAGCTCCGCATTGCCGCAGTTATCATACTCGGGACCATACTCCTCGCAGGATGTAACGTGCTGCAAAGCCTGCGCGCGCCGGATGACAAGGCGATTACCAGCTCGGTGCAGGCAAAGCTCTTCGAAGACCCGGTGCTGAAGACGCGCGACATTCGCGTCACCGCGCAGAATGGAGTGGTGACCCTCACGGGCAGTGTGGGCACTGACTTGGAAAAAGGCGCGGTGGAACGCATGGCCGGCCAAGTCAACGGCGTGAGACAGGTGATCAATCAACTCGTTGTTGGCGACGCGGCAGCCGCGCCCGAGTCACAGATGGTGCCATCGGGTCAAGTCGCGACTGCGGAGTCGGCCCCGGCGGAACGCGCTCGCCCCAGCCGACGGCATGGAAACTCCTCGTCTGCGCCAGCACCGGAAACCGAACCCTATCCGAGCGCTGCACCCTCGGCACCTCCGTCGGCCCCAGCGACCGAGGCTGCCTCCGCGCCGGCGCCCGCTCCTCCTCAGCCCCAGTCTTACACGATTCCAGCAGGCACGGTGGTGACCGTGCGTTTGGTCGATTCTATTGACTCCTCTCGCAGCCATGCCGGGGAGGAATTCTCGGCGACCGTGGATTCTCCCCTTGTGATCAACAACCAAGTCATCGTCCCGCGGAATTCTGACGCGCGGGTCCGGCTGGTGCAAGCCAAGAGCGCCGGCCACATGACTGGCCGCTCGGAGCTGGAAGTGACGCTGGTCAGTGTTTCGGTGGGCGGCACGAGTTACCCGGTGGAGAGTGCCGCCATCCAAAAACAGGGCGCTTCGCGAGGTACGCGCACCGCGGAAACCGTCGGCGGTGGCGCGGGCCTGGGGGCGCTCATCGGCGCAATCGCCGGGCACGGCAAGGGCGCGGCCATCGGTGCAGCCGTCGGCGCCGGCGCCGGCACCGCTGTTCAAGCGGCGACCAAAGGACAACAGATCCAGATACCTTCCGAAACGAAGCTCGACTTTACCCTGAAAGCACCTCTTTCGGTAACGATGTAACCGAGGGCAATTGAGGCTTCAACAGAAACGGTTGCTCCAGTGGGGCTAGGATGGCGCGGCGAGCGCCGGCCTCAACGCCCTAGTTCCTGCTTTCCGAGAATCCTGCGCGATCCATCCTGATCGGCACACCGCAAATTTTCTCGCACTCCGGCGCGAGACTCATCACTCGCCAGGCGTTCTCCCATACGCACCATCCCTCTGCCCGGGCCGGCAGAAAAGTCGAAGCGGTCCACGACGAAGCGTTGCGCCCCCCAAGACGGTAATCACGCCGGGCGTGCAAAAGTCCCCGAAAGGGCATCGAGTTTGCTATAGAGTTATTGCCCGAAGTCAACCTTGTTGCTCCATCGCCAACTGCTGCGGAAAATCCCGTGCCTTGCCACCCTTCTTCACGGTCGGCGAGGGACGCAGTCCGCGTACGCTTATCGCGCTTGGCCTGCATGCTCACCCTGATTTCATTCAGGCTCGAATTCACGCGGACACCCGATCTCAGGAGGATGCAAAGGCCTTGCTTTCAGCAATGGCAGGTCCGCAGTAGGGAACGGAGTCTACTGTCCAGCTTAAGGAGGCAGTGCGCGAGCAAAAGAGAGAAGTGGGGCGGACGCCCCGGGGGCTTATCAACCTCGGGGAATCCGGCGCGAAAACATCACTCCCGCGCAAGCCTCGCCGCGCTCGGCCCTTGGGGAATGAGGAGGCATTGCATATGAGCCAGTCGGAACATACGATCGAGACACTAGCCCGACAGGCGTTCAGTCTGGTGATCGAGCTACGGGACCGCCGGGAGGCACACGGACTGCTGAGCAAGGCAATTGAGATACTCAAGTTTCTTGCTCAGCGCGGACACACCAAAGCCCCAACCCTGTTCGTCTCAGTGCGAGCATTGCGTTTTCCGAAGGTCTAGCCTCGCACCCAGGGAATTTAACCCACGGCTCCCGCGCGGGCAGGTTTTGGAACCCAGCTCGGGCGCCTGCACGGCCGTCGATCCCGACACGAGC
>JAIQGA010000086.1 GCA_020072925.1 Terriglobia bacterium | reverse complement strand
AATCTCGCGCCCCGCTCCTCCTACTGGTGGGGGCGAGTCCGCCTGGGGGGTGGAGCGAGGAAAACTCCTTGGGGTGGTGCGCTACAAGCCCCTTCGCCTGAGGCGCGCCTGGACGCTCGGCAACACCAAGCATGAAGGCGTGGAGACAAGGTCTTACCTTTTCGAAATGAAGGACGGGCTGTCCGCCGAAGGGGTTTGGCTGAAGGGCATCGTGACCCCCGAACAAACTCCTGTCACCATCGTCCTTGATGATCGCGGGAGGAAGGCGGCTGCGGCAGAAATCTCCGACGCCATTAATCGTGACGAGCAGGTCCTGGCGGTCGATCTGCTGTTCACCGGAGACGCCTGGAAGGGCGAGGCCCCGGCTTCTTACGCGCAACTCATCGACAGCGTGGGCGAGCGCACCCTGGGCGTGGAGACTGGACAGTTGATCGAGATCACGAAGTGGCTGCGGGCTCGCGCGGGAGTCTCGAAAGTTCGGCTGGAGTGCCGCGGCATACGCTCGCAGGTGGTGGCCTCGGTGGCCGCGGCGCTGGAGCCGAATCTGTTTTCGTCCATCATCGTGCATGAAGGCATGCCGACCCTGGCATTTCTTTTGGAAGCTCCCGTAACTTTTCAGGAGGCGCCTGAGCTCTTTTGCCTCGATCTATACAGATACTTCGACCTGGACCGCCTCGCCGCAATGGCGGCACCTACCAGCGTGAAGGTGGAAAAATACGTGCCGATCCCGAAGCAGAAGACGCGCGGGGAATAGCCGCCGTTCGATAGAGCCGGGAAATCCGACCACGATGCTGGTTGTGAACTCCGCGCTTGCTTACAGGCTTTAGTCGCGACATCACGGCGAGGGGATCAGCGCAGCCGCGGCGCCAGCCGGCGAATGTACTCGTCGAAAACCTGACGATTGTTATCGGGGCCGACGCTCGTGACATTGGGGGAGACGAAGGCGCGGAATTTCACGCCGTGCTTCGCGAGGCGCGCGGCCGTCTCCGCCACCAGGGCCATGGAGATAACAATCACCGCCAGCGTGGAACTGGCGGCGACGGGGAAGCCGCCTACTTCCACCAGGGCATCCTGCGGCGGGCAGCAGTTATCGATGACGACGTCGGCGCAATCCGCGAGTTTCTTGCCTGTGGAATGCGTGGCCGCGGAGATCTTCGCGTTGTCGAGCGACGTCACCGCGATCACCTTCATGCCCTGCGATTTGGCGTGCAAGGCCACGTCAATAGCGGCAGCGTTCAAGCCGCCGTGTGAATAGGCCACCAGGGTGTCAATGGGCTCGAACTTGATATTGGAGAGGAACTCGCGAACGTAACCTTCCGTGCGCTCGAGCTTGAGCAATTCCCGCACACCGCCCGAGCCCAGCACCTGGAACCACATCAGGCGCGAATCCATCAGCGGATGGAATCCCGCAAAACTGCCATAGCGCGGGAACACGTCGAGCACCGGAATCACAGAATGGCCGCTGCCAAACAGGTGCACCAGCCCGTCGCGGGCGATGGAAGCGGCGGCGAGTTCTGCAGCGTTTTGGATGTTAGGAATTTGCGTATCATGAATTCGATCATAAATCTTTTGGGCTTCTCGAAAATACTGGTCGGCAGACATCAGTGCATTTCCTCCCCTTGAAGTAAAGCGTAACGCGCCGCGCCGAGAATGCCGGCTTCTTCGCCGAGCCGCGATCGAATGACTCGGACGTGGCGTGTGGCCAGCGGTTGCCCCCACCTTCGGGCGGCCCGCCGCAGCGGCTTGAGCACGAGCTCTCCGGCGCCGGCGAGGCCGCCGCCCAGGACGACGACTTCCGGATTCAGCAGGCTGATAATATTCGCGACCCCGCGGCCGAGATTCTCGCCAATCCGTTCGAGCACTTGGCGCGCCACGGGATCGCCGCGCCGCGCGGCTTGAGTGACGATTTCTCCTGTCACGCGGCCGCCGCCGGCAGCCGCGAGCCGATTAATCAACCCACGATCCTTTTTTCGCAGCGCATTCTTGGCGAAGCGTGCCACCGCGGGCCCTGCGCCCAGCGCCTCAAGGCATCCGATGCGGCCAAAGTCGCTGTGCCATTTCTCAGTCACTGCCATCCAGCCCGCGGCGCCGGCCAGCCCGCGCGTGCCTGAAACCACGCGCCCCTCGACAATGAGCCCCGCGCCGATACCCGTGCCTACGGTGAGAAAGACAAGGTTTCGAATTCGTCGCTTACCGCCGACGCCCCGCCACGCTTCGGCCAAAGCTTGCACATTGCGGTCGCCCTCAACGAATACGGGACGACCCAGCGAGCGTTCGAGCAGTCGCTCGAGCGGGACTCTCTTCCAACCCGGCAAATTGGGCGCCCAGACGGTTTCGGTCACGGGGTCAAACGCGCCGGGCACTCCCACGCCTACTGCCTCGATTTGTTCCCAGTGAATCCCTGCCGAGGCCACGGCGAAATGAGCGGCGTCGAAGAGCGCTGCGAGATCCCGGCGCACGCCTGACGCGGGCGTGGGGAATCGCACGGCGCTACGCAATCTGCCGGCCGAATCCACTACGCCGGCGGCAATCTTGGTGCCGCCCAAGTCAAGACCGAGGACAAAGCGATGGCTCATGATGTGAGCTTCCGATCGTTAAGCGAGGGGCCGCCACTGTAATTCTCAGGACCCGGGTCAACGCGTGGATTGATACGTTAAAGCCGCGTTACAGTATAGAACCGTGCCGGAGCCTCCAGAGGCGCAGTGAGCCGCGACGCTTTTCCCTGCCGCCTGACTTCCGCTTCAACATAATAATCAAGCAAGGCCGCATGGCTGCCGGCGGCCTTGAGTTCGCCGACGAAGGTTTTGCGTCCCGCGTGTACCATCCGGATTCCAGACCACTTTTCGACTCCGGTGGGTCGTGTGAGTAGAGTGACCTGCGCGACGTCGCTCGCGGCCGGAACGACCGCGAAAATGCGCACGCGATCTTCGCCGCGAAGCAGCGTGGCGCGCGTGGGGACAAACACACGGAGCGTGGCGCTCGGGTCGGAGCGGCGGACTTCCTCGAACAACTTCTCGGTCTCCGGAGGAAGCTCGCCCAGGAATTCCTTCATCGACGCGCGCAGGCGGAACAATGCCAGCCGCTCGTATTTATTGTGCATCGAGGCGAGCGTGCCGAGGTCGTTGTGCGTGCTGACGATTTCCTGGAAGTCGAGCAGGACTTCGCGGACCAGCGGCGCGAGCTTCAGCCAGAGCGGAACGCCCTCAGTGGCGATGAGCGCCTTCGCCTCGTCGCGTTTACCCTGGCGCTTTAATTCCAGGGCCGCCTGGAGTTTTTGATGCAGGTGATAGGCGAGCGACCACGACTCGGAATACGGAACCAGGAACTCGACGTGGCGGGTGAGGTAGTTGAGCCGCTCGCGTTCCGCGGGACCGGTGGCGGCATCAGTGAGCGCGCGCAATTGCCGCGCCACGCCGGCCTGCGACTTGACGACCTCTTCCGAAGGCTCATAACCATTCCAGAATTGGAAGGCTTCATCATAATCTCCGGAGTATTCATGGATTTGATGGTGGCCGTCTTTGATCTCGCCTGTGAAGGAGCAAAGGATGAGCCGATCGCGGTCCGTGTCGTCGAGAATCTTAGCGAGCTTGGCGGCGCGCGGTTCGCGGGCCTGGGCCGCGGCAAAATCCTGGAAGAATCTCGTGGGGCTCAGGGTTTTGTCCCACGAATAGCGCGACTGGAATCCGGCATCAACATCCATGATTCGGTGCCGCCAGTGGATTCCCAGCAGGCCCTGGCAGCCGTACTTCTCGGCAAGATCCATGTCGCGAACGAAGCGGTAGACGTGGAATTGCGGCAACCACATGGCCGGATCGTCTTCCAGCCAGGGAATCGGCCAGCGCTCGCGACTTCCGAGCTTGCCATATTCCTCGCTCACCGGGTCCCAGCCGAGGTTGTCGTTCAGCGAAGTGAAAATGACATCTTCCGGCAAATTGCGATGGAAGTGCCCGAAATGGCGGACCACGCCGCCCCAACCTGAAAGCACCAGGCGTTTCTCGGGCGCGTGGCGCTTGAGAAAATCATAGGCCTGCTGGAAAGGCGTAACGGAGAGCGGGACCGTGCCCTTCTGGCTGCTCCACCCCATGAGCTCGTCTTCCCAGAGCCACACATAATCCACCGTCGGGTAAGCTTCGAGCAGGCGCGCCAGACGCGTCTCGAGAATATCTCGGGCCGCGACAGATTCCGGATCAATGCGCGGGCCGGGAATCTTGGGATCCTTGGCGACGAAGTAGGCTTCGGGCGGCGTGGCGCGATAGATTTCGTCCGGTATCTGGTAAGGCTCGAATCCCACGCCCGTGCGGATGCCCAGGTCGCGGGCGTAACGGAAAGCTTCGGCCCAGAGTTGCTGGGCGGATTCCTCGGCCTCCCAGCAACTGGTCGCTTTCGTCGTGGCTTCCGAGCCAAAGACTTCACTCGCGTAGAAGTCGGCGCCGCCCATGCCGTAGCGCGAGGTTCGTTCCGGTATATATCCCCAGCGATTGGTGGCGCTCGTATCGGTGTACGCCAGGTGTCCGGCGCCAGCATATTCGAACGACAGGAAGGATTCGGTCCATTGATTGGGGCCGGAGTAGACGTGGACGCCCAGCGTGTTGAACCGCATGCGCACCATCGCCTCGAGATACGCGCGCCACTCCTCGCGATTGAAGACCGTAACGCAGTTCAGGAAGTCGGGCCAGGGAACCAGCCCTCGAGTCTTGAAGCGTGGCCGTGCTCGCCAGGGCTCGCCGAGCGGCGGAAGTTGGAGCGCCCGAACGGATTCGAATGGATAGACCTCGCCATCGAGGCCGAAAAAAGCGCCCTGGCGTTCGAGGAACTCGAACACCGCGTGCAGGACCGCCTGCGGCGTCGCGCCGGTCAAGATCATCTCACGACGGGTTGCCGCGCCGTCAGCCTGGGCAATTTCGAACGCTTCGGGGTTGGGTGATAATTCGCGGCTGACCCTCAGCCGGAACACCGTGTCCCGGGCGCGGGGTTCGGCCCCGGGGAGCGTCGCCTCCTTGGGCTCGCGCGCCACGCCGAGATTGCGCAACCCGCGCGCCAACTCCCTCCCCGCCAACCTTTGCTGAAATTCCGCCGGGGGCTCGAGGAGGATCCAGACCGCTCCTGAAGGTTCGCGCTTCACCTGCATCTCGAGGCTCGAGCTGGCCGCGTCCGGTCGCGTTTTCGCAGCCTGTTGTGCGGCGAGCGCGACGTTGCCTGCGAGCAATGGACTCGCGCTGAGAAGCGCGGTTGTATCTTTCAAGAATCTTCGACGGTTGATAGGTTTGCGCATCATTCACGTCCGGGCATTTCCTGCGCGCTGGCGACAAGCTGTGGCAGGTGATTGAGAAACCCGCGAGAGATTTCGCGGGCACGAGCCGGCGGTCGTCAGCCGGCAGGCGGAGAGAGTACCCCCAAAGCCGCTGCGATTAAAGAGCAAAGTTTGCCCGCGCGAGAGACTCCCGGGCGCGGACTCCACGTGCAGGGCTCGCGAATGGATATGGAGTTTGGAGTTTCAAACCTCACAAACCTCACATCGCTACCGCGTTTGAACATCTTACCTGGGCAAGGCATACCGTGCCGTACAGAAAAGTCGCGATGCCCGGAACTTATCATGCATATAAAAACTATTCATTTAACACTTCGCCCGGCGGTCGGCGATCATGTTAAAGCACAGATTGGCATGATAGGTGAAGTGTCGTCTAGTTGTGAAGGCGGAGATGGCCTTATCTGACAGTGAGTTCGGGCTTTACCGGCGCGAAGAGCATGACGCTTGCGGAACCGGCTTCGTAGCGCAACTGGACGCGCCTCCCTCGCACCGCGTGGTCGAGCAGGCACTGGAGTGCCTCCAGTGCCTGACTCACCGCGGCGGCGTGGACGCGGACGGCGCCAGCGGCGACGGCGCGGGGATCTCCGTGCAACTTCCTCGGGAGTTCTTTGCCCAGGAAGCG
The DNA here is from genome assembly GCA_020072925.1 of Terriglobia bacterium. Taxonomy (GTDB): domain Bacteria; phylum Acidobacteriota; class Terriglobia; order UBA7540; family UBA7540; genus JAIQGA01. Next base: position 29,140 of record JAIQGA010000086.1, on the reverse strand, counting down.
CGCCGCTTAAATGCCGGGTTCAAGCCGGACTGGAAGATCGGCGTCGGGGTTTTCTTCTTTCCTCAAGATGGAATCGCGCGCGCTCGCGCCATGTTCACGGCGGAAGAAGTCGTGCACAGCCGCGGTCTGGTGCACGTGGGCTGGCGGCAGGTCCCGCTCGACGAAGGCGCGCTGGGGCCGCAGGCGCGTGAGACGCAGCCCGCCATCTGGCATATGCTCATCGCGCAGCCCGCCGACCAGGAGCGCGAGTTCGAGCAGCTTCTCTACCTGGCGCGCAAGGAAATCGAGCGCCGCATGGTCGAAGCCGGCCTCGCGGGCTGTTATATTCCCTCATTCTCATCTCACAATATTGTTTACAAGGGCCTGCTCGCGCCCTCGCAGTTGGGCGTTTTCTACAAGGATCTGGCCAATCCCAATTTTGTGGCCTCCGCGGCGCTTTTCCATCAGAGGTACAGCACGAATACCTCGCCGAGCTGGTTCCTGGCGCAGCCCTTCCGCATCGTCGCGCACAACGGTGAGATCAACACGCTGCTGGGCAATCGGAACTGGATGCGCGCGCGCGAATCGGTGCTCGAACATCCCGTATGGGGAAACGACGTCGAGTGGCTGAAGCCTGTTGTCCAGCCGGGTGGCAGCGACTCGGCGGCATTCGATAATGTGCTCGAGCTGCTCACGCGTTCCGGTCGCACCGCTCACCACGCGTTGCTCATGATGATCCCGGAGGCGTGGGACAGTTCCGTGGAAATCCCCGCCGACGTCAAAGCGTTTTACCACTATCACTCCTGCCTGATGGAGCCCTGGGATGGCCCCGCCGCGATGGCGTTCCTGGATGGACACCTGGTGGGCGCGGCGCTCGACCGCAACGGCCTGCGACCGGCGCGCTACACCATCACGCGCGATGGTCTTGTGGTGTTGGGCTCGGAGGTCGGCATCCTTCAGATCGAGCCCGAACGCGTGCAGGAAAAAGGTCGGTTGGGACCGGGTCAGATTTTCCTGGTGGATCTTAAGCACCAGAAGATCTTCAAGAACGAGCAGGTAAAGCGGCAGGTTTCGCATGGCACGAAGTATCGCAAGTGGATCAGCCGCAACATGATTTTCCTGCCGCGGCACAAGCCCGTGGACACTTCCCGGACGCGCGCTGAGACCTGGGGCCAGACCCTCGTCGCGCGCGATCGAAACCTTTTCATCGCCGCGCAGCGGGCCGCGGGCTACTCCGAGGAAGATCTCGAGTTGCTGCTCAAGCCCCTGGCGGGCGAAAAGAAAGAGCCCATTGGCTCGATGGGCGACGATACGCCGCTGGCGGCGCTCTCCCGCCGGCCGCGTCCGCTCTTCCATTACTTCCGGCAAATGTTCGCGCAGGTTACGAACCCGCCCATCGATCCCCTGCGTGAGGCGTTGGTGATCTCGCTTAACCTTTATCTCGGGCCGCGCCACTCCGTGCTGGTCGAGACGCCGGAGCACGCGCGCATGATTCGTCTCGAGTCGCCTTTCCTATTGGACGCCGAGCTGGCGGAATTGCGGGAGATGGCTAAGGCGAATTTCCAGCCCGTGGTGATCTCCACTTTGTTCGAAGCGAGCCAGGGCCCCGAAGGCATGACGCGCGCCATCAGCCGCATCGTCCGCGAATGCGCGGAGGCGGTGAAGCGCGGCAGCTCGATTCTGATTCTGAGCGACCGCGGCGTGGACGCCCAGTATGCGGCGGTGCCCATGCTGCTGGCGGTCAGCGCCGTGGTCGAGCATCTCATCGAAGCCGGCGTCGGGAACAAGGCGGACCTGGTCATCGAGACCGCCGAGGCTTGGGAGTCGCACCACTTCGCCTGCCTGGTGGGCTACGGCGCCGCCGCGGTGAATCCTTATCTTGCCCTCGAAGCCGTCGCCGACCTCGCACGCCGCGGAGAATTGGGCGAGATTTCCGTGGCGGAAGCGATTCAGAATTACCGCAGCGCGGTCGAGGCGGGGCTCAAGAAGATCATGTCGAAGATGGGAATCTCGACGCTTGCCAGCTACCTGGGCGGAAAGTTTTTCGAAATCATCGGGCTCGATTCGGACGTGGTGCAGAAGTTCTTCCCCGACACGCGCTCGCTGGTGGGCGGACGCAAGCTCGTGGACCTGGCCCACGACGTTCTGGACCGCCACCGCGGCGCGTTCGGCGCGCCCGCGGAGAAACTCGAGTTTTCGGGTTTTTACCGCTATCGCAAGGGTTTCGAGCGGCACGCTTTCAGTCCCGAGGTCGTGCGAAATCTCCAGAAGGCCGCGAAAGAAGACAACCTGAAAGCTTACGAAGACTTCGCGCGGGCAGTGGAAGAGCGCGAGCCGATGACGCTACGCGATCTGTTGCGCTTCCGTTCCACCACGCCGATTCCCATTGAAGTGGTCGAGCCAGTGGAAGAAATCTGGAAGCGCTTTTCGACTCAGGCGATGTCGCTGGGCGCGCTGAGCCCCGAGACGCAGCACACGCTGGCCACTGCCATGAACCGTATCGGCGGGCGCTCCAATACCGGCGAGGGCGGGGAAGACCCGGAAGTTTACTTTGACGTCGAAAACGGCGATTCGGCGGAGAACAAGATCAAGCAGGTGGCTTCGGCGCGCTTTGGCGTGACGCCACAGTACCTGGCGCGCGCGCAGGAACTCGAAATCAAGATGGCGCAGGGGTCGAAGCCGGGCGAGGGCGGGCAGCTACCCGCGCACAAGGTGACGGCGATGATCGCCCGCGTGCGCCGCGCAGTGGTGGGCATCTCGCTGATTTCGCCGCCGCCCCATCACGATATCTATTCGATCGAAGACCTTGCGCAGCTCATCTACGATCTGCGTGAAATTAATCCCCGAGCGCGTATCGGCGTCAAGCTTGTGTCTCAGGCGGGAGTGGGGACCGTGGCGGCGGGCGTGGCGAAGGCCAATGCCGATGTGGTGTTGATCAGCGGGCATGACGGCGGCACGGGCGCCTCGCCGCTGGGCTCGATCAAAAACACGGCATCGCCCTGGGAAATGGGATTAGCCGAGGCGCACCAGGCCCTGGTGGTCAACGGCCTGCGCGACCGCGTGCGGCTGCGCGCGGACGGCGGAATGAAGACGGGCCGCGACATCGTGATTGCCGCGCTCCTGGGCGCGGATGAGTTCGGGTTCGGCACGGCGGCGCTGGTGGCGCTGGCCTGCGTGATGGCGCGGCAGTGCCATTTGAACACCTGCCCGGTCGGCGTGGCCACGCAGCGCGAGGACCTGCGCAAGCGTTTTCCCCGCGAACCCGAACGGCTTATCAACTATCTGCGCTACGTCGCCCAGCAGGTGCGTGAACTGCTCGCGCAGCTTGGCTTCCGGTCGCTCGAGGAGATTCGGGGTCGCGCGGATTTGCTTCAGCCGCTGACCTATCGCGTTCCGGACCGCCGCGGGCAACTGGATTTGAAACCGCTCCTGGTGCGGGCCGATTCGCAGGGCCGGGCGCCGGCACGGCGCCGCGCGCGTCACGCTGATGAATTAGCCCTGCGGATGACGGAGGACGTGAAGCTCACGCTCGAACAGGGCCGGTCCATCGTGCGTGAATATTCGATCCACAATACGAATCGCACGATTGGCGCGCGGGCCGCGGGCGAAGTCGCGTTGCGCCGCGGCAACAACGGTTTGCCGGGCACGACGGCAGAGTTCCGCTTTCGGGGAAGCGCGGGGCAGAGCTTCGGCGCGTTTCTCACGGGTGGGATTCGCCTGATCCTGGAGGGCGAGGCCAACGACTACGTGGGGAAAGGCATGGGTGGGGGCGAGATTATTCTCCGGCCGCCACAGGGCAGCGCCTTCGCCTCGCAAGAAAACGTGATTATGGGGAACGCCGTGCTCTATGGCGCCACGGCAGGACGCCTGTTTGCCGCGGGACGCTCCGGCGAGCGCTTCTGCGTGCGCAATAGCGGCGCCACCGCGATCGTGGAAGGCACGGGCGACCACGCCTGTGAGTACATGACCGGAGGCGTGGCCGTTATTCTGGGCGATACGGGGCGCAACTTCGGCGCCGGCATGACGAATGGCGTCGCCTATGTCTATGACCCCGAGAACAGATTTGAGCACCGTTACAATCCCGAGTTGATCAAAATCGAACGTCTCATCGAGCCCGGGGACTCGCACTTCCTCCGCGAACTCGTGCTCGAGCACGCGCGCAAAACCGCGAGCGCCCACGCCTGGGACATCCTCGAATACTGGGGCTTGAGCCTGCTGCGCTTCTGGAAAGTCGAGCCGCGCTTGAAACCCAAGACCGCGGAAGCCCCCGCCATCCTCATGCCTTCTTCCACTGAGCCCGCCAAGGTGTGACTACGTAGCTATGCAATCTTCGCTGACTACTACTTCGTTTGCAACCCACGCCTGATTTCGGGTTGACTTTGCAGTGGGCTAGGTGCAGATTGAACAAGGCTGCCAGCGCGCTGAAAGGCAGGTGAGGACAATGGTGGATCCGAGCCTCCACAGAGAAATTTTCGAACAACTTGGTAGGTTGCCTGTCGATCAGCAGCGCCGTGTTTTGGAATTTGTTCGCACCTTGGCATCAGGCGAAGCTGTAGGGGTTCCGGGCAAGGAAATACTTCGCTTCGCGGGGATGTTCGACACGGCGGACCTCAAAGAGATGGAGAAAGTGATTCAAGAAGAGTGTGAACGGACCGACCTGAATGAATGGTAGATTCCTCCTTGATACCAATGCTGTTATCGCCCTCTGGTCGAATGACAGAAGCCTCCAATCCCTCTTAAGTGCTGCTGATCTCGTAAGCATCCCCTGCATAGTTGTCGGCGAACTCTATTTCGGGGCGCGCAAATCAGCACGCGCGGAAACAAACTTGGCCAAGATCGATGAGTTTGTCGGGCACATGGCGATTGAACAGTGCGATGCAATCACGGCAAAACACTATGGGCGGATCAAGGACTTCTTGCGGCAGCGGGGACGGCCTATCCCCGAAAATGATGTCTGGATCGCGGCTCTGACAGAGCAGTATGGACTGACCTTGTTGACTCGCGACGACCACTTTAAGGAAATCGAGGGCTTGCAAGCAAGAAGTTGGTGAAATCGCGCGGGGGAAGTGCCGTGAGCCTGCTGCACTTCTGGAAAGTCGAGCCGCGCTCGAAGCCGAAGACCGTCGAGGCCCCTGCCATCCTCATACCTTCTTCAACGGAACCCGCTAAGGTCTGAGCGGCTTGATTGGCGCGTTCTCAGGGAATCAGCTTCAGGAACGCCACGCCGTAACCTCCCAACTGAATTGTCATTTGTGCCGCGGGGGTAACCGGCGCGGCTGCGGGCCCGTTGGCCACGCTGGAGTTCTTGTCGATGGTGAGCAAAGATGCCGAGGAAAACGTCCCCAGCCCCGAGAGGTCAACCGCGACGACGCGTGGATCGCCCGGGCCGTTGTTATCGGTGCTCGAATGCACGGCGTGATTGGCGACCATCACCACGACGCTGCCATCCGCGTTTCTCACGGCCAGGGTTTCGACGCTCGAGTCTTCACTGACGCCGAGCTGCAGGATTTCGGCTCCCGTCGGGGTAACATCCGGGTCGGAAGGGAAATACCGGCCCAGCCAATAGTCCACCCAGTAGCTCAACTGGAGCGCCGCGTTCGAGTCGTTGACTTCGCCGAACTGCGCGTCGGCGGGGAAATCCCAGTGATACATCGCCTGCAGCCCCACCTTGCCGAACTTGGAGAAGGCCGTCGGCCGCCAGGCGGCGAAAAAGGCGCTGGAGCCGCGCAGATCGGTTACAAACAGCGTCCCATTGCAGGCGCTGATACCGGCGCCCTTGTCATAGTCGGCGTTGACATTGCTCTCGGTCATCCACACCGGCACACTGGCCAGGGCGGGCTTGGTGCGAAGCTGAGAGTAGAGATACTGAATGTGCGGGACGAACTGGTCGATGGCGTCGAAGAGTTGCTGGTCGGAGTCTTTCTGGTTGCAGGTGGCGTAGAAGTGCGTGGCGAGAACATCGACCCGCTGGTTCACACCCTGTATAAACGCGGGGATGTAGTTGGTCGCCTCGTTGCCGAAGTCCGCAAGCTCGACGGCAGCGAACTTGATCCTGGGGTCGACGGCCTGCATCTGCGGCACGACCACGTTGTACATATCCACATAGTTTTGCGGGCCCTGCGGGTTCTGGGTGCTGTCATTGAACTCGTCGTTGATGTTCGGCTCGTTGTAGATGCCCCAATAGTCCACGCGGCCCACGCCGTTGGGCGGAGTGGAGACACAAGGACTCTTGCTGCAGGAAGCCGCGTCAAGAATCCCCGCGGGCGTGTTGTAATATCTCACCAGATCCGCCGCGTAGCCGGCGAAGGTGTCGAAACTCGAATCGAGGAAATTCCCCGAGGCGTCGTACATAAAGGCCGGAGCCTTGGCGATCTGGAATTCCGGGCTGTGGTCGCCGGCGGTCATTACGGGGCTCACCACGGCATCCAGATGGGTAAAGTCCCAGGCTCGCGGCGCGGTTTCAGGTATGTCCCGCTCCAGCGCCTGGAGGCGAATGTGATGAGGCAGCAGGTTCGCGAGCGGTGTGGTGGCGGAGGGATTCTGCACGAAGAATCCATCGGACCACGAAGCGGGCTGGAACGACGTGGACATCGCTTCCTGAAGCCGCCCGTTGACGCCTTGACTCAAATCTATAGCGGTGCCCACACGGGCGGCGATCCCCACTGTCAGCGCCAGGAGCGCGCTCCCGCTCGATGTCCCGTCGCTGGCGTGGATGTTCAGGTTGTATGTCCCTGATGGCGTCGACTCCGTTGCCGCAATTCCTTGTCCGGGCAGAGGAACCGGCCCGCCGGTCGTAAAGGTGACCTGACCCGTGTTGCCCGTGCCGGGAGATTGGATCGTCGCGGTGAGGAGATTGACCGCGGGCTGCACGGTGAGCGTCACGTTGTTGGAATTGCCTGACGGCCGGGTAATCGTGACATCCACCGACCCCGGCGTGCCGTCCTGGTAGATCGTCACCGAGCTTACCGAGAGACTCACGCCGATCGGCGCTGGCGGGGGTGGCGCGGAGTAACTGCCTCCGCCGCAGGAAGTGAGGAACCCCCAAGAACCGAGAATCAGGGGCAGAAGCAAACGGAGAGGTTTGGACATCGTCGGCACTCCCGCGAGGGGCCAACGCTAGGGTAGTATCGGAATGGTTACATTGCAAGGCGACGCCAAGCTGCCAAGCAGGTTGCCCTCCGCGCTATAGAAGGGCTCGGCTCCTGCAATCCGTGGCTGACGGCCGTGCAAGGGTCTACGCCGCCGCCGCGAATTGACATCCCATTTTGCGGTTCGCATGGCATAATCGCGCGCGGGGCAGAAGGGAAGAGGAGGGAACATGGCAGAGGTGCGGCCTAAGGCGCTGGTCACAGGCGCATCGGCGGGCCTGGGAGCGGAGTTCGCGCGGCAACTCGCCGCGCGCGGGTTCGACCTGGTGCTGGTGGCGAGGCGACGGGAGCGCCTGGAAGCGTTGGCGGTCGAGCTCCAGCGCCAGCATAAGGTGCAGGCGGACACGCTCGTCGCGGATCTCATCCAGGAAGACGCCTTGAAGGTCGTGGAAGACTACATCGCGCGGGCGGCAGACCTCGAGTTCCTGGTGAACAACGCGGGCTTCGGCGTCGCGGCCCCGTTTTGTCGCTCCGATCTGGGCCCGCAGGAAGCCATGCATCGCCTCCACGTGATGGCCACTCTGCGCCTGACCCACGCGGCGCTGCGCGCGATGGTGGCTCGGAAGAAGGGCGCCATCATCAATGTTTCTTCCCTCGCCGCTTTCGCGCCGCGCTCGGGCAACACAAGTTATTACGCCTCGAAAGCCTGGATGAATTGCTTTACGGAGGGGATTTACCTCGAGCTCAAGAGCGCTCGCTCGCCGGTCCGCGTGCAGGCGCTGTGCCCGGGGTTTACCTACACGGAATTCCACGATGTTATGGGCGTCGACCGGAAAGTGGTGCCGAAAAGCCTCTGGATGTCCGCCGAGGATGTTGTGGCCGCGTCACTGAAGGGCCTCGATCAAGGCAAGCTGTTTGTCGTGCCAGGATGGCAGTACAAGCTTCTTTGGGTCCTGCTACGCATTCTGCCGCGCCCCGTCCTGCACTTCGCCACAAATCAAAGTCGCATGAGTTGGGCGGGACCGCAGAGGCCGACTCGGTAGGCAGAAAGCGGAAGGCAGCAGGCGGAAGGTGGTATGTAGAAATCAGAATTCAGAAAGCAGAACGTATAAAGCAGCCGTCGAGATCTTCTCGCGGCAGTTCGTCGCGCGGGAAAGCCCCCCTCAACTGCATTGGAGACTTCACTTGTCAGAAGGCTCTTCCTTGATCGCGGCTTCAAATACGGTGAAAGCTTGGGCGCCGATTGGGCGAACTCCTGCGAGCGCGTCCCGAGAAGATTTCGCCAGCAGGACAGTCGGAGTGCCATCCATCGAAAGCTCGCCCACCCGCGCGGTGCCTTTTTGAGTCGCCTCTTTGTATTTTCCCGCGTGGAGTGAAGATCAGGTTATCAATGAGAGGGGTAGCGGGCTTGACTTTGCCGGGGTAGTGTCATAACTTTTCCCGACATTGGCGGTCTCTTGAAAGAGCCTGAGCGAGCTAGAACGGGCATACCTGTACCGCTGCGTGCTTGCCGCGGGGGTGGCCATGGGAAAGAAATGGTACAACTTTATTCTCTCGGTGGACCAGCCTGCCGGTAGCGGTTCGGAGCAGGTGCCCGCCCCCGAATCCGCACCACCTCCCAAGGTGCCCCTCAGCGCGGCGCAGACGGTAGCGGAAATCGCTGCGGCCGCGGCTGTAGATCCTAAATTCACGACGCCGGTTAATAACCCGAGCTCGTTCGAGGAAATCTACCGGGCGGCGGAAATCCCCGATGCCAGCCACGGATACACGATTCTCAAAGTCTCGGAGATGCTCCAGAACGAGCACATCCGCAGTCTGGCGCCCACGGTCAAACGGAGTTCCATCCTGCTGGCCCTCGATGCCGCCGGTGTGAAGTTGCAGGAAGTCATCGAAGACGCAGTGCGGCGCGACCGCGCCCTCGACACTTTCGAACGCGTGCAGGAGTCGGCTCTGCACGAACTCGAAACGCGCAAGGCACAGGACAATCGTCAGATCCAGGCCGAACTGGACCGCTTGGTCGCCGAGCACCAGGCGCGGATGCAAAAGAACAACGATGAGGTCGCCAAGGAAAAAGAACGCTTCTTCGGCTGGCGGCTCAAGAAACAACAGGAAGAGCAGAAGATCTACGAAGCGGTTTCATACTTCGTGACGGAGAATCCGATTACCACCAGCGGCCACCCTACGGAACCACCTCCGAGCACGAAACCGCAGGGGGCGAAGCCCTAGAGAGGAGTTCTTATGTGGAGACGCCTGACGCGCATGGTGCGTTCCTTTATCGGCTTTTTCATTTCCGCCGCAGAAAATCCGGAGATCATTCTTGAGCAGAACATCCGCGATATGAATGACCAGGTCCCGCGGATGAACGAAAGTATCGCCATGGTGAAGGCGAACGTGACCCTCCTGGAAAAAGAAGAAGCGAAATACAAGTCCGACATCAATGACCTGACGGCGAAGGTCAAGGCAGCGATCCAGGCGAATCGCGATGATTTGGCGGGGAGTTTCGCCACCCAACTCGAGCAGGTCCGCGGCGCGATGGCGCGAAACCAGGGCCAACTTGCCACCGCCCGCGCCGCTTTTGAGAAAGCGATGATGGTCAAGCAGGCTTTCCTTCGCGAGAAGGAGCGGAAGACTCAAGAGGCGCTGAACGCCATCCGCGACTATCGCCGCGGCCAGTGGCAGAAAAAGGTCGCGGACGCCATGGAGCAGTTCGAGGTCGCGGGAATCAGCCAGACGCACGACGAAATGGTGCGCAGGATCGAGGAGGAAACCGCCGTCAACGAAGCCCGCATGGAGATGGCGCTGGGCAATGTGGACCAGGAAAAATTCAAGGTCGAAGAGGCAGCCGAAAAGATCCGCGCCAATGAACTCGTCAAGCAATTCAAGGTGGAAATGGGGCTGCTCACACCCGAACCCGCCGCCCCCGCCGCGGAGAAGACGATCGGCGGAAAGGAAGCGCAGAAGACTTCCTGAGCCGCAAACCCCGTCGCTACCTTGTGGGTGAAGATCGTGGGGAGGCTCACGGTCAGGTTCGACTGACCGATTACGGAGGTGAGAGATGGCTTCAACATGGAAGAGGCGATGTGGCGTTCTGGCCCTGCTTCTCGGGCTGTGGGAGCCTGGTTTCACACTGTCCCAGGCCTATGGGGCGGAGGCCAACCAGGTGCGCGTCCGCGTCAACATCTGGGTCGGCTGCGCGGGCGGACTGGTGGCGAATGGCGGCCTGGACACCGCTCCCGGTTCTATTTACGCCCAGAAGGGTCTGAAGGTCTCATTCAAGATTATTGATGATTGGACGGACGGCGCGGCGGCGCTGGCAACGAACTGGTGGACTGGTCGCGCGGCGCCGACGGCGTCATTGCCGCTCAAGGCATCAACAGCCTGAAGGACCTGGTGGGAAAGAAAGTGGCTTTCGCGCCTTACACGCCGTCGCATTTTCTTTTGTGGACGGGCCTACGAGAATCGGGCTTGAGCCCCCAACAGCGCAATGCCATCTTCGATAATGGAATTCATACCAAAGATGGCATCGAGCCCGCCACGCTCTTTGCGCAGCAAAAAGTGGACGCGGCGGTCGCGTGGGACCCCGATATGAGCGACGCGGTCGCCAAGCGCCTCGGCTCGCGGAAGATCTACGACACGCACACGGCGCAGAATTTAATCGCCGACATCCTTGTGGTAAGCGACGCCTTTGCGGCGCGCAATCCTCAGACCGTCATCACCTTTGCCCAGGGCTGGCTGGAGGGCGTGCGATTCATCCACGAACAGCCCGCGCGGGCCTATACACTGATCGGCAGCATCAAGGACTTCAACATTCCCACCGACTTGGCCAAGACCATGCTCGGCGGAGTCCTGCTGGCCGACGCCAATCAGCACAAGGCTTTCTTTGGTGCGCAGGGCGCGACTTCGGACTACGTTCGAGTATTCAAGTCAGCCCAGCAGATGTACCACGAGGCGGGAGTCCTGAAGGGCGCCCCTTCCGACCCCGGGGCCAGCGTGGATTGGAAACTTGCCACCTCCCTCGCCAAGTAGCGTGTGGTAGATTCCGCCCCGATGCGGGCGGTCTTGTGGAAATTCCCGGAGGCCATTCATGGCAGTCAAAATCGAAAAGGGCGGCTGGACTCTTATTTTCCTCATCGGACTGGGGCTGGTGGTGTACAGCCTCGACAGGTACGGCGTGGTCAACTTCCACAAGTTGTTTAGCGGCCGGTCTGGGCGCACCTCAGGCCCGGTTGTGGACACCTCGAAGCCACTTGTGCTGCCCGCCGCAGAAACCGCGGAGACGAGCGACGTGCGCGTCCGCGTGAATATCTGGGTGGGATGCGTGGGTGGCCTCGTGGCAAACGGCGGGCTCGACACGGCCCCCGGCTCCATTTACGACAAGAAGGGGCTGAAAGTGTCTTTCAAGATCATTGACGACTGGACGGAGGGCGCCGCGGCCTTGGCCACCAATAACGTCGATGTGATGCTGACCACCGTGGACGTTTGGGCAAAGGACTACGCCCAATTCCAGGACAAAGGTTTTGGCTCGCACGCTTTCTATATGGTGGATTGGTCGCGCGGCGCGGACGGCCTCATCGGCCGTCAGGGGATCAACAGCATCGAAGACCTGGCGGGAAAAACCGTGGCCTTCGCTCCTTACACGCCCTCGCATTTTCTGCTTTGGAACGGGCTGATGAGCTCGGGATTGGGCACCGAGCAGCGCAACGAAATATTCGCCAAGGCCGTGCACACGAAGGACGGCATCGAGCCGGCCACCCTCTTCGCGCAGCAGAAGGTTGATGCCGCGGTGGCCTGGGACCCCGACATGAGCGATGCCGTGTCCAAGCGCCCCGGTTCGAAGAAGATTTATGACACGCATGTGGCCAACCGGCTGATCGCCGATATTCTGGTGGTTAGCGACGCCTTTGCGGCTCGTAATCCCCAAACGGTTGTCAAGTTCGCGCAAGGCTGGTTGGAGGGAGTCACCTTCATCAACGAACAGCCCGCCCGTGCCTACACGCTGATCGGCACCATCAAGGATTTCAACATTCCTTCCGATTTGGCGAAGACCATGCTCGGCGGCGTGCGGCTGGCGGACTATGCCGATAACCTGAACTTCTTTGGATCGCGAGATTCCGGTTCGGATTACTCCAACATCTTCAAGATGGCTCAGGAAATGTACCGCCAGGAGCGGCTCATCCGAAGCATTGCGGACCCCGAAGCGACCATAGACCGGCGTTACATCGCGGCCTTGAACGGCAAGTTCCCGACCACGCCCTCCGAAGCGCCCATCGAGTACAAAGCGCCCCCCAAGGGCGCCACGCCAATTGCCACCCAACATCGCTCGATCTACTTCGAGACGAACTCGTCGAAGATGAGTCTTGATTCGCGCGCGGTCGTGGACGAAATCGGCAGCTTCATGCGGGCCTATGAAAACACCATCGTAGATATCGAAGGCAACACGGATTCCACGGGCTCGCGCGCCTATAACATGCAGCTTTCCAAGGAACGCGCGGATGCCGTCAAGCAGTTTTTGATGGAGAAGTACAGCTATCCCGCCGCCCGCATGCGGACCCGGGGGAACGGCCCTGACAATCCCATGGATACCAACACGACTCCGGAAGGCCGCGAGAAGAATCGCCGTACCGACATCAAAGTGTATCCAAACCCGGGGGCATAACGCGCTCGCGCGGTTAGCCGATGGCGAACTGGTTCGCAATCCGCAAGGAAATTTCCCCGCGCCAGCGGCTGGGCCTGGCTTTCCTTATCTGGGGCCTAATCATTGTCGCCTGGTTCGTCCTGACCCATTGGGATTTCCTGCCGCCGTTTGTTCTCCCCCGGCCCATCGGGGTCATACGAGCGTTTGGGCGGCTCTGGAGCGAATATAACCTCTTGGGGAACGTGCTCCAGAGTTGGTGGAGGATCGCTCAGGCCTTCTTTTGGTGCGCGTGCATCGCGATTCCGCTGGGCCTGTTGATGGCGAGTTTTCGGTGGGTGCACGATCTGGTCAATCCCGTGGCGGCGCCAATGCGCGCCATGCCCATCACGGCCTTCTTGCCGGCCTTCATCGCCTTGTTCGGCATGGACGAGACCATGAAAGTGGCCTTCCTTTGGTTCGGCATGTTTTTCTATCTGCTGGCCGTGGTGGTGGAGGAAGTCAACAAGGTTGATGACAGCCTGCTGGAAACGGCTTATACGTTGGGCGCCAAACGCCGCAACGCTTTGTGGCTGATGTTTCGAGCCTCGTTCCCGGGCATCTTCAGCTCCTTTCGGATTCTTTATGACATCGGCTGGACGTACGTCATCCTGGCCGAGATGGTGAATGCCCGCAAAGGCGTCGGCTACATGGTGGAGGCGGCGCGCAAGGTCCTCGATTTCGAGAGAGTATACGCGGGCATCATTGCGATCGGATTTGCAGCTTTCCTGTTTCGATGGCTGTTGACGTTTTTGGAGCGTCGCCTGTTCCCCTGGCATCGCGCGGTGCGAGGTGCAAGCGAGCCCGTCGCCGCGGTCGGGGCCAGTGCTCCGGCGAAAGCAAAGGCCCATGCCAAATAAAATCAAAGTCAGCCTTCAGAACGTTTCCCGCACTTTTCGGAGCCCGGCGGGTGAGAAGATCGAGGCCGTCCACGACGTGAGCGTGGAGGTCGAAGACGCCTTCTCGCCCGAGGGGCGCGACGTGGGCGAATTCCGCGTCCTGCTTGGGCCCTCGGGGTGCGGCAAGTCAACGATTCTAAGGATGATTGCAGGCTTGGACCGGCCGGATAGCGGGCAGATTCTGGTCAACGGCAGGCCCGTTGAAGGACCGGGCCGCGACCGGGGCATGGTCTTTCAGAAATACACTTCCTTCCCGTGGCTGACGGTCGCCGAGAACGTTGCCTACGGCATGAAGATCAATGACGTCCCCGCAGCAGAGCGGAAGGAGACGGTGGCGCGCCTCATCCAGGCCGTGGGTCTAGCGGGTTTTGAGAAAGTCTATCCCGACACCCTCTCCGGAGGCATGCAGCAGCGCTTAGCGATCGCGCGCACGCTCGCCGTCCGGCCTGAGGTCATCTTAATGGATGAGCCTTTCGGGGCGCTGGACGCCCAGACTCGAACCGATATGCAGCATCTATTGCTGCGCATTTGGGACGAGACCGCCTGCACCGTGCTATTTGTTACGCACGATGTGGAGGAGGCCATCTATCTCGCCGACCGCATCTTTATTCTCAGCGCCCGACCGGGTACTATTGTGGAGGATGTCCCGGTTCCGTTCGGCCGCCCGCGCGAGCCGGCCATGAAGCAGCGCCAGGATTTCCATGAGCTCCAGGACTATGTCCTGGCTTGCCTGCGACGCGCGCCCGGGCGCGGGCAGGTCCGAGTGGGTGTCTGATGCCTGAGGAGACTCCTCCCCAACAAGGCGGTCCCCAAAAGCCCGTTTCCATGTTGCGTGGCGCGGTCGAGCGCGAAGCCCATGAACTCGGCCTGGACCAGATCAATTTCGTCAAAGAGGCCCTCCGCTGGCAGTACAATTGGATTGGACTGGCAGGCGCCGCGCTTTTCGCTTTGGTGTCAGGCACGGGCCTCCCCTTGGTCCTGGCCGCCGGGCTGGAACTGATCTACCTGAGCTTGGTGCCCCAAAGCAGCGCTTTCCGCCGCCTGGTGCGTTCCTGGAAGTACGCCGAGGAGAAGCGCCAGCGGGAGATGAAACTGAGCACCATGTTCAACGAGCTTCCTCCGGAAATGCGCAAGCGTTATGCCACCCTGGCGGCGATCTGCGGCACGATTCGCGCCAATTACAGCCGCTTGTCGTCCACCTCGCAGATGTTCCTGGAACAGATGCAGCAGCGGCTGGACGGTCTGCTCAATTCCCACGTCCGCCTGCTTTACGCGGCCTTTCAGCACAGTGAGTACTTGCGGACCACCGACCCGGAGTCGATCAAGCGCGACCTGACGAAGCTGCAAAAAGCAGTCGAGTCCGATCCGCCCAAAGTGCAGGAGATCAACCGCCGGCGCATCGAGATTCTTACCAAGCGGTTGGAGAAATTCGACAAAGTGCGCGAGAACGAGAAAGTGGTCGACGCGCAGTGCGCGGCCATTGAGGACGTTCTTGCCCTGATCCGCGACCAGTCCGTCACCATGCGCGACCCCCAACAAGTCAGTGACCAGTTGGAGAGTCTGGTGCACGATGTGGAGCAAACCGAAGAGACCGTCCGGGAAGTAGAAGCGATCTTCGAGATGGCCGCGCCTGACATGGGTGAAACACTGGCGCCGGTGCCCTCCGGATCCTCGGAGTCCGCCGCCCAGTCCCCGGCGCGGACGCGCCTGAGGAATTAAGCCTATGACCGTGAATCCTGCCAGAACGACGCGTCTCGAATCGTTGCCGGCCTGGGCACAGCAGCTCTCCGAAAAGTACTACTCACGGACCATCGCGCTGTTCGTGCTGTGCGGAAATGTGCGGGACTTGGTCCCGCTCAAGCGTGGCGACACAATTGAGTTTCTTCCTCTCGCACGCTTCTTGAATGAAGCCCTGTTCGGGCAACGCGATCTGGTCATGAGTTACGACCGCGGCGGGGGGCTCGCGTTTGCCGCCCCCGAGATGCAGAGCGATTTCACGCGCGCCTTGGCGGGATACGACAGCTTCCATGGCACCAATTACGCCGCCGGCCTGCCGCGCAATCCCGACGGGGTGCTAAACCTCCTGGACAACTATTTGCGCCTCCGCATCAGCGACGGGAAGAAGATTGCGCTGGTCATCGATTTCGCAGAGACGATCGCCCCCGCGGGAGAAGTCTCCGGTATGTCCGCCGAGGACCGGAACTCCCTGGTGATTCTTAAGCGCTGGGCCCTTAATCCCGCCTTTCTTCGCGCCGATGTGACCCTTTGCTTGATCGCCGAAAACCAAATCGAACTCCATCAAGGCATCGCGCAACATCCGGGCGTGGCCACGATTGCCATTCCCTTGCCGGAGGAAAACGAGCGGTTGGAATTCATCCTGCAACAGTTGGGCGACACGCCCTTGCCTCCCGGCTCCGATGTCACCGCCCCGACGCTGGCCAAGCTGAGCGCGGGTTTGAAGCGCGTCCAACTCCAGAGCTTGATTTCCCAGGCCGTCCAGAACCGTCAGCCGCTCACCCAGAAATTCCTGGCACAGCGGAAGAAAGAGCTCATCGAGGCGGAATCCGGCGGATTGCTGGAGTTCGTTCAGAGCCGCTTCGATTTGTCGATGGTAGCGGGAAGCGAGCAGGCGAAGAAGAAGCTCCAGAACGCTGCGGCGGCCATTCGTGCCGGAAAGACGGATGTGCTGCCCATGGGATATGTGATCTGCGGGCCCGTCGGCACCGGAAAGACATTCCTGACCACTTGCTTTGCTGGCGAGGTGGGCATTCCAGCCGTAGTGCTAAAGAATTTTCGGAGCATGTGGCAAGGCGTCACGGAGGGCAACCTCGAACGAGTGCTCAATCTGCTGAAAGCCATGAGCCCGATCGCGGTCATCGTGGATGAAGCCGACGCGCAGCTTGGCAACCGGTCCAGCTCCGGCGACAGCGGAGTCTCGAACCGCGTCTTCGCGCAGATCGCGCAATTCATGGGGAACACCGAGCTGCGCGGGAAGGTGATCTGGTTCCTGTTGACTTGCCGGCCCGACCTGCTCCCCGTGGACCTTAAGCGTCAAGGACGCGCCGAGGAGCATCTGGCTTTGTTTTATCCTGAAACCGACGAAGAGCGTCTGGCGATGCTGCGAGCCATGCAAAAGAAGACGGGGACACAGTTGGGTTCGCCCGAGGCCGAGAAGTTTTTTCTGGAGTATGGAGGCCGGCTCTCCGGCGCCGACATCGAAGCCGTGTTGACGCGCGCGCGCATGAAGAGCGCGCTGGAAAACGAGGCGTCCGTGGACCTGGACGATCTTAAGGCAGCCCTCGAGGATTTCATTCCCCCTTCCTATCCTACCGAGATCGAGCTGCAGAACTTGGCCGCGGTCCTGGAATGCACCAGCAAGAGCCTCTTGCCCCAAAAATACCGCGACATGGACCGCAGCGAAGTCATCCGTCGAGCTAACGAGCTTGCCGCCTTCGTTCGGGGTTAGCCCAAACGTTGCCCTGTGACGCGGCATCAAATCATCGTTCGCCGACGGTCGCAGAGAGGGCGTCTCCGTCTCCCTGCCGCCGGCCGCTTGTTTTGGTGATGGTTGTTCAGGCTCTATTTCGCCAAACCGAATTTCTGCAGGTCGGCAGACGGTTCAGGCGTTTGTACGGTTTGCCGGCGAACCAGCCACTTGGATTCAGTCCAGGTTGCCAACCATCCGGACAGAATTTACTCCCGAAACGTGTGTTTTGCGGATGGGCTACGAGCGGCATGGAACGGGAATCGAAATTGTGGTGGAGTGTCGGAGGATCTGACAAGAACTTTAGAGAACTAGGCAAAGGCCCGAAGCGTCGGCAGACTATACTTCACCCTTGAGGCTAGCCGGAATTTCGCAGCCTCATCTGGGGCACTGACATTCGGGGGAATTCCCTCCTGGAGGCCACCTACATGAGACGGAGGAGCGGCAGGGACGCGGTTTTGAGGCTGACCAAAACGGTGGCTTCATCAAATACGAAAGTACCTCGAAGGAGAAACAATGCAAAAGCGCAGACTTGGAAAAAGTAACTTGGAAGTTTCGGCTCTCGGGCTGGGCTGCATGGGGATGAGCTTTTCTTACGGTCCGCCCAAAGACAAGCAGGAGATGATCGTTCTCATTCGGGCAGCCGTTGAGCGCGGCGTCACCTTCTTTGACACGGCCGAAGTCTATGGCCCTTACATCAACGAAGAACTCGTGGGCGAAGCGCTCGCCCCCTTCCGTGGACAAGTGCTGATCGCCACCAAATTCGGGTGGAAAATTGATCCCAAGGCGGAACGAGGTTTGGCGGGGCTGGACAGTCGGCCAGAGCACATCAAGCAGGTCGCCGAAGGCTCGCTGAAGCGGCTCAGGGTCGAGACCATCGATCTGTTCTATCAACATCGTGTTGACCCGGACGTGCCGATCGAAGACGTGGCCGGGGCAGTGAAAGACCTGATTCAGGAAGGCAAGGTTAAGCACTTCGGCCTTTCTGAAGCCGCAGCGAAGACGATTCGTCGCGCTCATTCCGTCCAGCCGGTCACGGCCGTCCAAAGCGAATACTCGCTGTGGACCAGAGGGCCCGAGAAGGAAGTCCTGCCGACCATGGAGGAACTCGGCATCGGCTTTGTCCCGTATAGCCCTCTGGGTAAGGGCTTCCTCACCGGAAAGATCGACGAAAACGCCAAGTTCGACAGCTCCGATTTCCGTAGCATCCTGCCTCGCTTTACCCCGGAGGCTCTGAAGGCGAATCAGGCGTTGATTCTTCTGCTCGGCAGCATCGCGGAGCGGAAGAAGGCGACACCTGCTCAGATCGCGCTCGCCTGGCTGCTGGCCCAGAAACCGTGGATTGTTCCGATCCCCGGCACCACGAAGCTGCATCGCTTGGAGGAAGACATCGGGGCAGTGTCAGTCGAACTTACGTCCGACGATCTCCGTGACATCGAAAGCGCCGCCTCAAAGATCACGGTGCAAGGGGCTCGGTACCCTGAGCACATCGAGCGAATGACCGGCCGCTGAGCGGCAAAATGCTGGTATCCACGGCACGGTTTTTCTGCCGTGGGCTTTTTCGATGTCGCGACGGAAAGAACCCACGGCATAGAAAGCATGCCGTGGCTGCCCGCTTCTCTCAAATCTGAGTAAAGAAAAGGCGAGGAAGGAGCAGCAGGCGAGCTGGCATTCTTGGTAATGAGGTCGAGCGATGATATGACAGCATTCAATGGATGGGAAAACTTCTACGTCATCGTCGGCTCGTCTGCCGGCGCCCTGATCGGATTGCAGTTCGTCGTCATTACGCTCATTGCCGACAGACCGGCGCTAGCTACGGCGGAGGCTGGCGCCGCATTTGCCACGCCGAGCGTCGTTCATTTCGGAGTCGTGCTGTTGCTGTCAGCGATTGTAAGCATTCCATGGAACGGAATCGCCACTGTCGCAGTTCTTTGGGGCTTAGTGGGCCTCTTTGGGATTGTATACGGCGTCCTCGTCGCTCGGCGCATGAAAGTACAAACCACTTACCAGCCCGTATTTGAGGACTGGTTGTTTCATGTTCTGCTTCCATTTGTGGCATACGCAATGCTGGCTGGATCGGCATGCGTGGCTCGCTCCCATGCACGCCCAGCCCTGTTCGTGGTAGGCGCTGTGACGCTGCTGCTCCTCTTTGTTGGTATTCACAATGCCTGGGACGCCGTCACGTATCACGTCTTCATCAAGAGAGGGGAACAGCCGGAGGCTGAGCGGCATCGGTGAGAAGCCATCGACTACAAAGAGAAAGGTAGCTCTTGCAGGTGCAGGCACACCTTCGCATCGAAGGAGTAGCATGCGAGTTAGCATTTTGGGTTCGGGGTTGATGGGCGGCAAACTCGGGACGATCTTTGCGCGTGCCGGACATGAGGTGGTATTCAGCTATGCGCGCAGCACAGATAAACTAAAGAAACTGGCGGGGGAGGCCAAGGGCAAGGCGCGGGCGGGCACACCGCGTGAGGCCGCGCAGGAAGCGGACGCGATATTGCTGGCCGTGCACTGGTCCCGAATCGAGGACGTGCTGAATCAGGCGGGCGACTTGTCGGGCAAGGTGATCTTAACCTGCTGTCTCCCGATGGACGCTGGCAACACGAAACTCATCATTGGCACCACGACGTCAGGAGCCGAGGAACTCGCAGAGAAAGTTCCACGGTCTCGCGTAGTCGCGGCATTCCAAACCGTGCCCAGCGAAGTGCTGTTCGGAGTATTCGAATCCAAAGACAAAGAAACTCGGCCGAGCCTGGTGTACTGCGGCGACGACAAGAGCGGCAAAGCGGTGGCTGCCGAGCTGATCCGCGACGCAGGTTTCGATCCGGTGGATGCTGGCCCCTTACGGATCGCCCGTTACACCGAGCCGTTCGCGCTGCTCGTCGCCCAACTCGCCTACGAGGGCGAAGGAGGGCCGGAGTTGGCGTATCGGTTCGAGCGGTTTGGGAGATAGAATGACCACACAAGAAGGCAGCTAGGTGAAGGAATTCGGAGAATGGACCGAAACAGACGCAGGAGGCAACAATGAAACCCAATTGCTCTCGCCGTGATTTTCTGGCGGCCGGCCTGGCTCTTCCCGCCGCCGGCCTTCGCACTTCTTCCGACTCGTCTCTTCCTCTTGCCGTCGGCCAAGCCAAGCCCGAATCCGCCCGGCTGGACTATCGCATGTTGGGCAAAACCGGCTTGAAGGTGACATCGCTTGCTTTCGGCTGCATGACGACCTCCGATCCGTCCGTGATCGAGCGGGCCGCGGATTTCGGTATCAATCACTTCGACACGGCCCGCGTTTATCAGAACGGAAACAACGAGCGGATGGTCGGCGCCGCTCTCAAGAAGGTGCGGCCGAAGGTAATCATCTCCAGCAAGAGCGCGGGCAAGACAAAACAAGAAGTTCTTGCCGACCTCGACACCAGCCTGCGCGAACTGGGAACCGACTATCTGGATATCTGGTATCTCCATATGAAAAACGAGCCGGAGCAGGTGACCGAGGACCTGCTGGAGGCGCAGCGCCTTGCAAAGCAGAACGGGAAAATTCGTTTTGCCGGCGTCAGCACGCATTTCAACATGGACAGGATGCTGGAGCACCTGGCGAAACTCGGCCAGACGGACGTCGTGCTGACCACTTACAATTTCGCCATGCGGTCGGTGGATGCCGGCGCGAACACGAATCCGGACGCGCCGAAGACGGACATGACGGCAGCCATCCGGGCGGCGCGGAAGGCCGGCCTGGGGATCGTGGTCATGAAGACCCTCGCGGGCGGCGTCGCCCGTGTGCAGCGTGGCGACCGGCTCTACGGAGCCAATCCGCAGGCTTTGAGCACGCGGCTCGGCCAGGAGGGCGTTCCGGTTGCCGCGATTAGATGTGCCCTCAAGAACGAGTCGGTCGACACCGCCATCGTCTGCATGACGAGTCACGATCAGTTCGAAGAAAACGTGCGCGCCATGGCGGAACCGTACACCGAGAAGGACGAGAAGTTGCTGACCGCGCAACTCGTCGACATCGGCCCGAAGTACTGCCGGATGTGCGGCGCCTGCGGTGGTGTTTGCGAGAAGGGCATCCCTGTTCCGGACGTGCTTCGATTCCTGACGTATGCCGAAGGCTACGGCCAGTTTGCCTTGGGCCGCGAGCAGTTCTTGAAGCTGGGGCCCGAAGTCGCAGTGGTGCGCTGCGCCGATTGCGAGCACTGCACCGTCCAGTGTCCCTACGGGGTCCAAGTCGCGCCACGACTCCGGCGCGCGCAGGAGTTGTTTGCATGAAGGGGGTAGCGCGGACCACCGATTTTGTGGTCCGCGTCTTTTCGGCCCCGTGGTGGACCGATCAGATTCGTGCGCGCGGATCGGAGGGCATTCTCACACGGTCGACGATCAAACCGCAGCGTTCGTTTTGTTCGTCGGCGCTCATGCCAGCGTATTCGTTGTAACTTGATCATCGCCAATCTTCGGGGCGGCTGACCAAACCGCCCCTGACCGGGTTTAGGTGAATGTATTCGACCTTTTCGTTGTATTCCTTGACGCTGCGCAGGGCGCGGTCGAAGAACCTGGGTTGCCAGAGTTCGCCGTCGGTGCCCCGGCACTGGTTGACCGCGCTCATCGAGCTCTGCTTCACCGACTTCATGGCCAGTGAAATCGTTACCGGATACACCGGCGCGCAAATGCAGTGCCAGTGGTCGGGGAGAAAGACCCAAGCTGTCAGGTGAAAAGGGTGCAGTGCCCGCGCTCGGTTGAAGGCTCGCGCCAGCAGGGCGAAATCAGGCTCGGTGAATTTCTCTCGCCGCCTGAGCAGGCGCACGACGATAAAGAAATATCGATCGGAAAGAAAAGGACGCCGGAGTTTCGACACCGCGATAGAATTCGGCACGGTGGCGATAATAACTACGGAAAAGACGCGGACCGCAAAATCGGCGGTCCGCGCTACTGCTTCAATCATTGGAGTGTCGCACAGTCTTAAAGGGCAAGACTCTGCGCCACACGCTTTGCGAAGCTGAACTATATGACTGGCGCCGATGTAAACAGCCTTTACACCGAACTGGAAACCTTGAAGATCAAAGTCTGGATTGATGGCGGGTGGGGCGTTGACGCTCTCCTTGGTGAGCAAACCCGACCTCACCAGGACCTGGACATAGCCATCCAGGACAGAGATGTACCAAGGCTGCGTCAGCTGCTGCAGCAGCGGGGATTCAGAGACATAAAACTGGAGGAAGCCAGACCATGGAACTTTGTTTTGGGTGATGAAAATGGCAGAGAAATCGACTTTCACATCATCGTGCTTGATGATCACGGAAACGGATTGTATGGGCCGAAAGAAAAGGGCGAGATGTACCCGGCGGCTTCATTGACAGGAATTGGCTCGATAAATGGCCGGATTGTCAGATGCATATCGCCTGAATGGATGGTCAAATTTCACAGCGGCTACAAACTCCAGGAGAAGGACTTTCGGGACGTCTCCGCCTTGTGCAAAAAGTTCACCATCGAGTTGCCGGAATCATTCGCTCAGTTCAAGAAATAGAATCAGCGACACCATCTGATTCGGATCAATTTTCTGTCCGGCATTGCAACACCGCATGTGAAGGAGTAATGAGCATGAGTAAAGAGCCCTCAGCGGCCAAAAAGATGATCGGTGACTTCGCGCCCAAGCTGGTTGAATTAACTGACCGCGTGCTTTTCGGTGATGTTTGGGAACGCCCAGAGCTATCAAAGCGTGACCGTAGTCTGATTACGGTGGCGGCGCTGATTGCTTTGAATCGCCCGGAACAGTTGCGGTTTCACCTCAATAAAGCGCTGGACAATGGACTTAAGAAAGAGGAGCTGATCGAGGTAATCACTCATCTGGCGTTTTATTCAGGCTGGCCCAACGCAATGACCGCCGTTATGATTGCAAAAGAGGTATTCTCGAAGGCGTGAAGATCAACGGCAAAACTGCGTCTCCGCGGCGGGCAGACAGGGTTGCGGGCCCAAACGAACCAGACACGGCTAAGTTGGCCCGCTGCATTGCTGCGTATGCCCCTCACGACGGTAGTTTTGAGCTACGCATCCCTGGTGTGCACGCCAGTCGCTTTTCACGAATCAACAGGGAGTGTGTGCATGCCCTCCGGTTGCCCTCGTTGTGCATCGTCGCACAAGGAGCCAAGACCGTCATCGTCGGGCAGGAGGTCTACGAGTACGACGCGTCGCGCATGATCGTGTTCTCCGTTGCGCTGCCCATTGCTGCCCAGATCACGCAAGCCAGTCATTCCGAGCCTTACCTGGCTCTAAGGCTGGACCTCGACCCGCACAAGATTGCCGAGCTGGTCTTGAGGGTGTATCCGCACGGACTGCCTCCAGTTCAAGAGAGGAGCGCTGTTTACATCACTCCGGTCGACGTGAACATTGTCAACGCCGCGACGAGGTTAGTGGAGTGTCTAGCGCAGCCCGGAGACGCTGAACTGCTTGCCCCACTTGTGGTCGATGAGATTTTGATCCGACTACTACGCAGCCCTATAGGTGTACGCGTGGCTCAAATGGGCTTTGCAGAATCCAGCGTGCACCGACTTGCGAAGGCGATTTCCTGGCTACGCGCCAACTTCTCTCAACCCATGAGAGTCGAAGAGCTGGCCGAACTGGTGCACATGAGTGTTTCCTCTTTCCACGAGCACTTTAAGTCAGTCACTTCGATGAGTCCGCTGCACTATCAAAAGGTGGTGCGCCTTCAAGAGGCGAGGCGTCTCATGTTGTCCACAATGATGGACGCGGGTACTGCTAGCCAGCGCGTGGGATATCTAAGCGCTTCGCAGTTCAGCAGAGAATACAGCCGCTTCTTCGGGAGTGCGCCGACCAAGGACATCGCCAGATTGCGTCAAGATACTCGACTCTGGTCTGACCCAACTCGGACTGTGGATTGATCATGCAAGAGACTAGGTGATGGCATGACAGCCCTCGCGGGATGGGAGAACTTTTGCGTAATCGTCGGCTCGTCTGCCGGCGCTCTGATCGGACTGCAGTTCGTCGTCATAACGCTCATCGCCGACATGCCGATCGCAGAAGGTGGGGCGCAGGCCAGCAGCGCGTTTGCGACAGCGTAGCCTATTGCAAATTGACCAAGGAAATGCCTCTGGAGTTAGGCCTATTTTTGAGCCTGAAAAATCGAGCTATGGCATTGATTATAAAGAACTAACGTGGAGGCGGGGGGAGTCGAACCCCCGTCCGAAGAGTCTTACGCAGAGAAGCCTACATGCTTAGCCCATTCGCTTCTTGCTTTCGCCCGCGGTTCTCAGGAACGGGCAAGAACGGACCGCCGGCTAGCCTCCTTCCCCTCGCGGGGATCTCGCCCGGAATCCCGAAGCGTTGAATCCCGAACTAGCCCGCCAATCGACGCCTCGTTCCATCATGCGGGCCTGAAGGAGGAGACGGCCACCTAATTAATTAGGCAGCGTAGGCATACTGCGTGTTGGCA
Organism: Terriglobia bacterium; assembly: GCA_020072925.1. Lineage (GTDB taxonomy): Bacteria > Acidobacteriota > Terriglobia > UBA7540 > UBA7540 > JAIQGA01. The sequence goes on along the minus strand of JAIQGA010000086.1, from coordinate 4,590 downwards.
GTTGTCTTTGACCCACTCCGATTACGGGTGGTGTGGACCCCCGGCATGCCTCCTAAGCGCAAGGGCTCCCGTCGAAACCGGAACGCCCCCATGTTCAAGTTCTAGCTTACGGCGCGTAGAAAATCGTGTCAAGCGGAGGAGGCAGAAGTCAGGAATCAGTAGACGGTAGACGGCATACGGTAGACGGGGACAGAACCTAGGTGACGGGTCTCGAGTGAAAGACGGCAGGTGCAACGTACTCGGGATAAGTAGGGCGTGGGAAAGTCCGGACGGCGTTGAAGATTTCCATGGCTGGGGACTTGTGTCGTCCCCCTTCCATCTTCCTTGGTCCTTTTGTTCTCCCCTGTCTGCCGTATGCCGTCTACCGCCTACCATTCTGAACATTGTCATTGCGCGCTGCCCACGCTTGTACCATAATAGCCTGCAAAACCCAGGCAGTTGAGGTGACACACTTGGCCGATACCCAGCAGAATCCATTTGCGGAATTGGTTCGTGAGGCGCGCGCACGCGTGACTCAAGAGTTGCAGTCGTACGCGGAGCAATTGCAGGGGCTCGAGAAGAGCGTCGAGAAGGGTCTCCAGGAGTTACACGAGCGTCACCAGCAACTCGAAGGGGCAATGAATCAGCAACTCGAAACGCTCGAGAAGTTCGAGCCTCCTGCACCGCCGCCTCCGGTCGTGGACAATTCTCTGGAGAAGGTCTTGGGGGGCGTGCGGAACCTCATCGCCGCGATGCTGCCGGAGCAAGTTCTCGAAGTGCTCACCCAGGAGGCGCAGCAACTGGGTGTGCGTGCCGTGGTATTCGACGTGCGTGGCCGCGCCGCATGGGGCTCGTCGGCGGGCGGTTTCGCAATGCCGCTTAGCGACAAGGCCTTGCACGGGTTGGTGATTCCCCTTAACCAGGAAGGGCCGTTCCGCAAGGTCTTCGAGACCGCTGGCCCCGTAGATGCCAGTCCGGAAACCCTGCGGAGGCATCGCAACCTGCTCGACCGGCTCAAGCCCGCGGCTGGCGAACCCATCCTGCTTCTGCCGATTCGCTCCGCTGGCGCCGTCTCCGCGATATTCTACGCGGACACGGCAGAGAAGGGAAAACCTCTGCCCGGTGAGGCGCTCGGGATACTTACCGAGTTTGCCGGCGCCCAACTTGATCGGTTGATGGCATTGAGCGGCGTTGTCGGTACCCCTGCGGAAACTCCCGCGTCGGTCGAGCCGGAAGCCGTGGAAGCCGAGGCGGTCGTCGAGACCGCGCCCGCCGTGGAAGTGGCGGAGCCTGCGCCCCCCGCGCCTGAACCCGTCGAGCAACCTTCGGGTATGGCGGCTGCGGCCGGCGCTGCGTCCACGAGTGCCGCTGTTGAGGCGGAACCGGTGGTTGAAGAACATCCTGTTGCCGCACAGGCCGCTCCTGAGCCGGTGGTTGAAGCCCCCGCAATTGAGCCGCCTGCGGCGCCGTCGCCGGAACCTGTCGCGGAGGCCGCTCCTGCCCCCGTCGAGGTCGCAGCCCCCGCGCCTCCCGCACCTGCAAAATTCGATCTTTCGCAACTCAGCGATGCGGATCAGAAAATCCACAAGGATGCCAAGCGCTTTGCCAAGCTGCTGGTCTCAGAAATCGAGCTCTACAACAAAACCAAGGTTGCCGACGGGCGCAAGGGCAGAGACCTTTACAAGCGCCTGAAGTCCGACATCGATCGCAGCCGCCAGACCTACGAGAAGCGCTTCGGAAAGACGGTCGGGAGACAGTTTGATTATTTCCACGACGAGGTTGTCAAGACGCTGGCGGGGAGCGATGCGGCGCTCCTCGGTCCAGATTATCCCGGTCCTTCGGTGTGAAATCCCCTTCCAAATCGGTTCTGGGATGGTGCGCCGTCTTCGTCTGCGCGACGGGGCTGAGTGGCGCGCTTCAAGCGGCTGAACCCTTGCCGGCGGCATTGCGCCAGCTTGCCGCTGCTTCGGCCAAACCCTCGGCTTGGCCGGGTTTGCGGCGCTATGCTTCGCGAGCGCGCGATCCCGAACTGCAAGGTCTGGCGCGGTTCGTTCTGGGCTATCGCGAGTTTGTCTCTGGGGACGCTGCCGCCGCGGCGCGCGACCTCGAGGATTGTCCCACGACCGGCTTCTCCCTCGCCGACTACGCTGCGTACTATCTCGCCGCCGCGGCGCTGAAGGCGGGAGACTCCCTCCAGGCTGCGCAAGCCCTGGCGGATTTTTCCACGCGGTTTCCCGAGAGCCCGTTGCGCGCCCGCGCTCTGGAGCTTCGCGCCGAAGCTCTGCTTGCCGCCCAGCGGCCGGCGGAGGCGGTTCAAGCGCTGACCGCCGCCGAGTCGCGCGTGCGCCAGCGCCCCGAGCTGGCGTTGCTTCTGGCCCAATCCTACGACCAGGCGCAGCAGAACCTGGACGCGGCGCGGGCCTTCCAGGAGGTGCATAACGCTTTCCCCGCAACCCCCCAAGCGAAAGTCGCGGCCGAAGCCCTCGACCGGTTGCGGCTGATCTTGGGAGGTGAATTTCCCCTGCCAACGGAAGAAATCCAGACCGCCCGCGCCGACCTGCTCTTCAAAGCCGGAGAATTCGAGAAGGCGCTGAACGAATACAAGGCGCTCATTTCCGTTTCGCCAAATAGCGCACTGACCGATCGCTGGCGATTGGGGAGGGCACGTTGCCTGCTGCGCTTGCGTCGCGCTTCCGACGCAGTACAGGCGCTCACGCCGACCATGGCCATCGCCACCAGCGATGCGGAGCGACTGGCGCTGCTGATTCAGGCGCACGATCGGGAGAATGATGCCACGGGCGTCGCCCAGGCGCTCGCGCAGCTCCAATCGCTCTATGCGCAGTCGCCTTCGTACGCCGATGCGTTATTCGCCGCGGGCAACTTCTATTTGAATCAGGCTGACTGGACGAACGCGGCGCAATGTTACAAAACCCTCCTCGAGGCCTTTCCGCAGATCGGCAACGCGCAAACCGCCAATTGGCGCATCGCGTGGGCGTATTACCAGGGAAAGGACCTGGACCGCGCGCGCCAGGCTTTCCGCGATTACATGACGCGCTATCCCGACTCTCCCCAGTCGCCGGCGGCGCTCTATTGGCTGGGAAGAACCGCCGAGGCGCAAAGCAGGACCGAGGATGCGCGAGGTTTCTATGCCCTGGTTCGAAAACGTTTCGTACACAGCTACTATGCGCTGCAGGCGGCGCAACGGGCGCGGGCGCTTCCTTCCCGCCCGTCTTCGGAGGGTCAGGCCGCAGAGGACGCCGCCGACTCGCCTGTTGCAGCCCTGACGGTCAAGATCCCGCCTCCACAACTTCCCCAGGCCTCTTTGTGCGCGGCGGACCCCCCGGCGAAAATGGTGGAGCCCGCTGCCACCTTGCGCGCGCTGAGCCTGCCTGACCTGGCGCTTGACTATCTTCGGACGACCCTCGCGGAGCGTCCCGCCTCCTCCGACTTGCGCCTCTCCTTGAGCCGGTTGGAAGCCGCGCAGGGCAATACGAACCGTGCCTTGCTGGCGATGGTGAGAGCGGTTCCGCAATATCCCGAGGTGGATTTTGCCACGTTGCCCCGGGAGATCTGGGGACTGCTCTATCCGCGTCCCTATTGGGCGCTGGTGCAGCGCTACGCGCGCCTCAATCGCCTCGACCCGTATCTGGTGATGGGATTGATCCGGCAGGAGTCGGGCTTCGATTCGCGCGCGACTTCCAGCGCCGATGCCCGCGGCCTCATGCAGCTTCTGCCCAAGACCGCCAGCCACAGCTCGCGCCCTGCAAGGGTGCGCGCCGCAGGGCGGCGACTTTACAATCCCGTGTACAACGTGCGTCTCGGCTGCGCCTATTTGCGCGATATGTTGAAGGAATTCGATGGCTAACACGGCCGTCTCGGTAGTGCGCACGGGCGAGATGCCCGCGGTACGACCCCGCGCGCCTCTTCTCACGTAAGGGAGGGCCCACATGGCCCTCCCGTGCATGAGGCCGCCACCTCCATTTGTCCGCAAGCGCGGGAGCACCATAAAGGTGCTCCCCTACCGCGCATCGGGCGCCCGTGCTAAAGTGGCAACTCTTTATGGATCACTCGCGCATATCAGACAAGGCCGGACGATTTACGGAGTCGGTCATCCGCGAGATGACGCGCCTGGCGATCGAGCACGGCGCGGTGAACCTCGCGCAGGGGTTTCCGGATTTTCCTGCGTCGGAGGAAGTGAAGGAAGCGGCGGTGCGCGCCATTCGCGCCGACATCAATCAATACGCCATCACCTGGGGCGCGCGCGAATTCCGCCGTGCCATTGCCGAGCGCTTCGAGCACGATACCGGACTCGCCATCGATCCGGAGCGCGAGACCACGGTCTGTTGCGGCGCCACGGAAGCGATGATTGCCTCGCTCCTGGCGATCGTGAATCCCGGCGAGGAGGTGGTGGTCTTCGAGCCCTTCTACGAAAACTACGGGCCGGACGCCATTATTTGCGGCGCCCAGCCGTGCTTCGTGCGCCTGCATCCTCCCGATTGGACAATCGATCCGAAGGAACTCGCCGCGGCCTTCAGCGCTCGAACGCGCGCGGTGATTCTCAACACGCCCAACAATCCTACCGGCAAGGTTTTCGCGCGCGAAGAGCTCGAG
>JAIQGA010000085.1 GCA_020072925.1 Terriglobia bacterium | reverse complement strand
GGCACCACTCCTTCACGTTACCCGCCATGTCGTAGGCGCCGAACCCGGAAATACCCGTATGCGCGCCTACGCGTGCCGGGCCCGCGCTGGCGAAGTTGCTGAAGAGAAGAATGTCGGAGTAGATCCCAAACCCGGCCGCCTTCCGCCAGTGATGAACCGTTGGCAGCGCCTTGCCCACGTATGCGCAATATGCGCCGGCTTCGAACCAGCTCACGCCGGAGACGGGGAAGTCCGCCTGGTCCTTGGGAAACCTGCCCAGTTCCCACCCGGCCGGTCCCGGCCGCCCGGTCGAGTCGCGGAACAACGCGGCGGCCTGCGCGAACCGAATCTCGCCGCCGTCCTTGCGGAATGGATAACGCCAGTACTTCGGATCGCGGTAACCGCCGTCGTCGAGAAACTGTTGGAACTCGCCGATCTCCTGGCGAGTCGCCCGCTCGCTGTAGAAGTCCGACTGCATGGCGGGGAGGGCCCGCGCCGCAGCGATAAGAAGCAGTGATGCGAGACCCAGCAATACTGGAAGGGGAAGGATTCTTCTCATGGGTTTTGACCTCCTTTTGGCCGGAAGCCTTACTGTCGAGTCCCTTTGACCTTGAGTGAAGGCTTCGAGCAAACAAGTCAGTGAGCCTTTCCTCCCGCAACCCGCGCGCTGTACCATTCAACGGTAAGTCGCAGGCCTTCGGGATAATTTCTGACTGGTTCGTACCCCAACAACTGGCGAGCCAGCGTAATGTCCGCGCGCGAGTGGCGCGCGTCACCCGGGCGGGGCGGGCCGTACTGCGGTTTCACCCCTCGCCCGAATATACTATTGAGCAGGGCGATGGTCTGGTTCAGCGTGTAGCTTTCGCCGGTGCCCACATTGATGACCCTGCCGGCGGCCTTGGCCGAGGTGCAGGCGCGGAGGGTCGCATCGACGACGTTGTCCACATGCGTGAAGTCGCGGGACTGTTCCCCGTCTCCAAAGACAACCGGGATGTTGCCTCGCAAATAGGCCGTGATGAACTTGGAAAGAACGCCCGTGTAAGGAGAATCGGGGTTTTGCCGGGGGCCGAAGATGTTGAAAAAACGCAGCGCCACGGCTTCGAGTCCAAAGACGTGGGTGAAGACCTGGCAGTAATATTCGCCCGCAAGTTTTTGCAGAGCATAAGGCGAAAGCGGATTCGGCAGCAGCGATTCCGTCCTGGGCAACACGGGGTTGTCGCCATACGCCGCGGCCGATGCCGCGAACACCACACGCTTCACACGCGCGTCCCGAGCCGCCATGAGGACATTCAGTGTTCCGTTGATGTTGATCGCATTTGACTCGATCGGGTCGGCAACCGATCTCGCGACCGAGGGCAGCGCCGCGAGATGAATCACGTATTCGACGCCTTCGAAATGCGGCTTGATACTTTCAAGGTCGCAGATGTCTCCCTCATGGATGGCGATCGGGCCGATTACGGCCGCGAGGTTTGCTCTGAATCCTGTGGAGAAGTTGTCGAGCACCCGAACGCTCTCGCCTCTCTCCGCGAGCGTGTGGACGACATGCGAGCCAATAAAGCCTGCGCCACCCGTCACGAGGTATGTGGCCATGAGTGTGGCTCTCCAGTCCTTTGGCCTGAGTATATCATTCGCGACTAGTGCCCGACATGTCAGCGATCATGCCAGGAGACAAGCCGCCCCCAACAGTCGGCGAGCCACCGGACCGAGTTAGAAGGCGGTCCTGGGATTCGTTCTGCGCTTTACATTTGGCGCTGGCGCGCATAACATCGCGCACCACGCATATGGATCTCCTGCTCTTGGGAGCGGGCATGGGCATTGTCGGAGGATTGATTCCCAGCCCGCTGCACTTTATTGCTTTGACGCAAGTGGCGCTCAACCGCTGGGTGCGCGCGATTGGCATTTTGCTGGGGCCGCCGCTGGTGGTTGACGGGATCCTGCTCGTCGCCACGTTCTTTTTCTATCAAATCATTCCGCACCGCATCGCGCACGACGTCGCCTACGTGGGCGGTGTGGCGTTGATTGGTTTCGCGACGTACGCACTCCTGGAAATGCGGCGTAAGTCGGCGGAGGATATGGCGAAGTCGGGAACACTCACCTATGCCAGCGTCACCGCCGCCACGCTGGCCGAAGTAACCGCGCCCGGCACGTGGATCTACTGGCTGACGATTGCCGGCCCCATCCTCGCGGAAGGGCGCCAGCATGGCTATTGGCACATCGTCCCGTTCTTCGCGGGAGGCCTGATCGGCTATTATGGCGCCGCAATTTTTTCGGTTTGGGTAATGGCCTGGGGCGCCAGCCTTCATCAGAAGTTCAAGCAGAGCCTTTTCCTGATTGCCAACCTGCTCCTGCTCCTGTTGGGAATATCTTATTTGGCGCGCGCCTGGTTCGGGGGGTAACTTCGCAGGGGCGGGTCTCCAAAACCGCCCCTACCGGGACGGCATTACAGCAATGTAGGGGCAGGTTTGGAAACCCGCCCCTACGGGAACGACAATACACCGATGTAGGGCGAGTTTAGAAACCCGCCCCTACGAGAACTTTTGCGTCGAAGGCAGAAATCTGGACATCCGCGGGCTCACTTTCGCCCGTTAACGCATTCCGATAAGGTTGGCCGAGCGAGATGGTCTGAGCTTTGTCCGTGTAATTCAACAGGAAGAGAATTTTCTTGCCATCCTTCTCCCGCGTAGCAAGTTCTACACCATCAGGCAGCTTGGGACCGCTCTCGATGCCCAAACGCCCAACCACTTGCCTGATTCCGACGTCGTAGTATTCAGGGGCGAGTTCCGTACCGACATAGTAGACAACGCCATTCCCGAAACGGTTCTGTGTGATCGCGGCTTTGCCCGCGTAATAGCCCTTGGCATAAGTGCCAAGGCTTCGGGCGGTAGTGGGGCCGAGGATGTCGAACCACGTGCGCGCCGGGATAGCGGTGCCGTCGTGAATGATGACCTGCTGCTCCTGGTTGGTGCGGGGATCAAATTCGTGAATGGCGATGCCCGCAAGCTCGGCGAGCGGTCCGGGGAGCGTCTGGTCGGTGACCACGTTGTGCTCGTCTTTCACCCCGGAACGGAAAGTGAGAATCAGGATTCCTCCGTTCTTTACGAAGTTGGTCAGCTTTTCCACCAGTGGCTTATCCACCACGAACAACGTCGGCGCCACGAGAATCTTGTACGCCGAAAAATCCTCCTGCGGAAAGACCACGTCCACATTCACGCCCGCGCGCCGGAAGGCGTCATAGTAAAGGTGCAACTGGTGGTTGTAATCGAACCCCTCGACGGTGGGCTGGATGTGAAACGCCCAGCGCGAGTCGGGCGAGACCAGCAGCGCCGCCTGCGATACCACTTTTGAGCCGTGCAACAAGCCGGTAAGCTGCGCCAGTTCTTTGCCTGTCTGCGCGACGATCTTGTAGCGCGAGTTGGGATAGCTGTCCTGATCGAGGACCCCCTGCCAGTATTGCTCGGTGCCATACCGCGAGGTTCGCCAGCGAAAGTAGCAGACGCCGTCCGCGCCGTGCGCCACAGCCTGATAGCTCCACACCCGGTAGAGCTCCGGCGCAGCCTGGCGCCCCCAAAAAACTGACCAGCCCGGCAGACCGCCTTCTTCCTCCATGACCATGAAATTCTGGTTGTTCTTGGATCCGCGCATCAAGTCGTGCGCCAGACCCGGTCCCATGTACTCACTGTAGTTTTGATTGCCGAACATGGGGTAATTGTCCCAGGCCACGAAATCGAGCGCCGTGTTCAGTCGCGAATAATCGACGTTATCGAACATGCCCATTTCATTATGCGTAATCGCCTTATGCGGGCTGATCTTGCGAAGCATATCAACCTGCAATTTCAGGTAATCGTGTGTCGAATCGCTGTGAAAACGGTGGTAATCGAGGGCCAGACTGGGGTTGTAGGTTTTGAAGAGCGTGTTCCAGGGTAGCGGGATCTGCGCCCAAGTCGAATACGTATGTCCCCAGAAGATGGTCCCCCAGGCCTTGTTCAGGGCGCCAAGGCTTTTGTATTTGGTCCGGCACCAGTTTTGAAACGCCGCCCGGCACGCCGGATCGTAACAATTGGGATCTCCCAATTCGTTATCAATCTGCCAGCCCAGGACGCCGGGATGATTCTTGTAGTGTTCCGCCATGGCGGTCACGATGCGGCGCGTGGCGGCGAGGAAGTTGGGACTGTGCAAGCAGTAATTGCGCCGGGAGCCATAACGATAGCGGACTCCATTCTCGTCCATGGCGGCGATGTCAGGATATTTCGCGTACAGCCAGGCGGGCGGAGAAGCCGTGGGCGTGCCCAGCACCGCCTTGACGCCGTGAGCGTTCAAGACCTTGAGCGCGCGATCGAGCCAGGCAAAATCGAACTGGCCTTCGGCGGGTTCCATCTTGGCCCAGGCGAATTCCGCCAGACGCACGAAGTTGATTCCCGCCGCCTGCATTATCGCCGCGTCCTCTTCCCACATGGATTCGTCCCAGGCCTCCGGGTAGTAGTCCACGCCGTAAACAAACTTCCCGTCATTCCACCGGATCAGGTCGAACGGCTGCGGCTTTTGTTGCGCGGGAAGAGAAGAAGGGAGAAGAATGAAAGCGCTTACCACTACCATCAGGAGTCTTCGAATTGCCGTGAGCATGGGTTGACCTCCGATTCGTTCGGAGCGCGCCCAGAAGCTGGCAGGAATCGACGGACCCGGCGCGCGGATTATGTGGTGAAACCGGACCGCGCCATTATTGGAGTCTTTTGCAAGGCTGTCAACCTGAAAGCACTCGCTTGTGGGAGGCAGGCTCGGGAGGTGGAGACTATTCGTCTACCGACACAGAGGAAACCTGCGTGCGCCGTTGGAGCAGTGCGCGAAGATCGCCCGCGAGAACCTCGACGGCTTCGGCAGGCACGCAGGCCATAAGCGCCCGCAGGGCCAGCAGGGCCTGCTTGGCGACCAGGTCGAGGTCGTGGAAGTAGAGATCGAGGCGCGTCCATACTTCCGTCGAGCAATCGCGCGTCTGCTCGCCGTAGCGATAGGTGCGCCGGAACTCCGCGCTCAGGGTGGTCACGGCGCCCCGCAGGAGGCGGATTTGAAGCTGAAAGCGGCGGCGGGAGCTGAACACCAACTGGTCCAGCAATTCGTGCAAGCGCACATGGTCGATGACGACACGTGACTTGAACAGATCAGACCCGGGAGTTCGCGCCGGTACGACGGTGCGGGCGGTCGCCAGGCGCTTGGAAAGCACTTCGAGCAAGCCTGTTACCAGCTCCCCCAGGCGGTCCCATTCGCCCGCGGAAAGTTGTACCAAGCGCCAGGCCATTTCGGCATGTTGTGCGTCGCGCTCGTCAAAGGCGTCATTGAGCGCGATGCCCAGGATCGCCGCCTGGGTTTCCGCTTCCAGCGCCACGGGACGATAGATAGCTTCCCGGTCCGGGCTGAGCGGAACCATGCCACGCGCTCGCGGCGAAGGGGCAGCTTGCGACAATAGCCGGCGCAAGCCCAGCCCCACGCCCAGGAGAATTACGCCGCCCAAGAGCCAACCCATGGTCTCCACTATAGGGAATTGCCGCGCCCAGTTCAAGCATCAGAGCATAATTAAGTAAACAGTGGTTAAGCATTTAGTAGTGTAGTACTGCGGAGGTCATGTCTTGCCTGGCCAGACTCTTACCGAGTCTTTACTCGGCAGGTGCTCGCGGGTCCCGCCAAGCCCTTTCCTTGACACAATTTTCGCCCCACCCCTATAATGCGACTTTATCCGCGCGACAAAATCCTGAGTTAGGTTGCGAGCATCTCGGTGGCAATCAGCGAACTGCAAGATTTCATTGTCCAACGGCGGAAGAAACTCCAGGCCATTGTTGACCTGGGTTTTGAACCCTATCCCCGCAAGTACGATTTCACCCACACGATTCCCCAGATCCTGGGGAGCTACGCGGCACTTACGGGGGACGAATTGTCCGCAAGGAAAATTGCCGTGCGCGTTGCGGGGCGCGTGATGACCATCCGCCCCCACGGCAAGGCTGGGTTTGCGCACCTGGCGGGCGCCGGACAGCGCCTGCAAATTTACGTGCGCCTCGATGCGGTCGGCGAGCGAGACTTCGAGCTCTATAAGCTCCTGGACCTGGGCGACGTGATCGGCGTGGAAGGGTATTTGTTCCGCACGAGGACGGGCGAGCTGACGATTCATGCCGAGCACCTGCAGTTTCTTTCCAAGGCGCTGTTGCCCCTGCCCGAGAAGTGGCACGGGTTGACCGACGTCGAGGCTCGCTACCGCCAGCGGTACGTCGACCTCATGGTTAATGCGGAGGTGCGCGAGGTCTTCGAGCGCCGCAGCCGCCTGGTGCGCGCATTGCGGGAGTTCCTCGACGCTGAGGGCTATCTGGAAGTGGAAACGCCCATGATGCAACCCCTGGCGGGTGGCGCCATGGCGCGCCCCTTCGTTACGCACCATAACGCGCTCAACCTGGACCTCTACCTGCGCATCGCGCCCGAGCTCTACCTCAAGCGGCTGATCGTGGGCGGCCTTGACCGCGTCTACGAAATCAACCGCAACTTCCGCAACGAGGGCATCTCGACGCAGCATAACCCCGAATTCACGATGCTCGAGTTCTATCAGGCCTACGCCGATTACCGCGATCTGATGGACCTGACCGAGCGCCTTCTGCGGCAGGTGGCGCGGGCGGTGGCCGGCAGCGAAGAGTTCGAGTACGACGGCCAGCGGATATCTTTCGCACAATTTCAGCGCTACACGATGAAAGAGGCGGTGTGCAAATTCTGGCCGGAAGCCGCGGGGCCGGGACCGCGCCTGGAAGACCTGGCGGAGCCGAAGGCGATCTTCAAATGGGCGGCGGACTATAACCGTTGGGCCACGCAGGCGGGTAGCGCCGCCGAGCCTGTCGCGCTGCCGGAAGGCGTGGCGCCGGGCGTGGTGCTCCAGGAGCTCTTCGAGGCCACCAGTGAACGCCACCTGGTCCAACCCACCTTTATTCTCGATTTCCCGCTTGAAGTCTCGCCGCTCTCCAAGCAAAAGCCCGAGGACCCCAACCTCGTCGAGCGCTTCGAACTTTACGTGGGCGGCATGGAAATCGCCAACGCCTTTAGCGAATTGAACGATCCCTCGGAGCAGCGCGACCGCTTCGAGTATCAGCAACTTCTGCGCGAGAGAGGTGACCTGACCGCTCACGCCATCGACGAGGATTACGTTCGCGCGCTCAGCTACGGTATGCCGCCCACGGCCGGTGAAGGCATCGGCATTGACCGCCTTGCCATGCTGCTGACTAATTCCCGCTCCATTCGCGATGTGATTCTCTTCCCCCTGTTGCGCCCCGAGAAACCGGCATCATAACAGTTCTTGCCTTTTGTAACGCCCGTGTTATCCTTCCCGCCAAAAGTAGCTCCTCCGAAGTCCCTTTTGGAGGAGGAGGGGCACGATGAGCATCATCACCATTTCGCGAGGATCCTTCGGTGGCGGCAAAATGCTTGCCGAATCTCTGGGAGCCGTCCTTGGTTACCGCTGTTTAGGCCGTGAAGCTGTCGCAGAAAAGGCCGCCGCGTGTGGCGTCTCGCAGGAGCAACTTCTGGACGCCTTATCGAAACCGCCCGGCTTTCTCGAGCGATTCAGACACTCGCGTTATCAATTCATCGCTATTTTTCAAGCTGCCCTGGCCGAAGAGGTCAAAGCCGGAAAGGTCGTTTACCACTGCAACGCCGGGCACCTCATGTTGCAGGGGGTGTCCCCGCTGCTGAAGGTGCGGGTCATCGCGCCCCTGGAGAAACGTGTGGCGATGATTCAGGAAAGACTCGAGGTAAGCCCGAGCGAAGCCGTGGCTTATATCCGCAAGGTGGACGAGGACCGGAAGAACTGGACACGGTATCTTTATGGAGTGAATTGGGAGGACCCTGCTCTCTACGATGTCGTGGTTAATCTCGGTTCAATGGATGTTCCCGAGGCCTGCCAAATCGTTGCCACCGCGGCCCGCCAGAAGTGCTTCGAGTTTGTCGGCGACTGGCAAACTCAATTGAGAGATCTGGTGATCGGCAGCCGGGTTCGGGCCAATCTGGCGACCAATCCCGCCACTTCGCACCTGGAGTTCGAGGTCACCTCACGCCAGGGGCGAGTCTCAATCGAGGGTAGAGTCACCACGGCCGAGGAACTGGAAGAAATCAAGCGGGTGGCCCAGTCGGTCCCCGGCGTCGCAGCATTGGATTTAGATGAGGTTTCACTCCCCTCGCAAACGTAGCCTTCCCCCCCATGCCTGCAGGATGATAATGTTAATCCTGCATGCGCTTTGAATTCTTCGTAGCGCTTCGATACCTGAAGGCCAAGCGGAAGCAGGCGGTTATTTCCGTCATCACGGTGATTTCCGTCCTTGGCGTGCTGGCAGGGGTATGCGCGCTGGTCATCGCACTGGCCATCAATAATGGCTTTCGCGAGGAACTGGAGAAAAGCCTGCTGGGCGCCACCGCCAACATCAATCTGCTGAGAACTCAGAACGACGGGATCAGGAACTACGAGGCGCTTACCGAACGGCTCTCGCATCTCCCGCACGTCGTGGCCGACGCGCCCTCGCTTTACGAAGAAGTCCTGGTTTCCAGCCGTTCGCGCGCACAGGGAATCGTGCTGAAAGGCGTTGATCCTCAACGCGAGGTGCGCGTGGCGAACCTCCTAACGAAGATGAAGGAGGGTTCGCTCGCGGGCCTGTCCGAGACCTTTCCGAATGCGGATCCCATCATCCTCGGCAAGGAACTGGCGAGGTCGCTGGGGGTCTTTGTGGGTGACTCGGTGCTGGTGACGAGCCCACAAGGCTACCTGACCCCTCTCGAAGTAGTCCCGAAGTTCCGCCATTTCCGGGTGGTGGGCGTTTTCGACTCGGGCTTCTACGACTTCGACGCTACCTGGGCATTCACGAACCTCGCCGCGGCGCAGCATTTGTTCGATCTGCCGGACCTGGCTTCAGTGATCGAATTCAAGCTGGACGATATCTACCGGGCGCCCGAAGTGGCCGAGGCTATCGAGCGGGTCGCCGGGCCTGGGTTTACTACCACGACCTGGATGGAACAAAACCGGTCGCTCTTCAGCGCCCTGCGCCTGGAGCGACTGGTAACCGTCCTGACGATCGGCCTGATCGTGGTGGTGGCGGCGCTGAACATCTTCATCACCCTGGCGATGATGGTCATGGAAAAGAACCGCGACATCGCCGTGCTGATGTCCATGGGCGCGCGCAAACGCCAGGTGTGGGCGGTGTTCACGCTCCATGGTGTGCTGATTGGCGCGGTGGGAACGCTGCTGGGGCTCCTCCTGGGTTATGGCGCCTCCTGGCTGAGCGGGAGGTATCATCTGATTCCCTTGCAGGCCGACGTCTACGCCCTGTCGTCGGTGCCCTTCCACCCGCATCCTTGGGACGGAATTTGGATCGCCGTGGCCGCGCTGACGATCAGCTTCATCGCCACCCTCTACCCGGCCGTGGCGGCCGCGCGACTGAAGCCGGTGGAGATATTGCGCTATGAGTGAGAAAACCGGAAACTCGAAACTCGAAACTCGAAACTCGCGAGTCATCGGGATTGTGCCTCGAAAGACCGGCGCGATCAGGGATTTCAAGGACCTGGAGGTGTGGCGAGCAGCGCGCGAATTGCGAAAGGAGGTCTATCAGCTCGCGCGGTTACTCCCGGAGATCGAGAAGTTTGGACTGGCAAGCCAACTCCGCCGCGCCGCGTGTTTTGTGACTGCCAACATCGCTGAGGGATTCGGCCGCTTTGGGTACCAGGAGAACGCGCAGTTGTGCCGCCAGGCGCGAGGCTCTTTGTACGAAGTCCGCGATCATCTCACCACTTGCGTGGACGAAGGGTACGTCTCCCTTGACGAGGGAACAAGACTGGACAAGCTTGCGCAGCGGGTAACACAACTCCTTAACGGGTATTTACGTTCGACTTTGGCGCTGAAAGCTGCGACCCACGAATGACTTTTAGTCGGGCCCCATCGAGGGCGAGTTTCGAATTTCGATTTTCGAGTTTCGAGAGCCCGGAATACTGCTGCTGAAAAGGACGAATGAGCGAATCGTTACTTCGAGCTGAGGGATTGACCAAGGTCTTCCATTCCGGCGCCGAAGAGGTCGTTGTCTTCGAAGACTTGAACTTCGACATTCAGGCCGGGGAATTTGTGGCGCTGGTGGGGGAATCGGGGGCGGGGAAGACGACGCTGCTGCACCTGCTGGCGGCTCTAGACACCCCGACGAGGGGTGAGGTATACTGCAATGGGCGACGGCTGAGTGAATTCGGCGAGGAGGAACGCGCCGCCTACCGCAATGCGCGTGTGGGTTACGTCTGGCAAATGCACTACCTCCTGCCGGAATTCAGCGCCCTCGAAAACGTCTTGCTGCCGCAACTAATCGGCGGGGAAGCGTTTTCAACAGCGCGGGCGCGAGCCAGAGAGTTACTGGGCGAGGTCGGCCTCGCGCACGCCTCCGAACGGCGGGTGGGGGAACTTTCCGGGGGCGAGCAGCAGCGGGTGGCCCTGGCCAGAGCGCTGGCGAATCGGCCCGCAATCCTGCTGGCGGACGAGCCGACGGGCAGCCTGGATCACCGCACCGCGCAGCGAGTGGTCGACTTGCTGGAGAACCTGCACCGCGCACACGGCCTGACTTCGGTGCTGGCCACGCACAACCTGGAACTGGCCCGGCGCGCCCATCGCGTTCTGCGCCTGGCAAACGGAAAACTGACGGCGACGGTAGTTCCATTGGTTCCATGACCGCTGACCTCGCCGGCACGTCGAGCCTGCGAGATTGGGGTCCTAAAAGAACTGAGGAGCTATGTTTGAGAGGTATACTGAGAAAGCCCGGCGCGTAATCTTTTTCGCACGCTACGAAGCCAGCCAGTTCGGCAGTCCCTATATCGAGACCGAGCATCTGCTGCTGGGCTTGCTGCGCGAAGACAAGGCCCTCACCAACCGTTTTCTGCGCTCCCACGCCTCCATAGAATCCATTCGCAAGCAAATCGAGGGGCGGACGCCCATTCGGGACAAGGTGTCGACCTCAGTGGACCTGCCGCTGAGCCAGGAATGCAAGCGTGTGCTGGCGTACGCCGCAGAAGAAGCTGAGCGGCTTGCGCACAAGCATATCGGCACGGAGCATTTGCTGCTCGGTTTGCTGCGTGAGGACAAGTCGTTCGCGGCGGAGATCCTGCATGAGCGCGGCCTGCGACTCTCCACGCTGCGCGAGGAACTTGGTCGGGTGCAGAACGAAAAGAACACCACCAGCCGCCCCAAGGAGACTTCGCTCCTGGCGGAGTTCAGCCGCGACTTGACGCAGGCTGCCATGGAGAACCAACTCGACCCGTTGATCGGGCGCGAGGCGGAACTGGAGCGCGTGGTCCAGATTCTCTGCCGCCGCACCAAGAACAACCCGGTACTAATCGGGGAGCCGGGCGTGGGCAAGACGGCGATTGTGGAAGGCTTGGCGCAGCGCATCGCCGACGGGGACGTGCCGTCTTTCCTGGCCGACAAGCGCATCCTGGCGCTCGACCTCTCGCTGATTGTGGCCGGGACGAAGTACCGCGGGCAATTTGAGGAGCGGCTGAAGACCATCATGAAGGAACTGATGGAGTCGCAGACCGCCGTCATCTTCATCGATGAGTTGCACACCCTGGTCGGGGCAGGTTCCGCGGAAGGCTCACTCGACGCGGCCAACATCCTCAAGCCGGCGCTTTCACGCGGCGAGATTCAGTGCATTGGGGCCACAACTCCCGCGGAATACCGCAAGTCCATTGAGAAAGACCGCTCGCTCGAGCGGCGCTTTCAGGCGATCAAAGTCCCGCCCCCCAGTGAGGCGGAAGGGGTCAAGATTCTGTTCGGGATCAAGGACCGCTACGAAAAGTTCCACGCTGTGACCTACACCGACGAAGCCGTTCAGTGCGCGGTGTCTCATTCAAACCGTTATATTCCCGATCGCTTCCTGCCCGACAAAGCTGTGGACCTGGTCGACGAGGCTGGGGCGCGTGTGAAGTTGCGGCAGAGTTCGTTGCCCGAGGAGATGATCGACGTCCAGAAGCGCATCAAGTTCGTGGTGCATCGCATGGAGAACGCCATCGCCAACCACGAGTTCGAGAAAGCGCGTTTCTACTCGGACGAAGAACGTAAGGAGAGGGAAAACCTTCGCCTGCTGCGTGAAAAATATCATATCGACGAGACGGCGATGGGCGTCGTTACGCGGGAAGACATCGAAGAAGTAGTATCGCGCTGGACGGGCGTGCCGGTGACCTCGATCAAGGAAGAGGAAGGTTCGAAGTTGCTGCGGATCGAGGAAGAGCTGCACAGGCGCATCATCAGCCAGGATCGAGCGATTTCCGCGCTGGCGCGCGCCATACGCCGCTCGCGCGCGGGATTGAAGCCGCCCGGCCGGCCCGTCGGCTCCTTTTTGTTCCTCGGCCCCACGGGCGTGGGCAAGACCGAGATGGCCCGTTCGATCGCGGCGTTCCTATTCGGCAGCGAACGCGCCCTGATCCGCTTCGACATGTCGGAATTCATGGAAAAGCACTCCGTCTCGAAGCTGATCGGCTCGCCTCCCGGCTACGTCGGGTACGAAGAGGGCGGGCAGCTCACCGAGCGCGTCCGCCGCGCGCCCTACTCGGTGGTTCTGCTGGACGAAATCGAAAAGGCCCACCCGGATGTGTTCAACATCCTGCTGCAGGTTTTCGAAGACGGCCAGCTCACGGATGGGCTCGGCAACACCGTGGACTTCAAGAACGCCATCATCATCATGACCTCGAACATCGGCGCGCGCTATCTGGAGCGCCATTCCCACATGGGGTTCCAGTCGGGCATCGAGGGCGCGCAGGAGAAGAAGGCCGAAGAGATGGTCATGAGTGAAGTGAAGCGCCTTTTCAATCCCGAGTTCCTGAACCGCCTCGATGAGATCATCGTTTTCAACGCGCTTTCTGACAACGACCTGCTTCAGATCCTGGAGTTGCTGGTCGCCCAGATGAATGTGAACCTGGCGCAGAAGAAGATATCGCTGACGCTGTCACCCGAAGCGGGCAAGTGGATACTCGAAAAGACCTGCACCGACCGGTCGTACGGCGCGCGGCCACTTCGCCGGGCGTTGCAGAGGTACGTGGAGGATCCGCTTTCCGAGGCGTTGATTCAGGGAGAGATCCAGATCCCGGCGGTTCTGGAAGTCATCGTCGAAAACGAAGGTCTCTATTACCGTTCGGTGAACGACAAGCTGGTAGGAGCCACACCGCTATCTCATTAGGGGCGCCGTCCGTCGCCTCACCGATAAGCGGAACAAATCCCCTACCCGGAATTCCCGGGAAGCCTAGATCCCGAGAGGCACGAGGCAAGGCCTTCTGAGAGGACCGAGCGTCCGGCCAACTTCTGGCCAATTCCCGGCATCGGATGGTCTGAGCTCAGATTGAGTCGCGAGGAGAGGACTATCTGTTGAGGACGAACCCTGGCTTGATTCGACAAGGGAGAAGGTGTGGGTGGCCGGGGCTCGCCGTGCTTGCCCTAAGCGTGTCCTCAGCTCTGGCGTGGGGGGCGCAGAACCCTCCCGCCGATCAGACTCCCCCTAGCCAGGCGCCCGCCAGCCAGTCTCAGAAGCCGCCCGAGAAAAAGAAGGAAGAGAAGCTGGCCAGCCAGCCTCAAACGCCGCCCGAGAAGACCAAGGAAGAAAAGCCAGCCAACCCTCTGCAACTCAAGCTGGAGACACCGCAAGCTCCGCCGGCGCAGGCACCTCAGCAGCCCGCGCAGAAGCCCGCTCCGCCGCCCACCGGCCAGGCGCCCCAGAACCTGCAACTGGAAACTCCCAAGCAAGCTCCGGCGCAGCAGCCTCCGGCGGAGAAGGCCGCGCCCGCGGCTCAGGCGCCCGCCGCGCCCCCCCACGAGCCGACCGTCGAATCCATCATTTTCCGTGGCAACCGCCGCGCTCCCGCGGCCACCCTGCGCGCGCGCATTTTCACCCATCAGGGCGACGTCTACAACGAGGGAGCGCTGGAGCGCGATTTCATGGCGCTCTGGAACACCGGCTACTTTGACGACATCCGGCTTGAAGCCACGGACACGAAGGATGGGAACAAGATTCTGACGTTCTTCCTGCGGGAGAAGAAACTGATCCGCAGCATCGACTACAAGGGCCTGAGCACCGTACAGACTTCCGACGTGCTTGACGAGTTCAAAAAGCGCAAGGTGGGACTTTCGATTCAGTCCCAGTATGACCCGGTGGTGATCAAGCGCGCGGAAGTGGTGCTGGAGCAGATGCTCGCGGCGCACGGGCGGCAGTTTGCCACGGTACGCCATCGCACGCGCAACATCCCCCCGAACTCTGTGGCCCTGACCTTCATCGTCGCGGAAGGCCCGAAAGTCAAAGTGGGGAACATCCGCTTCCAGGGGAACACCATCTTTTCCCGAGCCAAGCTGGAACGCGCCATGAAGTATTCCCGCCCTGCCGGCGCCCCGCCCTTCTTCTACTGGTTCCACAAGACCTACGATAAGGATCGGATCCAAGCAGATCTCGAAAATATCCGCGACCTCTATCGCGATCGGGGATACTTCTACGCGCTGCCGAAAGATCCGCAGACCAAGATGGTGGATACCTCCCACCGCCTGCCGTTCTTTTTCTGGAGCTGGGGGCGGGGCAAGCGCGTCGATATGACCATTCCCATCGAAGAGGGCGTGCAATACCGATTGGGCAAGTTCGTGATCCGCGGCAACAAACTCTTCCAGCAGAAACAAATCATGCCGGTTCTTCAGATGAAGTCGGGCGACATCTTCGCGCTTTCCAAGGTCCGCAAGGCCATCGAGAACTACACCAAGCTTTACGGCATGTACGGCTACATCAACTTCACCGCTTCGCCGAACATCGAGCCTGACAACAAGCGACGCCTTATCAACCTGGCGCTGGACTTCGACGAAGACAAGCAGTTCTTCGTCCATCGCATCCAGTTTTCGGGCAATACCAAAACCCGCGACAAGGTGATCCGCCGCGAGCTGATGGTGGATGAGGGCAACGTCTTCAACTCGCAGTTGTGGGACCTGAGCGTGCTCCGCATTAACCAGCTTGGCTTTTTTGACACCGTGAAGAAAGAGGATTACGACATCAAGCAGAACACCAAAGACAGCACGGTGGACATTACCCTGAAGGTGAAAGAAAAGGGACGAAACTCCATCGGATTCTCCGGTGGGGTCAGCGGCCTGGCGGGGAACTTCGTGGGGATCAATTATTCCACCAATAATTTCCTGGGCCTGGGCGAGACGCTCAGCCTCCAGTTCCAGTGGGGAACGTTTCAAAAACTGTATTCCTTTGGTTTTACCGAGCCCTACCTTTTTGACCGGGCCATCACCACCGGTTTCACCATTTTCAAGAGCGATTACCGATACGATGAACTCCGGCAGACGGCGTTTTATACCGGAATCAATCCCCAGGCGCTGGCGGCGACACCCTACGGCCAGTTCTTTGCCCAGAATTTCCAGCAGAATTCCGCGGGCTTCAGCGTGTTCGCGAGCTACCCGCTGCGGCGCAGTTTCGCGCGCGTGGGGGTGACCTACAGCTTTTCACGCAGCAGCCTGCAGACCTTCAGTCCGGCGTCCACGGCATTTTTCGAAGCGATCAACTTCCGCGGATTGGCAGGGCCCAACGCCCTGGCGGGGATTACCTCCAGCACCATCATGCCGACCTATCTCTATAATACGGTCAATGATGCCTGGAACCCCACTCACGGCAAATACCTATCCGCAACAGTGGCGTTCACGGGCAGCATTTTGGGCGGCAACACCAATACTCTCACCCCGACGATTGAGGCGAAGTACTTCCACCCGGTGGCGCACAAGCGCTCGGAAAAGCCGCAGGCCATCGGTGTCCGGCTCCTGGCGGCGATGACGACGGGCTACGGCGGAAAGGTCGCGCCGCCCTTCTCGCGTTTCTATATCGGCGGCGAGCAGGACATTCGTGGCTTCGACATTCGCTCGATCAGTCCGGTGGCGTTCTATCCGTCGATCCAGCAGGTCTGCAACCGCGACCAGTTCGGGAATCAGATTTGGGCGACCGGAGTGGATGGCAGAAAACAGGTCGGGACGTGCGGCTCGTACACGCAATTTCCTTACGAGTCTCCGATTTTCCCGGGAGGCGACACCGAGGTTGTGATAAATGCCGAATATACCATTCCCATCGCGGGCCCGGTCACGCTCGGGTACTTCGTTGACGCGGGGAGCTCGTTCATCCTGCGAACCAGCCAGCTTAAACTCGAGCCCAACGCCTTGAACCAGCTTTCCACGCAATTCCCGAGTTTCCCCATCCCCGGCGTGTTAAGGCCCATCTCGGGGACGAACTTCAAGCCGCGCAGTTCCACCGGGCTCGATCTGCAAGTGGTCTTGCCCATTGTCAACGCGCCATTCCATCTCTATTACGGGTACAACTGGCTGCGCATGAACCAGATCGTTACGCCTCCGCAGAACGTTCCCCCGTGTTCTATTTTTCCAAATCAGGCGACGTGTAACGACATGTACAAGTTTTTCGCGCCCTTCCGGTTGCAGGAGCGGAAATCGATGGTGGGATTCACGGTGGTCCGCACGTTCTAAGCACGCAGAATTTGGAGTATAATGCTTGCAACCTTGACTTCAACTTACCAAGGAGTATGAATGAAGAACTTAGCAACCACGCTCACAGTTTTGCTTTGCCTCGGAGTTTGGCCGACGACAATCCACGCGCAAGCTCCGTCCGCGGGCACTGGCAAGATCGGGGTCATTAACATCCAGGAGGCGATCGCCAGCACCGCCGAGGGGAAAAAGGCCTTCGCGGACCTGCAGAAGAAATACGCGCCTCGGCAGCAGGAGTTGCAGCGGCTTCAGCAGGAGATCCAGTCCATTCAGGATCAGCTTCAGAAACAGGCGGCCACGCTCAGTGACGAGGAGCAGCGCCGCCTGAGTCGCGAGGCGGAAGAGAAGCAGAAGCAGCTCAAGCGCTCGACGGAAGATGCCAACGCGGAGTTCCAGGCAGACCGGGACGACGCGGTGCGGCTGATCGGGCAGAAGATGGTGCGCCTGATCGGGGATTACGCGCAGCAGAACGGCTTCGCGCTGGTCGTGGATAGCGCCCAGATTCCCGTCTACTACGCGTCGAAGGAGATCGACCTGACCGAGGCCATGGTCAAGCGGTACGACACCGCAAACCCGGTTGCCGCTGATGCCGCGACGCCGCCGGCCCCCGTATCTGCCGCCGGCAAGCCCGCCGCAGCCCCCAAGCCGGGTGTTAAGCCCAAGAGCTAATCGCTCCGAGCCTTCTCCCTGCTTCCATCGTCACTCCCCGTCGAGGGATGGCGCACAGAGGTGCGTTGTCCCTCGTGGCTGAACCGCCAAGATACCGACGGTCCGCGCGTCCGTGTGCCTACGCCCGCTCTTTGGGTTCCGCGTGGATGCTCACCTTGAATATCCGCGGAAAGGCTTTGCGCAGGCGAAACTCCAAATCTTCTGTTAAGTCGTGAACGTGAGCCACGGGAAGGTCGGGCTCCAACGTGCAGTGGACACGCACCAGAACGTTCCCCGCCACCTGATAGGCTTCTACCAGGTGGCTGTCGATGATGCCGGGAATGTCGCGGGCGATTTTGACCAGCTTCCGTTCCATCTCCGAACGAGGTAAGGGGGCTTCGTTCGCAGACTGCACACTTTTCTGGAGGGGTTCGATGTGGATATTCACCTCGTCCACGTCGGGGATTTCGTTCTGGATATCCCGTTCCAATTGGGTGGCGTGGTCGTGCGCCTCCGCCAGCCGCAGGCCGGGGTCCACTTCCAGGTCCAGGTTGACGTTGACCTTGCCGTCGACCTCGTAGGCGGTGACGTCGTGAATCTGGAAATTCCTGCGGTGAGCCACGGAGCGAATTCGCTCCACCACGTCCTGGGAGGAAGGTTCACGCGGCGCGGTGTGGATAACCACGTCGGCGGTGGGATAGAGTCCGTGCACCTCCGCCTCGACCATGTCCGCGACCAACTTCGCGTGTTCGAGGGGGATGTTGCTCTCCAGCGTCAGCACCAGGTCCACAAAGAGTCGGCTGCCGCTTTGGCGCGCACGCAGCCGGTCCAGGTTAAGCACGCCGGGCACGCGGGGAATCAGTTCCGCGAGGCGCCGGGAGGCATCGGAGGGGGCCGCATCCACCAGCGCGTCGACCGTGCGCTTTCCCAGCCGGAAGGTGATGTAAACGACGATTCCCGCCACGGCCAACGCCGCCACCGGGTCGGCCACGTGAAGCCAGGGAATGCGCTTCTGGTCGGCAATGAAGACCAGAATCAGCCCCAGAATCACCACGCTCGAACTGTAAACGTCCGTCGAGAAGTGCAGCGCGTCGGCCTCCAGGGCTTGGCTGTTGTATTTGCGCGCCACGCGGAAAAGCGCGCGCGAACGGAAAGTGTCAATGGTGATGGAAATAAACATCACCC
>JAIQGA010000406.1 GCA_020072925.1 Terriglobia bacterium | reverse complement strand
GGCTTGAAGTATTCCTACACGAACAACTGGCCGCCCGAGCCGTTGGTGGATAATCACCCCACGGCTGACACCATCGTTTGGAGCGTGCTCTCGCTCATCGCCTTATTAGGCGGGATCGGCCTGCTGCTGGGGGCCTTTGGCCGCTGGAATTTCCTGGGTTGGCACGGACGCCAACCGCAGTCCATTTCCTTCCGCCCGCCGGACGAAGTCGCGCTCACGCCGGCTCAACGCGCTACCGCGTGGTTCTTCTTCGTGATGGCTGTGCTTTTCCTGCTGCAGACGTTGTTCGGAGGCGCCACGCAACACTATCGCGCCGAGCTATCCAACTTTTTCGGTCTCGATCTGGCCCGACTTCTGCCCTTCAACCTGGCGCGCACCTGGCACCTGCAACTGGCGATTTTCTGGGTGGCGACTTCCTACCTCGCCGCGGGCATCTTCCTGGCCCCGATGATCGCCGGGCGCGAACCGCGCCACCAGAACGTGCTCGCTTACGGATTGTTGGTCGCGCTCACCATCGTCGTTTTCGGCAGCTTGTTCGGAGAATTCGCCGGCATCCAGCACCTGATTCACCGGGGCTGGGCATGGTTCGGCGATCAGGGATTCGAATACCTCGACCTCGGACGATTCTGGCAGATTCTGCTGACGTTGGGTCTGGTCTTCTGGGTGGTCATGCTCTTCCGGGGTTTGCGCGGCCGCCTGCAAGGGGAAAATCTGGGCAACCTGCCGTGGCTCTTTTTCTTTTCCGCGCTTTCCATTCCCGCCTTTTACGCCGTGGGACTCCTGGCGCAGCCGAGTTCCCATTTCACCTCGACCGACTTTTGGCGCTTCTGGGTCGTGCACCTGTGGGTGGAAGATTTCCTGGAATTGTTCACCACCATCATGGTGGCGTACATCTTCGTGCTGCTGGGCGTGGTGGCGGAGCGCACAGCGCTGACCATGGTGTACCTCGACATCCTGCTGTATTCGGCGGGCGGGGTCATCGGCACCATGCATCACGTTTACTTCTCCGGCGAGCCGGCGGTGCACATGGCGCTGGGAGCTTTCTTCTCCGCCGCAGAGGTGATGCCCCTCACCTTCCTCACCCTGGAGGCCTGGAGCTTCCTCCAGTTGGGAGCGCATCAGGGCACCCGAACGCGCTCGCCCTTTCCCCACACCTGGGCGGTGATGTTTCTGGTTTCCGTAGGCTTCTGGAATTTCCTGGGCGCGGGCATTTTCGGTTTTCTCATCAACCTGCCCATCGTTTCTTATTACGAAATCGGCACGGCGCTGACGGCCAACCACGGCCATGCGGCGATGATGGGCGTTTACGGGATGCTCGCCGTCGGCTTGGCGCTGTTTTGCCTGCGCTACATGGTCCCGGAGAAGCGCTGGTCCGACCGCGCGGCCAAGGTCAGCTTCTGGTCCCTCAATCTGGGCCTTGCCTGGATGGTTTTTGCCACGCTATTCCCTCTCGGCATTCTCCAGCTCTATCATTCCGTGAGCACCGGCTACTTCGACGCGCGCTCGCTCAAGTTCCTCACCAGCTCCGGCAATGCCCTGATCGAATGGCTTCGCCTGCCCGGTGACGCGCTGTTCATTTTGGGCGGGACGCTGCCGGTCGTCTATCTCGCATGGCTGGCGGTTCGCTACATGAGGCCGCCGGTGACTCTGGAAGAACCGAAGGAGATTCTCTTTCGGGAAATTGTGAATGCCCCGGGAGAGGGCGCATGATCTTCGGCATTCATCCCGAGGTTTTGCTGACGACGGGTTATGCTCTCCTGCTGATCCTGATCGCTGCAGGTCTCGAGGCGCTGGCGCGACTTTCGCACCGGCGTTCCTTGCAGTACCAGACGGCGGGCTTCACTTATCAGCACCAGCGCGACGCCTGGAAATGCCCGGTCGGCCAGGAACTCCTCCGCGTCGAGACCGACCACGCGCGCCGTGTGGCCCACTATCGCGCGCCTGCACATGCCTGCAATACCTGCGGCGTCAAGCCTCAGTGTACGGATTCCCACCAAGGCCGTGAAATCGAGCGCCCGCTCGACGCCTGGCTGGTCGCGGAGGTCAGCCGCTTTCATCGTGGAATCTCCCTCACCTTGCTGCTGCTTGCAACCTTGATTTTGGTGGCCGAGATTCTTCGCTACAACCGGCCGCCCGACCTCATCATACTCGGTGGCCTGCTGGCCCCGATCAGCACCGTGGGCGTGCGCCTGTTTGCGGTCTTCCTGGCGCACTGAGGCTCGCGCTGCGCCTCACCTGTAATACCCGAAAACAGGGTAAGCACTGCCAAGTGTACCGTCGTGTCGAGCGAAGACCGAATTCAGGTTGACATACGGCCGCGCAAGGCGTAGCGTCCTCCGCCATAAAGAGAGTCGCATCCACAAGGAGAGTCCAATGGCCGCTAATTCGTCGTCATCCAAGCCGCACGAGGGCGCGGATTCGTCTTCGCTCGATAACAGCCGTCGCGATTTCCTCAAGAGCGCCACCGTGGTGGCCGCCAGCCTCATGGCGCCGGGGACGCTGAGGGCGGAAAGCTCAAACCTGCTGCCCACGGTGGGCCTCGGGCCGCATCACGTCACACGGCTGATTGTGGGCAGTAATCCCATGTACGGCTATTCCCACGTCAATCGTCAGTACGACCAGCACATGCGCGAGTGGTTTACGGACGAGCGGATCGTCAAATTGCTCCTCGATTGCGAGAAGGCGGGCATCAACACCTGGCAGGCGAGCTTCAATTACGGAATGAAGCAACACATTCCCAAGCTTCGCGAGGCCGGCGGGAAAATCCAGTTCATCTGCCTGGCGGCATCCTGGCACTACGACGAGAAGATGGCCCGGACTCCGGAGGCCATCCTTGAAGGCACCATCAAGTGCGCGCAGGCGGCGATGGAATTCAAGCCCATCGGCGTCGCCTTCCACGGGATGGCGACGGACATTCTCTATCGCGCGGGGAAGATCGACTTGGTCAAGACGTACATCGACCGGGTCCACGACCTGGGGACGTTGGCAGGAATCTCCACCCACAATCCCGCTATCCTCGACGCGCTGGGAGAGAAGGATTTCCCCAACGACTTTTACATGGCGGGGCTGCATTACCTTACGCGCCATCCAGAAGATTGGATGAAAGAAATTGGCACGCTTCCCCTGGACGAAGGTTGGATTGCTTCCGACCCGCCAAAAATGGCCGCAGCCGTACGCAGGGTGACTAAGCCTTGCCTCGTCTACAAAGTCCTGGGCGCCGGGCGCCGCTGCGGGTCGGCGGAAGAGAAGCGCAAGGCGATCGAATGGGCATACAAAAATATCAAGCCCAGCGACGCCACGATTATCGGCCTCTACCCGCGCTATTCCGATCAGGTCGCCGAGACTACCACCATGGTCCGCGGGATCCTGGCGTGAAGCACCTCTGAGAACGCGCCGAGTTTCTACGAATGCCAAACATACAAACGAGGTGGTCGCAAATTGCGGCCACCTCCCCCTGTGCCATCCGCGGGCCTGCTCAGGTGTGTGTAATCACCGAGGAGAATAGAACAGATTGTATACTTGCATTTTGAGTAAGATATTGGTATCCCAATGCCCAGCGAAGTCCCCGTCAAGCCATGGGTGTGGGGTGTGGAATGGAAGAAGTCCCACGGCCCTCGCGTCACGCCCGTTTCGCTGACTTTGAGGTGGATCTCGAAGCGGGTGAACTCCGCAAGCAGGGGCTAAGAACCAAACTCCCGCGACAACCCTTTCAGGTTCTCACCGCGCTTTTGAAGCGGCCCGGGCGAGTGGTGAGAAAAGA
>JAIQGA010000084.1 GCA_020072925.1 Terriglobia bacterium | reverse complement strand
GGACGTCCCGCCCGGGCTCCTCGTCCGGATCATCGGCGACCAACTTCACGAGAGCAGAAGCGTCAAGGTAGTGAGCTTTGACTGAATATCCCGTCTGCATCTTGAAAGATTTCCTTCCCCAGGTTACGAGCCGCACGGTTACAGAGCAACTGTGCGCTACCCGCTTCGTCCAGTTAAAACGTGCACATTTGCAGCTGGTAGCGTGGACTTAATCGGCAGGTCCACGGTTCGTCGGCGAAGAAAGCCGCAGATCCCGTGGGCGGCTCTGCGCTACGCGCCTCCGAGGCTTTTCATAGCCTCGACAAAGACTTTCGCCGCCATGCCAATTAATTCTTCTCGCCGAGGCAGATAGTCCTTAATGCTAGGCTTAATGGCCCGGTCATAGGCCTTGATGATCTGGCCTGTGACGTCCTCCGTACGTTGTCGGAGAATCGCTTCGAGGCGCGTATGGTATTGGTCGCCGTAAATCTGCTGAAGCTTCGGATCCCCCGAATGGAGGGTTCGATTGAAGAGTGCGAGTGAGTTGCTGAGCCCTGGCATCGCCCTTAAGATCTTGATGCGCTTTAGTTCTTTGCCTTTAACTGGTACGCCGTCCACAAAGAACGGTTCGCCGGTCTGGTAAGGCACAACAATGTCGTCGAAGAGTCTGGCTAACGTAAGGCCGATCATCAGGAGAGGGCGTGCTTGACCTTCAGCCTCTGCCCAGACAGCGAAGGCATCGATTGGCGGCTGGTCATCCATTTACCCCTCACATTGCAGGAGTTGGTAGCTGGCGGCGCGGACCTGATTTGCGGGTCCGCGGCTCGTGCACGGAAAATGCCGCAGACCCCAAGAGCGGGTCTGCGCTACCCGCTACGTGGAAGTGATCCATTTTCCTAATGCGAGGAGCATAGGGCTAGTTAGCAGCTCATGTCCCATTTGGCGTAGGGCAACATAGTGGTGCCCGGAGACGGGAATCTGGGTTCCGTGTTGATCAGAAAAGTACCCCAGGTCTCCGCTTTCTATTAGGCGCTCGTATTGTGGGTTGAGAGACGCATCAACATGAGCCCCTCCATCTTTGTCTGCTGCAGAGAGAACTACTTCTTTTCGGGACACCCAAGTTTCGGGGTCAAGAACAAAAACCGTTTGCGCCCACCAATCCTCTACGGGAAGTTCACAACGAAACATCCCGCCCCCAAGCTTGGGAAAATACTTTGTTCCATCGGGACCCATCGCGAAGCGCCCCATGCCGTTGTACATCTGGAGGCCTCCGCCGAACGCGAGCGATTTCGGATCACGCAGCATCGACGCGATGTCTTTGCAGGTTGACGTCAGCTTGATGTTTTTCGCCCCTAAGTGCGTGAGCACGGACGTCTGTTTTCTCGTGTCGTGCATCATGACGCGGGTGCATTGGGCAATCCGGATCGCTTCGTCCTGAAAGCCCTCGTCAAAACTCCTACACGAGCTTTCTAGAAATCCAAGCTGCCTCCTAAGCGCCGCATGGAAATCGACCTGGGGCATGGATGCGCTCCTTCATCTTGAACTCTTGCCCTAAGGTGCTAACAGGTCCCAGCCTTATTCTTAAAGGCTGCGGCTTTTCGTTTCCCCCAGTTGCCAGCCGCGCAGTTACAGAACTATTGTGCGCTGGCCAGTTTGGCTCTCCCTAGCCGCCCGAATGCGTGCTAGCCGATTCACCCCCCAGAAAGCGGGCGCGATTGATTTGGCCGGATCGAGTCGCGGGCTTGAATTCGGGAAGGTGGCCCTCGAATCGTTTCAGCAGGTCTTTAATTTCGGACATCATCCCGATGGGATACCACTCCTTGGGAGATACCCTGAACGTGGTGCAATGCTGGAGATATCTCGAAATGGTATCGTCCTTTTCCTCGCTGTCCTCATATTTGTGCCAGAGCTTCTGGCCGTGTTCACGCATCTCGGCGAGAGTGTTGTCGCTGGGCCGGCGATTGGCCAAACCCGCCTCAACTGACCATATCATGTCGGGGTGACTGAGAGTAAGGTCTGTATTCCTAGCGTTCGTCTTTCCGAAGAAGTCTAGCAAGTTTCTATAGTGGACCAAGAACGACTCTAGATAGGCCCAAACGTCTGCCTCTGTGGCCGCGTCCGGGGGTCTGAGGATTTGGAAATAGGAATAACGGAGCATGTCAATCTCATACAAAACTGTCTGATAGTGTTCGGCTTTGTCGATCCTGGAAACGGACCAATTGCCGCCAGGTCTACGCATAGATGGACTGCCCATGGGAGATCCTTCCGCATTACACCGGCGGACCACCCATCGCCGTATTTGCAATGTGTGAGCCCTCCGGCTGATAACCACGATATGACTATAACGGTCTATATACCTGCAAGGTGGGAAATGCAAGCGGGAAAAGAGCGGGGATTAGGGATCAGGGATTAGGGATAAGAGCGGAAATAGGAAGTCGGAAGTAGGAAGTCGGGGGAAAGGCAGGATCTAGGATTTAGGGAGAAGGCGAAAATCGGAAGTGGGAAGTCGGAAGTAGGGGGTCGGGAAAAAGCAAAAAGGGCTCGGAAGTTCCGAACCCCTGGCTGCTACTGTTGACTGTCGACTGTGGACTGTCGACTCTGTTCCGGCTCAGGCGCTCGCTGACTTCCCTTGAAAGCGCGGGGCGAAGACTTCTGCGACGAAGGTTTCGATGGAAGTAGGCGTGGAATTCCGCTCCGAGCGCGGCTCGAGCGGCGCCATGTAGCCGGAGTTCAGTGCCTCCGACATTTCCAGAATCAAGTCGGCCATGCTCGCGGACATACCCATCTGGATGAACGCCGGCTTGAGTTGCTCGGGCGGCAGTTGCATGTACATGAGGCCCGGCTTGCCGATGGCCTGGCTGACGATGGGCGCGAGTTCGGCGTAGCTCACGTCGCGCTGGCCGAGCAGCTCGCGCGCCTGCTTGCCGGTGAAGTCGGGCTTCAACAATAGCTCGGCGGCCACGGCGCCGATGTCGCGCGTGGCGATCATGGGCAGACGCAGGTCGGCGCGCAATGGCCCGCCCATCATCCCGAAGGTCTGAATCACTCCCACTTGCGGCAGAAGGTTCTCCATGAAGTAGCCCGCGCGCAGGTAGACCGCGTCTAGCGTTGGGATACCGTCGAGCTTTTGCTCCAGGTTGTGAAGCGACAGGACGGGGCCGGTCTTCTCCGTTTTTTCGGCGCCGAAGCTGCTGAGCACGACGGCCTTCCGCACCGCGGCTTGGCGCAGAGCGGCGACGAGCGAGTCTGAGACTTGTTCCTGGTAAGCACGCGCGTCCGGGGCGGCAAGATTGGGCGGCACCATGGCGTAGACGGCGGTGGCTCCGGCAAAGGCCTTGGCGAGCCCGGCGGCGTCGGTCACGTCGGCCACAAACGGCTCGGCGCCTTTGGAGACCAATGGCGCGAGACGCGTCGCATCGCGGCCAATCACCCGAACCTTTTCCCCGCGCGCCAGCAGCTTCTCGGCAATCACGCTTCCCGTGTTTCCCGTTGCACCTGTAATCGCGTACATGGATCCTCCTTGTGGATAAGAGTTGGATGCTTGGAAAAGGATCGAGGATTTGGCCACGGCATGTTTACCAAACCGTGGGCTGTAGCGTCGCGGGCATGAAAGGGCCCACCACGACCTTCGAGGTCTCCCGGCGGCGTCAGTTGTCTTTGTCTGATTTTACAAGCTGAATATCCTCGCGAACCCTTAGCCAGGTATCCCATCCGTAACTCCTGGCGGTTATTTGAATCACCTTCCTGGCTGCATCAATGTTCGTATTCATAACTTCTCGGTTCACGGTGGGCATGTAGCGAACGTATATCAAGATTGTCTCAGGGTCCGGTGATGTGATCTGAAGCAGGAACCCATCCGTCTGCAAGTTCTCAGTGCGCAACGATGCCTGGAGTGTCGTCGTAAGCCAGTCAATCCTGGTGGGAGTAAACGGCATAGCGCCTGGTGACAGCTTTTGCGCGTGTGCGCCGGCATACACTACCAGTGAAATCGAGCTCGACAGGACACCGGTCGCCAGGTACCTTAACGGCGCATTCCATCTGGCGGGCCTTTGCCACAAACCGCCTAAACGCATGTCCCCTCCTTTTCACGGTCCGGCCGGAGCTATCAGCTTTTGTCCTTGCTGAGAGCGTAAAAGCCACTGCCGGCTCGATCGAGTTTGCCCTCAAGCGAGTTCTTGCACAGCTTGCACGTGATTCTAATCAGGGGAATCGAGGGATCGAGCCCTAAAAAGTCAAGCTCACACGCTTGACCGCAAGTTGGACAAACAACCTGAATGTAATCGCCACTTTTTCTAACCGCGAACTGTGACATAACAGCCTCCAATTTAAGTCTCCCGGGGCCCAAAAGCAAAAGGGCGGGCACAAGGCCCGCCCCTACGTTCTTAATGTCGACTGTCAACTGTGGACTGTCGACTGAATTTTAATCCCGGCGACGACCGACTCTCCCACACGGTCCCCCGTGCAGTACCATGGGCCCTGGAGGGCTTAACTACCGTGTTCGGGATGGGAACGGGTGGAACCCCTCCGGTATGATCGCCGGAAACTTGTTGAAGAAGCCATCAGCGCTCAGCTATCAGCGGTCAGCGCGAAGATTCCGGCTGAAGGCTGAGAGCTGATGGCTGACAGCTTCTCTGAATAGTGTGGCGTCGTAAACTTTCGGGACTGGGGACTCGGGATTCGGGACTGGGGAAGGACCCCAGAACCCAAAACCCAGCACCCAGCACCGGTGCTTGTGAAGGCGCGGTCAGCGGTGGTTGTCGCAACTGACGACGGACAACTGACCACTGACAACTCGGCGGTCATAGACCGCCGCTACAGTGTGTTCAGCAGATTTATGGTCAAGCCGAACGGGCGATTAGGACCAGTAAGCTGAGTGAGTTACCCCACTTACACCTCTGGCCTATAGACGCGGTAGTCTTCCGCGGCCCTTCAGAGGGATCGCCATGGTAGCGAACCACGGCTCACCCTTGGGAGATCAGATCTTGGGGCGTGCTTCACGCTTAGATGCTTTCAGCGTTTATCACTTCCAGACTTCGCTACCCAGCCGTGCCACGGGCGTGACAGCTGGTACACAAGAGGTCTGTTCATCCCGGTCCTCTCGTACTAAGGACAACTCCCCTCAAATCTCCTACGCCCACACCAGATAGGGACCGAACTGTCTCGCGACGTTCTGAACCCAGCTCACGTACCGCTTTAATGGGCGAACAGCCCAACCCTTGGAACCTTCTACAGCTCCAGGATGCGATGAGCCGACATCGAGGTGCCAAACCGCTGCGTCGATGTGAACTCTTGGCAGCGATCAGCCTGTTATCCCCGGCGTACCTTTTATCCGTTGAGCGATGGCCCTTCCATGCAGAACCACCGGATCACTAGGCCCCACTTTCGTGTCTGCTTGACTTGTTGGTCTCGCAGTCAGGCGGGCTTATGCCCTTGCACTCGACGATGGATTTCCAAACCATCTGAGCCCACCTTCGGGCGCCTCCGTTACCTTTTAGGAGGCGACCGCCCCAGTCAAACTACCCGCCTAGCCGTGTCCCTCACCCGGATCACGGGCGAAGGTTAGACCCACAGAATCATCAGGGTGGTATCTCACCGTTGGCTCCCCCGGACCCAAAAGCCCAGGTTCAAAGCCTCCCACCTATCCTGCGCAGACAACCCCATAGTTCAAGGCTAAGGTGTAGTAAAGGTGCACGGGGTCTTTCCGTCTAGGTGCGGGAAACCGGCATCTTCACCGGTACTACAAGTTCGCTGAGTCACTCGCCACGACAGTCGCTCTATCGTTACGCCATTCGTGCAGGTCGGAACTTACCCGACAAGGAATTTCGCTACCTTAGGACCGTTATAGTTACGGCCGCCGTTCACCGGGGCTTCAGTTCGAAGCTGCCGTCCCGACTTGCGTCGGGACATGACCTCTCCCTTTAACCTTCCGGCACCGGGCAGGCGTCAGCCCCTATACGTCGTGTTCGACTTAGCAGAGACCTGTGTTTTTGTTAAACAGTCGCAGAGCGCGATTCGCTGCGGCCTCCTCGGGCTGTAAACCCTAGCGAGGCACTCCTTCTTCCGAAGTTACGGAGTTAATTTGCCTAGTTCCTAAGCGAGTGTTCTCTCAAGCGCCTGTGGATATTCACCTCGTCTACCTGTGTCGGTTTGGGGTACGGTTGCGGAAGAGACTCCTTAGCGGTTTTTCTCGGCAGCGTGACATCACGGACTTTACCGGGCGCAAGGCCCGTCGGCTCACCCCTCAGAGTTGGCTTTGAACCGACCCGGTGGATTTGCCTGCCGGATCCTCCTTGAGGCGCGCAAGACCCATGTCCAATGGGGCACTCTCCGTTAGCCTCCTGCGTCCCCGCCTCGTGATAACGCCTCCGCCGCAGTGCCGGAATATTAACCGGCCGTCCATCAGCTACGCCTTTCGGCCTCGCCTTAGGGACCGACTGACCCTGAGCGGATTAACCTTTCTCAGGAAACCTTAGACTTTCGGCGCGGAGGGTTCCCACCTCCGTTATCGCTACTTATGCCGGCAGGGTCACTTGCGTACGGTCGACGGGCCCTCGCGGTCCCGCTTCAAACTGTACGCAACGCTCCTCTACCAATCCGAACCATTGAGGCATTGGGTGATTTTGTGATCTGGTGATTGAGCGATTGAAAGGTATTTTCAATCTCAAAATCACTAAATCACTCAATCGCTAAATCACTCAATGACTCAATGGTTCGGAGTCCGCAGCTTCGGTACGTGGCTTGAGCCCCGTTGAATTATCGGCGCAAAGTCGCTCGACCAGTGAGCTGTTACGCTTTCTTTAAAGGATGGCTGCTTCTAAGCCAACCTCCTGGCTGTCTGAGCGACTTCACTTCCTTTCCCACTTAGCCACGCCTTCGGGACCTTAGCTGGCGGTCTGGGCTATTTCCCTCTCGACAACGAAGCTTAGCCCCCGCTGTCTGACTCCCGGACTCTGCTTCACGGCATTCGGAGTTTAGTTGGATTCGGTATCCGTTAACGGACCCTAGTCCATCTAGTTCTCTACCACCGTGAGCTATCATCCGAGGCTAGCCCTAAAGCTATTTCGAGGAGAACGAGCTATCACGGAATTTGATTAGCCTTTCACCCCTACCCTCAGTTCATCCGAGCTGTTTTCAACCAACACCGGTTCGGGCCTCCGGCCGCTGTTACGCGGCTTTCACCCTGACCAAGGGTAGATCATCCCGCTTCGCGTCTATTGCCCGCCACTGAACGCCCTATTCAGACTCGCTTTCGCTGCGGCTCGCTCCCTCCCGGTCGCAACCGGAAGATCATGGCTTAGCCTGGCGACGGACAATAACTAGCCGGCTCATTATGCAATAGGCACGCCGTCAGGCCTGCCTGGATGTTGCCACCCAGACGTAGCCCTTCGACTGCTTGTAGGCATACGGTTTCAGGTACTTTTCACTCCCCTCGCCGGGGTGCTTTTCACCTTTCCCTCACGGTACTGGTTCACTATCGGTCGCCAGAACGTATTTAGCCTTACGGGATGGTCCCCGTAGCTTCCCGCGGGGTTTCTCGTGCCCCGCGGTACTCAGGAACGCGCGTAAGAGTCCAGTCCGCTTTTGCCTACATGGCTATCACATTCTTTGGCTGACCTTTCCAGGTCATTCGACTAGCGGCCGGATTGATAACTCTCCGGTTCTACACCGACGCACGCCCTACAACCCCCAGCGCTCCGCATTGAGTCATTGATTCATTGAGTCATTGGTTCATTGAAGACAGCCGGCAAGCTCGTTCTTGCAATGATGCAATGAAACAATGGTTCAATGGCGCAATGAGGAACGCTGGGTTTAGGCTGTTCCGCTTTCGCTCGCCGCTACTAACGGAATCGCAGTTGCTTTCTCTTCCTCCAGGTACTGAGATGGTTCACTTCCCTGGGTTCGCTCGCACCCGCCTATGGATTCAGCGGGCCGTTTCCGGGTTTTACCCGGAAGGGTTTCCCCATTCGGAGATCCCCGGATCAAAGGGTGCTTCCCCCTCCCCGAGGCTTTTCGCAGGTAGCCACGTCCTTCGTCGCCGTCTGGCGCCAAGGCATCCACCGTACGCCCTTAGTAGCTTGACCATAAAATCTGCTCAACACACCAAGCACAATCGGCAATCTCCAGTTCCTAGTCAACAGTTCCAAACCCTCCGCGGGTTTTCGCTGCCGACTTTCGACTTTCGACTGTCAACTGTCTTTTGTTGCCAGATTCGCCTTCTTAGAATTATCTGCCCGGGTCCACTGTTCCGGACAGACCGCAGCTTCCAGCCTCCCGACCTCAACAGCAGCCTCTTACGCTCCCGCTGATGGCCAGGTCCTGACGGCTGAAAACCGCGTCAAGCACTAGGTAGACGCCACACTATTCAGTTTTCAAAGATCGCTGAGTGTTCCCGGCCGACTCGTGTCTCCGGGAACCTCTTTCCAGCGGGCACCCCATTTTTCCGGGGGCCGAGGTCGCTGGGATCGATCCTCCCGCGGCCAACAGGAGCATCCATCCCAACAACCTTGCGAGCAACTGACACCCCACACTGCCCGACGCACGCACAAACTGCCGCGTCTGTGGCAGCTCGGTTCTGTGCTTTGAACTCAGGGGGTCGAAACAGGCGGGAAGGGTTCTTGCATGTGGCCCACTTGCTTCAAGCCCCTAATCGAAAGCCTTGTTCGTACCGACCTCCTGGGGAATCCTGCCAAGCCGATGTGCACCACCCTTGCGCGTTCACCTTCGTCCTGGCAATCAAAAAGACTAACTCCTCTCCAGGAAAAAAGCAAGCGAAATCTTTTGGGGGTTAGAAAAGGTTTTTATCCCTATATTATCCGCATCAAACGCCGGCACCCTCCCATGAGGAACTACTGTGTCCGGCTGGCGTCGTGGGCAAATCGGTTGTGGCAGCGCCCTGCGGCGAAACCGTGTAGTGGAAATTCCGGGAGAGACGGCCTTTCATCCATCTACTCCGAGCGGTCAGCCTTCGACGAAAAGCGGGTTACAATGCACGGCCATGCTCATTCGCTTCTGCATTTACGGCCTGCTCGGTTGGTGCTTCGAGGTAGCGTGGAGCGCGATCACCGAGAAGCCCCGGCGGAAACAGCGCGACTGGCGCCTCGTGGGTCACACTTACCTTTGGATGTTTCCGATCTACGGCCTTCTGGCTCCGCTGGGCGAACCCGTCCACAATTTCCTGCGCGTGCATTTCTGGGTGTGGCGCGGACTCGCCTACCTGCTCGGCATTTGGGTTATTGAATTTGTTACCGGCTGGATATTGCGCAAGCTTACCGGCAAGTGCCCGTGGGACTATTCGAATTTTCCCGGCAACGTGCGCGGGCTCATCACTTTCGAGTACGCTCCTGCGTGGTTCGTCTTCGGCCTCGCCTTCGAGCGCATCCACGACTTTCTCGTGAGAATTGCCCCTGCGCTTCAACTCGCGCTGAAACGGTAAGCATTGCCCGAGGATATTGACAAGGGAGGGCGATCCTGATTCTGCTGAACAGTGCGCCAACCCTCCACGCGCGGAGTGAGTCGTCGGGACCAACATGGGTGACCGCTGGAGTACCGAGAAGAGATCGTCCCCCGGCAGGTTCAACTCGACTCTGATACAATTGCGCATAAGGAAAAGATGGATGAACAGGTCCAAAGATGGCTGCGCTACGCGGAATCTGATCTAGCGGCGGCCAATATCCTGCACCAAGGCGGACTGTACCCGCAGGCCTTGTTTTTCCTTCAACAGTCCATCGAGAAGGCGCTAAAGGCGCTAATACTCTATCGCAGTCGCACGGTTCCACCTCGTATCCACAGCTTGCCCAAGCTTCTCAAGCATTGCGGCCTGGACGTCCCGCGAGACCAACTGCTGAGATTGCAGGACCTGACCCGCTATTATGCGGGGTCGCGGTACCCAGAGGGCTTGAGTGAAGCGCCCCTCGAGGTATCGGCAGAAGAGGTTGATCGGCTCAGCGTATTTACAGAGGAGTTTTTCGCATGGCTGAAACAGAAACTGTGAATTCGATCATCGAGCAGGGGCTGGAGTACCTTCGGAAAAAGATTCGCATCGATGCCGCTTACCTGTTCGGCTCGCAGTACACGGGTGAGGCTAACGAGGAAAGTGACATCGACCTGGCAGTTTTCTCCCCTGACGCGGACAACATGAGCTTAGCGGAACGGATTCGCCTCGGCTCGGAACTGGCGCTGGACTGCAGCCTGGACCTTGAGCTCCATCTGTACTCTTCTCGCGCCCTCGCTGATGCCCGCCCCACCAACTTTGCCGGCTACATCGTGGCCCATGGAAAGCGTCTAATCTGATCTGGAACTGCGACGGCACACCGCTACCTGCACCTTTCCGGTGGCCGGCAACGCATCGTCGAACTCCGAACCCCGGCCCAAGATACGCCCGCCTGTAGTAGAATCCCCTCGCTGATTCTTTTGACTGGGAAGGTGACGCCATGTTGGAAAAACTCCTATTTCTAATCCTCACCGTTCCACTGCTGGGCGCACTTGCGAATGCGCAAGGGACGAAGACGCGCCTCGCGGTCGTCGGGCTCGACCACGATCACGTCTGGGGAATGCTGAAAACGATTGCGCAGGAGCCGGACGCGGAGTTGGTGGCCATCGCCGACCCGCATCCCGACCTGGTAGCAAAAGCCAAGGCACAGGTCCCAGCAAGCGTGAAGTTCTATGCGGACTATGTCCAGATGCTCGATGAGGCCAAGCCCGAGGCTGTTATTGTCACCACGGCGAACGACCGGCATCTCGCGATTCTGCGCGAGTGCGCGAAGCGTCACATCCACCACTCGACGGAAAAGCCCATGGCGGCCTCGGGCGCGGACGCGCGCGAGATGCTGCGCCTGGCACACGAGGCGAAAATTAAATTGATGGTGAATTACTGGAACGCCTGGGCGCCGGCGACGCAGGAAGCTTACCGGCGCCTCAAGGAGGGCGGCCTCGGTCCCGTCCAGAAGATGATCATCGAATTCGGCCACCAGGGGCCGAAGGAAATCGGCACGTCGAAGTATTTCACCGAATGGCTCTACGACCCCGCCAAGAACGGCGCAGGCGCGCTGATGGATTTCGGCTGCTACGGCGCCGACTGGGCGCTCTGGGTGAAAGGCCGCCCCCGGCGCGTATACGCGTACTCGCTCAAACTCAAGACCGCACAGCACAACGCCGTCGAGGATGACGCCGTGGTGCTGCTGGAGTATCCTGACGCCACTGCCGTCCTGCTGCCGTCGTGGGATTGGCCGTACGGTTTGGGGCAGGCGCAGTTCTTCGGCCCCAAAGGAAGCTTCCTGGTCATGGGCGATGGCCTGTTGTTTGCCCCCGCGAAAAGTGAGATCGGCGCTCAGGATGTTGCCGGCAAGCCAGTGGAATGCCCATCGCTGCCTCCCGAGAAGCGCAACCCCATCGCTTATTTCTTGTATTGCGTCCGAAACAACAAACCGATCGAGGGCATGGTGGCGCCGGAACTGAACGTGGGCGTCAACGAGATCATCGACGCGGCGAAAGAATCGATCCGCACCGGCCGAGCGGTCGAACTCCGGTAGAGACGTTCCGCTGGAACGTCTCGCCATGAGACGGCCCGCCGGGCCGTCTCTACGCGGGCTGCGGGGCGCGGCGCAGCGCGTGAACGATCGCACCCGCGATACTGCCGAACAGGGCTCCTGATACCAGCGTGAAGCCCACCCAGAAGACCATTTGCGGCACGAATCCCAACCAGAGGAAGTCCGACCAGAGGCCCGCGGACTGCCATCCACGCGGGAAGGCGTCATAGTGTGTTCCCCAGTGGCCCTGGAACGCCAGGAACATCACGATGACCACAGGCACGCGCGCGGCATAGCCATAACCGAGGAGCACTTTGAAGAGCCCCGGCCATCCCCAGAGTTGGATCAGGCCCGCGAGGCCCCACATGGCCCAGAGAAAGATCAGGGTCGCTTTGAAGCCGTGAGGATAGACATATTTTCGGCCCAGGAACTGGCTTGCGAATATGAGGACCCATCCGAGGACCGCAACAAGAATTGCTTTCCAGGAAGACGCCGGAACTTCGCCGCGCCGCACAAGTTTCACTGCGAAGTAGATCCCAAAGACTAACGGAAGCCAGGTGATCCCGACGATCGACCATAACCCGCCAGCCTCAGGGTTGAAGAAGGCTCTGGACCAGTGTTCCAGTTCGCCGACCAACCGCAGGAGCGTGACCGCCAGAGTGATGAGGCTGGGAACCAGAATCAAGCGTGTAATAGTCGAATTGGAGTTGGGAGCCGACTGCGTCACAGCGATCTCCCTGGCATCGGCGTCTTGGTGAGTCAACTCCCGTCGCTCCTCGCGACCGGCCGGTCGGTCGCATTCTATCCGAGTTGCTCCTGCTCTGCCATTTAACTCGAAGATTTGCTGAGACTTTTCTTCGGCTGCGCTTTTTCATTTTTTCTTGCCCTGAATGGTGCTAGAGTGGCAACGCCTTCGCAGGGCCTTCCTCGTCGCAATTCAGTTCGCGCAGAACGGGTTTTCAGTTGGAAGGTCCGGGCATTCCAGGACGACGGGTAAGGTACTTTCTTGGAGGTCGAGTTTCATGAAGGTTTTGATGGTCTATCCGGAATTCCCCGACACGTTCTGGAGTTTCAAGCATGCCCTGCCATTCCAGGGCAAACGCTCGGCGTATCCGCCGCTTGGCATGCTGACCGTATCGGCCATGCTGCCTCCGAACTGGGAGAGGCGCATGGTGGATCTCAATGTGCGGCGCCTCACGGACTCCGACCTGGCGTGGGCGGACGTAGCCTTCTTCAGCGCCATGATGGTCCAGGGCCCCTCTCTGCACGAGCAAATCGACCGGTGCAGGCGCCGGGGCTTGAAGACCGTGGTGGGCGGCCCCATCACCAGCGCGCACGATCCCCTGCTCGAGCGCGCGGACCACGTGGTCGAAGGCGAGGCGGAGGAAATCATTCCCGAGCTGGCAGCAGACCTGGAGCGTGGCGAAGGCAAGCGCTCCTATCAGCGCCGCCAACTGCCGGACCTCATGCAGGTCCCCCTACCGCACCTGCACCTGGCGGAGTTGCGGCGGTACAGCGCCATGGCCGTGCAATACTCGCGCGGCTGCCCGTTTACCTGCGAGTTCTGCGACATCATTGAGATCTACGGACGTCGCCCGCGCACCAAAACCCCCGAGCAGGTCCTTGCCGAACTGGACCAGATCCACGGCATGGGCTGGCGCGGCCCGGTCTTTCTGGTTGACGACAACTTCATCGGCAACAAGAAGAGCGTCAAACAGCTCTTGCCCCACCTGGTCGAATGGCAGCGCGCGCACAAGCATCCTTTCTCACTCTTTACGGAAGCCTCGCTGAACCTCGCCGAAGATGAGGAACTGCTGCGCCAGATGCGAGACGCGCACTTTACTCGAGTGTTTCTGGGCATTGAAACCCCCGTCGCCGATAGCCTCAAGGAAGCCACCAAGTTTCAGAACCTTCGCAAGGGCCTGCTGGAAAGCGTGCACCTCATCCAGTCGTATGGCATCGAGGTGATGGCCGGATTCATCGTGGGCTTCGATAACGACCCGCCCGATGTCTTTGAGCGTCAGATCCAGTTTATCCGCGAGGCGGCGATTCCGCTCTCTATGGTGGGTCTATTGAGCGCGCTGCCCAACACCCAGTTGTGGCGCCGCCTGAAGGCCGAGGGCCGCCTCATCAAGCAAAGCCTGGGAAACAATACGCTTGTCGATTTGAATTTCATCCCCAAGATGGACATGGAGAAATTACTGGAAGGTTATCGGCGAATCCTGCAGACCATTTACAGCCCCAAGGAGTATTTCGAGCGGGCCTCCGCGTTTCTTTCCCAGCTTGGATCCGCCGCCCGCACGCCCCTCGTTCTCTCCGACCTCGTCGCCGCGGCGCGTTCGTTCTGGCGGCAGGGATTCCGCAGCGATTATCGCAGGGAGTATTGGAGGTTCCTGATGGAAGCCGTGCGCCGCCACCGCCAGCATTTCGATAAGGCCATGACGCTCGCCATTATGGGACACCACTTCTTCGCCCTCACCGCCGCCACAACCCAGGAGCCCTGACGAACTCGCGACAGCCAGTGCGGCACTGAGTCAGTGAATCAGTGGGTCATTGCGCTGGCGCGTGGGTGTGTTTAGCCTATCCCGAAAAGTTATCAATTACTGATGGTCTGGAAAGATTTCGCTCCGTGGCAGGAAAAGCGGGAATGGCGCGAACTGCGTGAACGGCGTTCAGCCTTTCTTCAGTTCTGCGAGCACCAGCCGGCCGCATTCCTTCAAGGTCTCGAAAACCCCCGTGCCTTTGTAGGCGATCGCCTCGAACGTCGACTCGCCCTTCTTTAGCAGGAATTTCTTCAAATCGTCGACGGCCATTGCGCTGGGCAGGTCGCGCTTGTTGAGCTGGAGCACGTAGGGAATCTTCGAAAAGTCGTAACCATGTTCCTTAAAATTCTGCTCGAGGTTCTCGATCGCCTCCAGGTTGGCGTCCATGCGCTCTTCCTGGGAGTCCGCCACGAACACCACGCCGTCCACACCCCGCAGGATGAGCTTGCGGCTGGCGTCGTAGAAAACCTGGCCGGGAACCGTGTAAAGGTGAAAGCGCGTTTTGAAACCGCGGATAGTGCCGAGGTCAAGAGGCAGAAAATCAAAGAACAGCGTGCGGTCGGTCTCGGTGGCGAGCGAAATCATCTTGCCGCCGGTCTTGCCCAGCGTCTGGTCGAAAATCCATTGAAGGTTGGTGGTCTTGCCTCCCAGACCGGCGCCGTAATAAACGATCTTACAGTTGATTTCACGGGCGGCGAAGTTGATAAAGCTCACGCGTTCCGATCCCTTTCCCCGAATGCGCAACCCGCGCTGACGCGTTAAGTCGGCCCGCCACAGAGAATTCCCCCCAGTCGCTCTACTCGCGAGCCAGGGTCCTCGGGTAGTGGCAAGATTCAAGGGCAAGGCTTTATAACACAAGCGCCTCTCCGAGACAATAGCGAGCTTGGCCTCGGCTGCAGAGGGTTGCACGCGCCCTCAACGCGCACGCATGATAGAATGACTCCATCGCCCATGAGCCTCCGCAACCGCGTTCGTTCATTGTTCCGCCTGTTCCTGCTCTTTACAGTGCTGCTTGCTGTGGCGCTCCTCAGCGCCATCACCACCATCCGCTTGACCATCCACGGCCATCAGGAGACTATGCCGAAGCTCGTGGGTTCCTCGCTCGATTCAGCACAACGGCTGGCGAGCGGGTTGGGACTCGATCTGAAGGTCGAAGACAAGGTCTTCAGCTCGCAGTATGCCGCCAACCAGATCGTCTCCCAGATGCCGGCCCCGGGGACGCGCATCAAAATGGGCCAGCACATCCACGTGCTGGTCAGCTTGGGGACACCGGCGGTGACGGTTCCCAACCTCGTGGGAGCCAGCGTGCGCGCTGCCAAGATTACTGCCATCCAGCGGGGATTGACGCTCGGCGACATCGCCGTGGTCCACACGCCGGAGGGCGACCCGGACTTGGTGTTGGCCCAGGAACCGCCGGCCTCCCCGGCGGAGGTGCGCACTCCTGCGGTCAATCTGCTGATTTCAGCCGGACAGGAACCACCCGCCTACCTCTGCCCGGACTTCATCGGAATGCCACTGCCTAAAGCGCAAGATATCCTGCAAAAAGGCGGCTTCAAGGTTGGCCAGATTACGCCTATCGCCGGCGATCCCAAGCTGAAAGACGTCATCCTTGGCCAAACGCCCCCTCCGGGTAGCAAGATTTCCTCTGACGCCGTTTTTGGTTTCCAGGTCGTCCAGTAACACCCCGAACAAACTGGCCCGCCGAGGCAGGCTAGGGCTGCTCCACTGAGGTGCGCAGCCCCCTCGTGAGCCGAAAGCAAGGCGGACATTTTGTCCCTCCTGGATATTGAAAAACTGAGCTTCGGCGGCACGTGAACTGCAACGTTATGCCCCGGAGGTGAAAGGAAGTCTGCTTGGTTGATGAAAACTGCGACTAAGTGACGAGAAGACATGCGCAAAATGCCGCACTCTAAGGCCCAGACAATGGCTCAGGAACTCAGCAGTGAAGAATGGGCCGCGCCGGGAACTCGAACCGCGAACCGTACCTTTACAGCCTCTCGAACCTGCCTCTTGATTGTTGGCGTTGTGCTCGGCCTTTGGCTGAGCTCAACGCCGATGCGCGCATCAGAGCAATGCCTTTCCTGTCATGCGCCGGCCAGCGGTTTGACCAACTCGCAGGGCAAATCCATCGTGGTGAATGCGGGCGCCTTGCAGCACAGCGTTCACAAGGATCTAGGCTGCGTGGATTGCCACGCGGGGGCAGCCAAGCCCGGGCACACGGCCAAGACTGCGGCGGCCTCCTGCGCCACCTGTCACGGCGAGGTGTCCACGCAGTTGGCGGCGAGCGCGCATGCCGCGCTGGGCAGGCCGGAAGATTCTTCCACCTGCATTTCCTGCCACGGCGACCACGATGTGGTGAGCCCTTCGAAGCGCGGCACGGCGCTTTGCCTCACCTGCCACTCGGAGGAGGTCAGGGAATTCGCCCTGAGCGTACACGGCAAAGCCCACGGGCGAGGCAACGGGGACGCGCCGAACTGCCGCGACTGCCATGGCGCGACGCACCAGGTTGTGGCCGCCGCCGCCGCCAACTCCCCGGTGAGCAAGGCGAAGCTGCCCGAGACTTGCGGGCGTTGCCACTCGAACCCGGCGCTGGCGGCGAAATACCTGTTCGCCGTCTCGACGCCGGTGGAGGCCTACGAGCAGAGCGTGCACGGCCGCGCCATCCGCGCGGGCAATCTGAACGCCGCGGCGTGCAACGACTGTCACGGCGTGCACAATATTCTGCCGGCCTCGGACTTGCGCTCGCCGATCAACAAATTTCGCGTAGCCTCGACCTGCGCCCAATGTCACCCCGAAGTCTTCGCGCAATTCAAGCAGAGCATTCATGGCAAAGCATTGGCCGCGGGCGTCGATGACGCCCCCACCTGCACCGACTGCCACGGTGAGCACCGGATCCTGGCGCCGAGCGATCCCCGCTCTCCGGTCTACGTGGCCAACATTGCGCGCGTGACCTGCTCGCACTGCCACGCCGACCAGCGCCTGAACGCGCGACTGGGCATTCCCGGCGGGCGCGTGGCGAGTTATGAAAACAGTTATCATGGCCTGGCGGCGGAGGCGGGCTCGCTGACCGTGGCCAACTGTGCGAGCTGCCACGGCGTGCACAACATCCTGC
Organism: Terriglobia bacterium; assembly: GCA_020072925.1. Classification (GTDB taxonomy): domain Bacteria; phylum Acidobacteriota; class Terriglobia; order UBA7540; family UBA7540; genus JAIQGA01. Next base: position 14,247 of record JAIQGA010000084.1, on the reverse strand, counting down.
CTTCAAGCGATCCGCGTTCGACCATCGCCAAGGCGAACCTGCCGCACACCTGCGGGAAATGCCACCCCGACGCGGGTCAGCGGTTCGCGATCGGGCCCGTGCACGTGTTCCCCAGCTCCGAGGCCAGCAACCGCTGGGTCTACCTCGTGCGCGCCTTCTATCTCCTGCTCATCCCCGCGACGGTCGGGTTCATGTTCCTGCACAATTTCCTCGACTGGCTGCGCAAGCTGCGCCGCCACCTTGCGCGCCATCGTGCGCGCGGCGGGGCTTTGCGCCTGACGCTCAGCGAGCGCGTCCAGCACGCGCTGCTGTTAACCAGCTTCATAACGCTGGTTGTCACCGGCTTCATGCTCAAATTCCCGGACGCCTTCTGGGCGGCCCCGCTGGTGCGCTGGGAGCGGGACTTCCCCGTGCGCGGGCTGATCCATCGCATTGCCGGCGTGGTGCTGATCGGCGCGGGGTTCTACCACCTGCTTTATCTGCTCTTCACCCCCGAGGGGCGACACGCGCTCGGCGCCATGCTCCCCAGGTTGCGCGACGTGCGCGACGCCGTGGTCACCGTGGGTTACAACCTCGGATATCGCCACGAGGCGCCGCGCTACGCGAAGTTCAATTACGCGGAGAAGGTCGAATACTGGTCGCTGGTGTGGGGAACGATCGTGATGGCCCTCACCGGGGTTCTTCTCTGGGCGCACAATTTCGTGCTCAAGTATTTTTCCAAGACCCTCCTCGACGTTGCCACGGCCGTGCATTATTACGAAGCGATTCTGGCGACCCTGGCCATCGTTATCTGGCACTTCTACGCCGTCATCTTCGATCCGGAGGTCTACCCGCTGAAGGGAACCTTCCTCAACGGCCGCGCGCCCGAACACGAAGTGCGTGAGGAGGAGGGAACCCCGGCCGCCGCGCCCGCCACTAAGAAGCCCGCGCCCGACCCGGCGACTTCTCCCGCCCCTGCTCAGGCGGCTTCGGCGACCGACGCGAAGTTGCTTCCAAGCTCACCGGCCCCGTCGAAAGACGCCGCCTGAGAGAGTGCCGTAGGGGAATTCCAGGCAACTGATTCCCGCCACTACCATGCAGAGGGTTCGTGACCTGCGGCGGCGAATGCTCGAAGCAGCCCAGAATTTGGCAATCGCCACCGCAATCGCCGCGAGGAATATCACCAGCCCAACGCCGGCGAAGATCCAGCCGATGAAAGCCGGCGGCGCTTCCCCGGAAGTAGCGGGCGCGCGAGAGAGAGTCAGCGCCAGGACGAGTCCAATACCGAGATAGAGCAATCCGAAAAAGGAAAACAGAGCCGCAAAGCCACCTGAAACCATGTAGCCCAGCGACAGCAGCTTGAGATGTTCTTCGTCCACGATCGACTGACGGAGTGTCTCGTCGGGCATCGTCGGCCTCCCGCTTGTGATTTTGATTGAGTTCGTGCGCCAGGGGATGGTAACGCTTGAGGGCGCAAAAATCCACGGCGAGCCGCAAGTTGTCCTCGGCGGTGCTGCCATTCACTGGAGCCTGTTCCAGAAAGCAAAACAGGCCTTGCAGACCTCGCACATCAGCCCAGGAGCTTGGCGAAGCCCGCGTCGTCCATCGCCTGATAAATCTCGAAGCTGAGCAGGTCGTTCTACTGCTGCGCCCACTCGGCGATAGCCTGGGAATTGTCGGACTCGAAAAACGTTACCCCGCGCCCGCCAACGGCCGAGTGCCATCGCCCGATCATTCTCACCCATTTGGGCGCCAGCCCGCCGCCTTGCGTGAACCTCTCCTGCGCGACATTTCGCTTGTCGGCTGGCAACGTGTAGGCGCTCACAAAGTACATCGCCCCGCCTTTCGCTCCACGGGATTTTCAATTTTGAATTGGATTCCCTGTTCTGCTTCCCATTCAAGAGAAACCGTACCTCTGATTGGCCCTGAATGCAATGCGCAAACCGAGAAAGCGAGAGGTGGGGGGGGCAGAAACTACAGGAGAGCGCGGAGCAATTCCAAGTCTGTCAGAATTCGGATGCCCTGCGCAGCGGACCAACGTTGCGCGGGTTCCGTGAAAAAATCAGCGTCGCGCGTACAAAGCACCTCTGCCCTGCCAGCAAGCGCTGTACCCAGAACGGGTTCATCCCCGCGGTCTCGGAGGACGCCTTCGAGAACGGGTGCGGGATCGACGAGAGTGGAGACCCGGGCCAGACACTCCACGTATTCGGCAATATCGAACCGACTCAGCCCGGATTGCTTGAGCATTCTTGGGTAGACCAGAATTCGCTCAAGTTCCAGGAGCAAGTATGGGGAGAGAATCAGGACATCTGGCCCGGCGATGATGCGAAGCAGAAGCCGCCGCGCCGGACCGTGAGCCAGTTGGTGGGCGCGAGCCAGGACATTGGTGTCAAGAACAATTCTCACTCGGATTCACGATATCCGGGACGAGTGTTGCGGAGCGATTCCTTGAGCGCGTCTTCCCTCTCCGATTCAGGAACACCTTTCGTCACCCGATCTACGCGGCTGAGATGCTCTTGGAGCCTGCGTGCCGCCTCCACGCGAGCCTGTCCGGCAGGCGCCTCGTGCGCGACGAATACCATGATGCTCACTTCCTCGGCGTCTTCAAGAGAACGGCCGAGCTCCGCCTCCAAAGCCGCGCGGGTTTCAGGTTTCAGCTCACTTGCCTTTTGGATCAATACGTTCGACATTCACGAATTCCTCTTCGCTTTTGCCTTTCAAGCTTAGCATGTGTCGGTTCGGATTTCGCTCTTCTTTTCGGCGGTCGCGTGCAAGGAGGCAGGAGTCAGGAGAAAAGTGCAGGTTGGGACTGGGAATTGACGATTACAGATTGAAGACCGCAGATTTGAGAAACGACCGAAAATAGAAAGGATGACTGAGAACTGACGGCTAACGACTTTTGACATTCGACCTTCAACTTTCGACTAGCGATACACAAACACTGCCGCGTAGATGATCAGGACAATCAGCGACAGGCCGATGCCGAGGGCGGCGAAGCCAAAGCGGCGCCAGAATTTTTCGACCAGCGGCAATGGCGCGGGCATCAGGTGATGCTCGAGCTCGCCGCGCTCGACGAGTTGCTGGTACTCGCGGGGGCGGTCGCGCCGGAACTTCTCGAGCGGCTCGCCGCCCGTAAACACCACGGTGTCGATCGGAAAGCGCTCCGGCCGGAAGTGCGTATTGAAGAAGTGCACGGTGAAAATGAAGCCCACGGCGAGCAGCGCCTCGTCGCTGTGGATGATGGTGGCGACGTTGATCATCGAGCCAGGCATGAAGTGGGTGAAGAACGCCGGAAACCACAACAGCAGGCCGGTGACGCCGATCACTGCCACGCCCCAGAACACCGCGAAGTAATCAAATTTCTCCCAATAGGTCCAGCGGCCATACTCGGGCCGTGGCCCTTTGCCGAAAAACCAGCGCAGCGAGGCGACGAATTCGCGCCAGTCGTGGCGATTGAACATGGTGCTCTCGCGATCGAAGATGAACCGCCGCCAGCTCTTGCCGCTCGCCCGGCGTTTGCGCCGGAGGTCATAGAGGTGCAGGCCGAAATACGCAAACGTCAGCAGCGCGCAAAAGCGGTGGATGAGCCCTGCGGCTTCAAACCCTCCCAGCAGGTGCGAGAGAACCTGCGCCCACTCGGTGTAAGAAAACTTCAGCATCATGCCGGTCAGGGCCAGCCCGATGAAACTCGTGATGACCATCAGGTGCAGGTTGCGGTCGAACGTCCGGAAGCGACGCACATAAACCGCGCCATTCGCGCGCCCGTTCGCCCGCAGCTCCTTGCTGAACGCGAGCGAGCGCGGCAGCCACGCCGCCGTGTGGAACCCGGCGATCACCAGCGTACCCATCAGGAGCGAGGTCATTCCCCAGAAGGCGAAGAACAGGTAAGGATATTTCTTCGGATCATGGTGCGTGGCGTGCGTCAGGTAACCCGCAAAGCGCCGGTGCGAGCCGGCATGGCACTTGCCACAGGTCTTCACCACGTTGGCGCGGCTCAGCCGCGAATTGGGATCGGTGACCGGCAGGATATCGTGCGCGCCGTGGCAGTCGTAGCACTTGGCGGTTTTCAGATACCCCAGCTTCGAAACCTTGCCGTGATAAGTTTCGAAATAGGTCTCGGCGATGGCCTGGTGGCAGCGCCCGCACTGGTCCATGATGTGCAGCCGGAAGTCCGAAAGGTCCGTGCGCTTGATGGTGTGCGCGGAATGGCAACTGCTGCACACGGGCAATTCCTTGGTGGTGTTGGCGACGCTTGGCCAATGGATGCTCGCCGTGAACTGTTCGTAGATTCCACGATGACACCGCCCGCAGGTCGCCGCCACATTGCGCGGGTTCACGCTCGAGCGCGAATCGCGGCTGGGCAATTCGTGATGGGGCGTGTGGCAGTCAGCGCAATTCGCCGTCACCGTGAGCCCGCTCTTCAGCAGGCCCTTGCCGTGGATGCTTTCCTCGTAGTGCTCGACGATCTGGGTCTGCGTGCCCTTGTAGCGCACGGCGGCGCGCTGCCCGGTCCGATGACACTTCGCGCAGAGCTCGGGAACATTGCGCGAGAAGGTCGGCGAGCGCGTGTCGTTCCGGCCCAGGATCCCATGCCGGCCGTGGCAATCGGCGCAGGCGGGCGCGTCCGGGCTGCCCTGCGCCAGCAACTGCCCGTGGACGCTATCCTTGTATTGTTCGACTGCGGCCGCATGACACACCGAGCAATCCACTTTTGTCGTCATCGTCGCGCAGGCGCGTACCTGCGAAGGGTCGCCGCCCGCATGGCATTGCACGCACGCCACACGCGCGTGACGTGACCCCGCCAGCTCGTGTTCGTTGACGAACAGGGAACGCGCGCCACCCGCGCGCCCGGCGACGATGTCCGGCCGGCCATGACAACGCAAGCAATCCTGGTCCGCCATGCCCTGCGGATAAAACACCCGCCGGATCTTGTGCGGCTCGTGGCAATCCACGCAGGCGGGAATCATGTGCGGCTGTTTCTCCCACAACTCGCCTCGGATCACCTGGCGGTGCACCGTCTCGATGCGCGCGTGGCACTTCGTGCAGGTCTTGGCGATTTGCTGCTTGGATATTGAGGAGCGTGGGTCGGTGTGCGGCAGCACGAAGTGCGCCGTATGGCAACTGGTGCAGACCGCCGTCACTACCAGCCCACGACGGAACAATCCCTCGCCGTGGATGCTTTCGGTGTAGTTTTCGAGAATCTTGTCCTGCGGGATGTCGTGCGTGCGCGAGACCGGTGTACCTTCATGATGGCAGCCGCCGCATAAGCGCGGGACTTCCGTGGTCGCCGTCGGCGAGCCGGGGTCGGACGGGCGCAGGGTGTTGTGCGTTCCGTGGCAATCCTTGCAGCCTGGCGCCAGCCGGTCGCCGCGCTTCGCTGCCTGGCCGTGCAGGCTGGCCGTGTACTGCTCCTTCTCGTCGGAGTGGCAGGTGCCGCAGTCAACCGGTTGAAGCTTTTCGGGATGAGGAAATTCCTTCCCGGCGAGATCGCTGTGGCAGGCTGTGCATTCCAGGCTGGCGTGAGGCGAGGTGCGCAACGCCGCCTCGTTGAATGCTGGCGGCACGCCGGGTTGCCGCTTTCCCGTGCGACGCCCGGTCTCGTGGCAACCCAGGCAGGGTTCGCTGCCGGGGAGAGGCTTAGTCTGCTGAGCGCCCAGCCGCAGTGCCCACAGGCCGGAAGCCAGAGACACCGCAGCGACAGCGACAATAAGACAGAGACGGCGCGAGGAACTCATACCATTTGTCCGACCGGAGACCCATCTTCGGTGGAGTTTCGCAACACGCCGTGCGTTGAGCAATTCCGTTACCAGCGAATGTTAGGTGGAGGACACTCACGAAGCGTCATTCTGACCGAGAAGGACACCTTCCCTTGTCCGCCGTGCGAGCACGCGTTGAAAGAACGAACTCCGATAAGCCCTCTACGGATTTTCCGGGACGCGCAGTGGTGCGGTATAATAGACGGAGATAAGCGGTTCTGGGGGAAGGCTCTGGCTGCCGCGCGTCGTTCCACGAATCGTCCCGGGAAGTGGAGTGCATCGAGGAAGGCTATGCACCGAATCCGAAAGAAAATTGTCAAAGATGAAGCCCAGCGGCCAATTGCCGTTCAAATCGATTATAACGACTGGCTGAGGATTGAGCGCTCCCTCAACCTGGAGGATGAAGAAGACCAAACGGCTGACCTCTCCCGATACGAGGGGGTACTGTCCCTGACTGAAGATCCGCTGGCATACCAGTCACGCGTCCGCAACGAGTGGTCTTGAAAAAGGTCCTCGACACCAACGCGATTCTTTATCTTCTCGGCGGGAAGTTGACTAAGCCTCTGCCTCCCGCTCAGTACTTCATTTCCGTTATTTCTGAAATGGAGCTGCTTTCGTATCCCTCGTTAGACGAGGCGGCTCTAACGCAGATTCGTAGTTTCCTCTCCGAAGTTAGGGTGGTTGAACTGAATGAGCAAGTAAGAGAAATTGCCATCGACCTGCGAAGGAAGCACAAGCTCAAGCTGCCGGACGCGATCGTTGCGGCACCCGCTCTCAGCCTTCAGGCACAACTCCTCACCAACGACGTGAAGCTTCTTCGCGTGCCCGGTTTGACCGGCTCCCCTCTAGAACTCAAGAAGAAGTAAGCAGGCACTCAATCGTTTGCCGCGCGCGCCATTTCCTGAAGTTCCAGCGCGTTGCGCGCCGCATAGCCAGCTTGGTCGTTGTCAAAATAGACGAAAACCTGCCGCGCACCGTGGGCGAACCAGTCCTGCGCGAGGCGGAGCCAACCGCGCAATTGCACCGGCGTGTAGCAGCCGGCGTACTTGGCGTAGGAAGGGCCGTGCAACCGGACGTACCCAAACTCGCTGGTCAGCAACCGCGGCGATTCCTGGCCCGCCAGGTCGAACACGCAAAACGCGGCGCCGTATTGCGCGAGCGCGCTGTAGGTTTCCGCGTGGAACCAGGTGGCATCGCGGAACTCAAAAACACAGCGGAGCCCCTGGGGTAGCGCTTGCAGAAAGTCTTTCAGGCGCGCGACGTCGCGCTTCCAGTAGGGGGGCAACTGGAAAAGCATCGGCCCGAGCTTGTTCCCCAACTCCCCGGCGTGAAGCAGAAATTTCTCGAGCGTTGTGGCGGGATCCTTCAGCTTCTTCATGTGGGTGATGTACCGGCTGGCTTTTACCGCGAAAAGGAAATCGCGGGGCGTCTGCTCCTTCCAGGCTCGGAAGGTCTCCTTCGCTGGAAGGTGGTAGAAGGAGTTGTTGATTTCAACCGTGTCCAGCCGCTGGCAGTAAAAAGCCAGCATCTGGTGGCTGCGCAGCGTCTCGGGATAGAACGGTCCGAGCCAGTGGTCATAATGCCACCCGGACGTGCCCACGCGCAGACGTTGTTGGCTCACGGCTTCCTTGCAGAGACTCTACCCCAAATGGGTTGAGCGTGGGTTTGTCCTCCAGGAAAAAACAGAACCCCTCACCCGTCCCGATCTGATCGGGGCACCCTCTCCCCAAGGGAGAGGGCTAGAGAGGTGCCGGGGCCGCAGGCTGCGCTAGTTTTTATCTTGTTCGGCGCGGGCGGGCGGAAGGTTAAACCCACGGGTTTCCTGACTGCTCAGAGGGAAAGCGCGGATTCTCACTTCCGGAAATAATCCCAGCCGCCCGGTTCCAGGTCGCTTGTATTCCCGTCGATTCCAACCAAGGACAACCTTCTGCCGCGCTGGATTTCCCCAATCTGCCGCAAGGGGAGGCCGTGAAACCGCGCGGGCAATCGCGCAGCGCGACGCGCTGGAACCGTAAACAGGAGCTGATAATCTTCGCCGCCATGAAGGGCTAGCGTGAGCGCGTGCGGGGGATCACCGGTTGCGAGAATCGGCAGGCGTTCCGCCCAAATCTTTGCGCCTACCCCGCTGGCCGCGCAGAGGCGGGAGAGATCGGTGGAAAGACCGTCGCTGATGTCCATAAGAGCCGATGCCAAGCGACGCTGGCTAAGAAACTGGCCCAGTCCGCACTGAGGTTCGGGATACAGGTGCGCGTGGAGCGCTGCCGCCGCGTCGGTCGAGCGCGGGCGCCTCTGGGATTTCAGGAGTTCCAGGCCCCAAGCCGAAAGCCCCAATCGCCCGCTGACCCAGATCTCGTCTCCGGGTCGCGCGCCGGCCCGGCTTAGCGCTCGTCCCCGGCCAGCTTCACCGGCCACAATGACGTCGACGAAGCAACCGTCGGGAACTCGCGCCGTGTCACCCCCAATGACGGCGACACCAAAGCGCTCAGCTAAGGCACGGATTCCCAGATAAAAACCCTGGACCCAGTGCTGGCCAGACGAATGGGCCAGCGCCAGCGATACCAGGGCATACCGCGGCGCGGCGCCCATCGCCGCAATATCGCTGAGCGAACGCGCCAAGGCACGGTGCCCGACTGAGCGCGCGGGATGGAGACGGCGGGAGAAATGCACGCCTTCGATCGACATGTCCGTGGTAAGGATAAGCTCCTGGTCGGGCGCAATGCGGACTACCGCAGCATCGTCGCCAATCCCCAATCGGACGTTCGGTGTCCGCGGGGGTGCCAAACGCTGGAGCCACCGGACAAACTCCCCTTCGCTTTGAAAGTTCGGTGCCACGGAAGACCTGCCCTTTGGCGCCTCATGCCTGTGGGCGCGGCGCCGAAGCGTGAGCCAAACACTCGCCGGAACACGGTTTTGTGACGGCGTACGGAACAACCGTTCGCATAGGCGCAAGCTATATTACCCCAAAGTAGCCATTCCGACGTGAAGCGATTGCTGGCGAAGAGCATAATACGTAGTCCAATTGGACTAAGATTCAGTCTTCGGTCGGCCGATTTACAGCCTTTTTCTTTGCCGAGCCGCTTATTTTACTTGACAACAAGAAAGGACTCATCTTACGATTTGGCCCTCCCAGCTCCCGGGTGGGTTCCTTGCGCACCTGTTCTTTCCGCCTCTATTCGTTGTACTCATGGAATAGTGGCTTCACGGATCGAAACTAAGAGTGGATGAGTGAAACTATGGAAAAGAAGGTCTATACGCTTCTCATCTTCCCGGGAGCACACGGCAAGATTCGCAGACTGCAATTACCTTTTTATGTAGCGCACGTTGTGTTGGCGCTCAGCGTTGTGGGCATCATCGCCATCGCCGTGCTGGCAAACACCTATGCGCGAATGCTTCTTAAGGTTTCCAACTACAACGATTTACGGAGCGAGCGAGAAGCTCTGAAGACCCAGAACCGGACACTGGAGACGGTGATGACGCAGACGAATGCCAAACTCGATTCGTTGCAGTCGCTCGCTGCCGACGTGGCACTCACCTACGGATTTGGCGAGGCGCGTCGCCCGCGATTTCCGGAGGCTCTCCTGGCACTCGCGACGCAGACGAATTCGACCATGGAGTCGAGTTACCATGCGTCGCTCTACGCTTTCAACTTAATTAAGGGCGCCTCGATGAATCCCTCCCGTGATTCCCTGGCGCGGGGGCTTTTCTCGACGCCACGCCTGGACGGCCCCGGCCTGCCCTCGCTCTGGCCGGTGCGCGGGCAGATCACGGCGGGTTTTGGCCAGAGGATGGACCCGTTTAGCGGGGAAGGCGCGTTCCATGCCGGACTCGATATTGCCGCGCCTTTTGGCTCAACGGTGGAAGTGACCGCGGACGGCATCGTCGTTCAGGCCGGGCGCGAGTCAGGGTACGGAAACGAAATCATAATCGACCACGGATTCGGGGTTACAACCCGTTACGGTCATTTGAGCAAGATTTTTGTCATCGTCGGCGAGAAGGTCCAACGCGGGCAGGTTATCGGCGCCGTGGGTATGACGGGCCGGACTACCGGCCCACATTTGCATTACGAAGTACTTGTGCACGAAACCCCGGTAAACCCAACGAAATATCTTGGCGGATAGTCCACGGGCAGCAACCAGCATTTAGCTTGGCGCTTTATGACCTATCGCCTGTTTCTCCAGGCAGTGCTGTGGAGTGTCTTCGGTCTGGGGCCCTTAGGGGTGGCCACCGCACGCTTCGCTGCCGCGCTGCCTCAATCCGACTCTCCAGATGAAGAGATCTCGATTGCCGTTGCGGGCGATGTGTTGCCCGAATCCCCCTGGCGAGGATCTCAGGACGCAGCCCACTTTCTTGACGCCATGCGCAACGAATTCTTGAGAGCAGACCTCGTGTTTGTAAACCTTGAAGAGCCGATTACGAGCTCCGAAATACAGACCGCGTACAAGAAGCCTGAGGACTTGGCGAGCAACCGGGATTACATCTTACGCGCGCGAAACAGTGGCCTTCCCGGACTGATGAAACAGGCAGGCGTAGGCCTTGTCGGCCTTGCCAACAACCACATGCTGGATTACACCGAGGCGGGGTTGCAGGACACGCTGAATGCCTTTCAGGCCGCCGGATTGCCAACCGTTGGCGCAGGGCTCAAATCCCAAGCGGAACGGCCTTATGTGTTTGAAAAGCGCGGGCAACGGGTAGCTCTGTTAGCCTTTTCAGATGTGGTGCCGATTCATGCCGCCGCCACGGCAACCCAACCGGGAGTAGCCTCGTCCAAACTAGATAGGGACCTGATCGCGGCCATCCAGCGCGCGCGCCGGGAGACGGCTCTCGTCGTTCTCCTGATTCACTGGGGAGGCCAGGGTGAACGCCTGATCACACCCCGGCAGCGACACGTGGGGTGCTTGGCGGCCCAGGCGGGTTGCGCCGCGGTCGTGGGGGACCATCCCCACGTTTTGCAGGGTATCGAATATGTCGGCCGCGTTCCAGTGTTCTATTCGGCCGGCAACTTTGCTTACGCATCGCACCGTCCCGCGTCCCAGGAAGCAATTCTGGTCAGACTCATTGCCGACCGCGGCAACCTTCGGCGCGTGGAACTGGTGCCCATTGTAATTTCCCCAATGGGCGCTCCCAGGGTCGCGGAGGAAGCACGCGCTCGGAAGGTCCTGGCACGGGTAGACAAGCTCTGTCGCATGTTCAATACACGAGTGCGTGAAGGAAAGTTGGTGGCAAGCGTCCCGCGCGAACCCTTGGTCTACGACAGGTCTGGCACGTTGCCCTATCGCGCAGGAGGCGCCAAGGAAACGCCGAAATGACCGGGAAGGCATTCCTGGCGAAGGGGTTGTAGAAAAAGCGAGGAGGAGCTTGCAATTTGCATGCCGGGTCGGTATAATTGGAGGGTTTGGGCGGCTGGCGTAGCTCAGCTGGTAGAGCATCTGATTTGTAATCAGAGGGTCGGGGGTTCGAATCCCTTCGCCAGCTCCAGTTTGAGCGCGGGCCGCTGCGGGCGCGACTACCGGCGCGACTTAGCTAGGAAGACGGGGGAGCGGGTTTCTAAGTCTTTATTCTCGACTGATTATCGCGCGGGCAGCGAAGTGTCCCCGCAATTTGCCGCAGCCTCCAATCTCCTCGGTCAACAACACTAGGTGTGGAGCGGGAAAACAAACATTTGCCTGTTCTGGCACAATCGCCGGACGAAGTCAGGACCGGACAGGTGGCTGAGTGGTCAAAAGCAGCAGACTGTAAATCTGCCGACCCATGCGGTCTACGGAGGTTCGAACCCTCCCCTGTCCACCAGGCTTGTAAACTCGAAACTGGAAATTCGAAACTCGTCGGCAGGCCGGAAAGGCGAGTTTCGAATTTCGACTTTCGAGATTCGAAATTGCGGGAGTAACTCAATGGTAGAGTCACAGCCTTCCAAGCTGTTGGTCGCGGGTTCGATTCCCGTCTCCCGCTCCATTTGGAAATTGGAAAATCGAAATTCGAAACTCGGTCGATCCTTAGAACTGCGTCGAGTTTCGAATTTCGAGTTTCGATCTTCTCCGCGCGCTTCGCGCGCGGCGGGCCGATGTAGCTCAGTTGGTAGAGCACGTCCTTGGTAAGGACGGGGTCAGCGGTTCAATTCCGCTCATCGGCTCCAGAGATTAGGGTCAATGCACCGGATGCTGAGCAACCAGTGGAGACACCATGGCCAAGGAGAAATTTGATCGTTCGAAGCCTCACATGAACGTGGGGACGATCGGGCACATTGATCACGGGAAGACGACGCTGACGGCGGCGATCACGAAGGTGCTGGCGAAGGAGAACCCGAAGGTGAAATTCCGGGCCTTCGACTCGATCGACAACGCGCCGGAGGAGAAGGCGCGGGGGATCACGATCGCGATTGCGCACGTCGAGTACGAGACGAAGCACCGTCACTACGCGCACGTGGACTGTCCCGGGCACGCGGACTACATCAAGAACATGATCACGGGCGCGGCGCAGATGGACGGGGCGATTCTGGTGGTGGCGGCGACGGACGGGCCGATGCCGCAGACGCGCGAGCACGTGCTGCTGGCGCGGCAGGTGAACGTGCCGTACATCGTGGTGTACATGAACAAGTGCGACGCGGTGGACGATCCGGAGCTGTTGGACCTAGTGGAAGTGGAAGTGCGCGACCTTTTGACGAAGTACCAGTTTCCGGGGGAGAAGATTCCGGTGATTCGGGGCTCGGCGCTGAAGGCGCTGGAAGGGGACGCGGCGTGGGAGAAGTCGATTCACGAGTTGATGGAGGCGGTGGACAGTTACATTCCGCTGCCGCCGCGGGAGATTGAGAAGCCGTTCCTGATGCCGGTGGAAGATATCTTCTCGATCTCGGGGCGCGGCACGGTGGTGACGGGGCGCGTCGAGCGTGGCAAGGTGAAGGTTCAGGAGGATGTAGAGATTGTAGGGCTGCGTCCGGAGCCGTTCAAGCGAGTGGTGACGGGCGTGGAGATGTTCAAGAAGCTGTTGGACGAAGGGCAGGCGGGGGACAACATCGGGGTGCTGCTGCGCGGCACGGAGAAGGACGATGTGGAGCGGGGGATGGTGCTGGCGAAGCCCGGATCGATCACGCCGCACACCAAGTTCAAGGCGGAGACGTACATTCTGACGAAGGAAGAGGGCGGGCGGCACACGCCGTTCTTCAACGGCTACCGCCGGGGGACAGCGTGAGCCTGGAGATCGAGTTGATCACGCCCATCGCCATGGAGAAGGGGCTGCGCTTCGCCATCCGCGAGGGCGGCCATACCGTGGGCGCGGGCAGCGTTACGGAAGTCATACAATGAAGCCGTCGGCTATCCGCACTCAGCCAGCAGCAAAATGTTTTGGCTGAGAGCCGGTAGCAAAGTGCTGAAAGCTGGGAGACTGATGCTGCACCAGAAAATTCGAATTCGGCTGAAGGCTTACGATCACAGGATTCTGGACCAGTCCGCGGTGGAAATCGTCTCCACGGCGAAGCGGACCGGGGCGCAGGTGGCGGGACCGATCCCGTTGCCGACCTTGAAGAACAAGTATTGCGTCTTGCGTTCGCCGCACACGGATAAGAAATCGCGCGAGCAGTTTGAAATCCGCACACACAAGCGCCTGGTCGATATCCTGGAGCCGACGCCGCAAACCATCGAGGCGCTGACGAAGCTCGACTTGCCCTCCGGCGTGGACATTGAGATCAAGGCCTTTGGCAAGGAGCACACGAAGTAACGGCGCACGCGAGTGGTAACCATGGTGAATGCCATATTGGGTAAAAAGCTGGGCATGACGCAGATCTTCGGCGAAAACGGTGACGTTTTCCCGGCGACGGTCCTGAAGGTGGGACCGTGCATCGTGATTCAACGCAAGACCACGGCGAAGGACGGGTACGAAGCGGCCCAAATGGGGCTGGTGGAATTGCCTCCTCCGAAGCGGGTCAACAAACCGCTGGAAGGGCATTTCAAGCACGCCGACGCGAATCCCGTTCGCTTCCTCCGTGAGGTTCGTCTGGGAACCGACGCGGGCGAAGTGAAGGTGGGCGACAAGGTGCTCGTGGATGTATTCAGTGTCAATGATTTCGTCGATGTCACGGGGATTTCGAAAGGGCGCGGGTTTGCGGGTTTTCATAAACGCCACCACTTCGGTGGCGGCGGCGGCGCGCACGGTTCGATGTTCCACCGTGCTCCGGGTTCCATCGGTGCGTCGGCATTTCCTTCGCGCGTGCTGAAAGGGATGCGCGCCGCGGGGCACATGGGCCACGCGCGCGTGACCATCCGGAACCTGCGGGTCATCCAGGTGCTGGCGGATGAAAACGCCCTGCTGGTGGAGGGTTCGGTCCCCGGCCCCATGGGCGGATACGTGGTGGTCCACAAGGCCAAGGCGCCCCACAAGCGGCACACCGGTCCCAAACCAGAAGAAGGAAAGAAGAAGAAGTGAGCGTCGAAGACTGAGAACTGACATGGCAACGGTGGAAGTCAAAAATCTCGAAGGGCAGAGCGTCAAGGAACTGGAACTCGCGGACGAGGTCTTCGCCGCG
>JAIQGA010000405.1 GCA_020072925.1 Terriglobia bacterium | reverse complement strand
GAGCTATGAGCGCATGAAGAAGCGCGAGGCGGAGCTTGCATCCGAGGTGAACCGCTGGCTTGCCGGCGCCGAAGCGGCGGACGCGGAGGAAGACAAGACCTTGGGCAAAGACAGGCGCCGCAACAGGCTTTCGACGGGGATCTGGTCAACAGTCCTGCCGTGAGGGTCGAAGTGCGCCGGCGCGTCAATGTGCGTTCCGAAATGCTCGGGGATTTCCAGGGCGCGCGCGAAGTAGTTGTCGTGCGCATAGGTATCGACGACCCTGGCATGGAAGGGCGAAGGCGAGTGGTCCTCAGGCCAGTAGGGCGATTGCTCGTCAATGGGATGCGTCAGGTCGACGAGCTTTATGCGGCCCGCGGCAATTTCTTTCAAGAGCTTCATCGGAAGGTCCGGCTGCTGCGCGAAACCGGCACTCGCCGCGATTGTAAGCAGCGCAAGACACGTCACCACGCGTAAGCGCCCGTGTCCTTTCATGATTTCCTCCGATGCCTGCGGGGAGTCGCGAATCTAGACTGCCAGTTCGATGTCCGTGCCCGCAACGCGCACGGGGTAAGTGGCCAACTTGAATTCGGGATTGCCGATCTTCTCGCCGGTGCGCACGTTGTATTCCCACATGTGCCACGGGCAGACAATGGTATCGCCCTGGAGAATCCCTTCGCCGAGCGGTCCGCCCTGGTGCAGGCAGGTATTATCCGTGGCATAGACGGTTCCGGCAACATTGAACAGGGCAATGGCCTTGCCCTTTGCAGAAACGGTCATGGCCGAGCCCGGAGGGAGTTCGGTGATTGCGGCTACCTTGATGAATTCCGCCATGGATGCTCCTCCCACAAAGGCGAGCCCGCGGTCCCAACGAAAAGCTCGAGAAGATTCCCGGCGAGAGAAACCGCTCAGCCGATCTGGACCATTTCCGGGGTTCCCGCCTTGCCGATGCGGATGGACTTCTTGAATTCTTCCAGCATGCTTTCGTCCAGCCGGACCTGGGTGGGCCGCTGGAAACGCGGGTCGATGCTCATCGAATCAATCTTTTCCTGGAGCTTGAGCAGGGCATAGAAGAGGTTTTCCGGCCGGGGCGGACAGCCCACCACGTACACATCCACAGGGACGATCTTGTCCACACCCTGAAGGACCGCGTAAGTATTGAACGGCCCGCCCACGCTCGAACAGGCGCCCATAGAAATGCACCACTTGGGGTCCGGCATCTGTTCCCAAATGCGCTTCAGCACGGGCCCCATTTTCAGCGTCACGGTCCCGGCCACGATCATCAGGTCGGCCTGGCGAGGGCTGGGGCGGAAGACTTCGGCGCCGAAGCGCGCCATGTCGAAGCGCGAAGTCGTGGAGGCAATCATCTCGATCGCGCAGCAGGCCAGCCCGAAGGTGAGCGGCCAGAGGGCGGATTTCCTCGCCCAGTTGAAAACGTGGTCCACGGTCGAAATGATGAATGGCTTGTCGTGCTTCGCTTCCATCTCATTCATACGTCTGCCTCACCGCCTGCGGTCAAAGTCAGGAAAAGTCTCGATAACTTAGTCCCTCCAGGTATTATAGCGCGCCGAAACCCGTTCGCGCCAACTGTGCGCCGCTCTACGAGCGGCGAAACGCCGGTCATAGACCGGCGCTACAGCCGTCGTGGCGCTCAGAGTTGGGCAGGCGGCTTGAGGCTGCGGACGCGCGCTGCCCCCGCCGCATCCCCGGCCGCCTCCAGGGCCTTTGCTTCGGCTTCGTAAGCCGCGGAGTAGGTGGGATCGACGTTCCAGGCGGCGTGAAACTGCGCGGCGGCGTCGCGATACTTTCCCAGTTTCATCCAGCAGGTGCCGAGATAGAAGCGCGCCACCACATCGTAAGGATCGGCCTGGACGGCGCGTTGGAAGTAAGGCGCGGCCTGCGCGTACTCTCCGACAGGGAAGTAGAGCGCCCCCAGGGCGTCAAAGGCCTCGCTGCCGAGCGGCAAGACCTTGGTCGCGCGCTCGAAATGGGCTTGCGCCCCGGCGCGGTCGCCGCGATAGCTCGCGATGCGACCCATCCCCAGCTCGTAAAAGTAGCGTACCGGAGGAAAGGGCCAGGAACTGGCGTCGTTCAGACGGTTGGCCAATTCGTATTCCTGCTCGGCTCCGGCCAGGTCCCCCCTCTGATAAAGAAGAACATCCCCGCGCCAAATGTGGAAGACTGCTGCGTTCGGCGCCTGGCGCTCGAGGTTGTTCATCAGGGTCATGTTGGTTTGCCAGTGGGGGATAGTTTTCAGGCAGAGCATCGCCCATAGGCCCATCACCACGAGCACCACCACGAGGGAAGGGCGCTCCGGCCGCGTCTGCGGCAGCCACTCAGGAAGTTTTACGAAGGCCAGGAACGCCAACGCCAGGCAGGGGCCGACTGACGGAAGGTAGGAAAAGCGCTCGGCGATTTGAGGCGCGCTGAGGTTGCGAATGTCGAGCACCGGAAGCAACGTGACAGCCCACCAGGCCACCAGGAAGGTCAGGACAGGCTGGCGACGGCGCAACAGGAGCGCGATCAGCAGGACGGCGATACTTGCCCAAGGCCAGACGGAGCGAAGGCTCTCCCCCAGATTGAAGGAGTGGAATCCGTACAGGTGGGACGGCCAGATCAAAAGCCGGGCGTGTTCGCCCAGCAATCCGGCGCTGGACGCCAGCACCCGCGGCAGGCCACTCCAGAAATGCGTGGGATTCATCAGACGACCCAGCACGGCGTGGCGAATGAGCAGGTAGGCGCCGCCCGCGGCCAGATAAGGCAGGCTGCCAAGCGCTCGCCGGCGCCATTCCGGCCGGACCGGGCCTTTGGTGAACCACCAGAAAACCGGGATCAGGATCACGAGGCTGGCCGCAATTTCCTTGAACAAGAGCGCCCCAAAGAAGGCCAGCGCCGCCACAAGGTGCCTCGCCCATTGCCTGGAGGCGGCCCGTTCGGCGCGCACAAAAAGCAGGAAGCCCAGCAAGTAGAAGAATCCAGCGCCCACATCCGCCAACGCTGCGACCCAGGTTACGGCTTCCACGTGCAAGGGATGCAGCGCCCAGAGCAGCGCGCCGAAAAACGCCGCGAGGGCGTTCTTCAAAAGCTCACGCCCG
This sequence comes from Terriglobia bacterium, assembly GCA_020072925.1. Taxonomy (GTDB): domain Bacteria; phylum Acidobacteriota; class Terriglobia; order UBA7540; family UBA7540; genus JAIQGA01. The sequence goes on along the minus strand of JAIQGA010000405.1, from coordinate 710 downwards.
AGGCGATAAACCACCCAGACCGTGGCCACGTAAAAAAGGAGGTTGAGAAGGTGAAAGGCTCCCAGCGCGGGCCCGAACAGGCGGTAAAGCATCCAGTACGCGGCGAACTGCAAAGGCCGATAGTAGGGCGCGTGAATGCCCATGAACGACCAGAGACTGCCTGTAAAAATCTCCTTCCAGAAATGCGGGTTGCTGACAAATGGGTTGCCGAGAATAAAGGGAACATCATCCATCACAAACCCATTCACCAATACGCCTCGAAAGACTCCAAAGACGATCAGCGCGAGCACAGCCGCAGTCGCGGCGGCATGGCGGCCCAGGAGGTCGTTCCACCGTCCGAATACGGCTGGAGGCTGCGCTCGGAACTCGCCCGAGGCGTCCCGGCGGGTGTTTTGTGTGGAGGATACCTGCACGGGGAGAGCTTAGCAGACCCTCGCAGAGCGACAAAAGAGTTTTCCCTTCGAAGATCTTGTCGATTGCCCCGATCCGGTCATAATCAAGATTCAACACAGAGGACGCAAAGAAAAATCAACAGAGATCGCGGAGGAACTGGCCACTACTCCTCGTCTCCGTGTTCTCCGGGTATTCTCTGTGACCTCTGTGTTTAATCCTATTATTTTGTTATGTTCTATTACCGTTTAGTTAAGGGCGCTAGGGCTTGGACATCAGATTGCGAACGCGCGCGGACTGCGTCGGCTCGCCGGCAGCGT
>JAIQGA010000083.1 GCA_020072925.1 Terriglobia bacterium | reverse complement strand
ATGAGCGCGGACATAGATTTGCCGCTGGGCGCCGTCGCCAGGATGACGCGCGCGCCGCCTAGCTTCGATAACTCCTCGGCCGCGTTTGACGCCTGGCTGTCGACGTAATGGTGCGCGCCGAGCCTTTTGGCCAACTCGGCATTGTGCGCTCCGCGGCTAATGGCTGCCACCCTGAATCCCATCTTATTCGCGAACTGGACTCCCAGATGACCCAGGCCGCCCAAGCCTTGAATTGCCACCAGATCCCCTGGCGCGGCGCTGCTGTGGCGTAACGCGTTGAACGTCGTAATGCCGGCGCAGAGAAGGGGCGCGGCCTCTTCCGGCGAGATTCCGTCGGGTATCCGCGCCAGCGCCGAGGCTGGCGCGACCAGGTACTCTTGGTATCCGCCGTCGTAGCTGATGCCGCATACTTGTAAGTTTTCGCAGTTGATGAAATCGCCTCGCCGGCAGGGGAGACAGTGCCCGCATTGGCCTCCGAACCAGCCTACCCCGGCGCCCTCGCCAACCTTCCAGTCAGCGACACCCGCGCCAATTTCATCGATTGTGCCCGCCACTTCGTGTCCGGGGACGCGCGGATACTGGATCCCCGGCCAAAGCCCTTCCTTCGTGAATGCGTCGCTATGGCAGATCCCACAGGCTGCCGCGCGCAAACGAACCTGCCCCGGGCCCGGCCTCGGGATCTCGCGTTCGACCAACTCGAATGGAGCTCCCGGTTTAGCTACTTGCGCGCACTTCATTTTCCTCGCCATGTCCATCCCTCCATGGAAACTTTGTTTTCGCCGCCCTGAAGTGTTATGGATGCATGGGGGGCACGCAGGATTCAAAAGGTCGATGCTGGTGGGGGCAACCACCCGGCGAGACGCGCCGAATCTGCCGCATTTCTTTCGCATAAGGTGTGGCGGCGCTGGCCTACCGGGACTTGGGCAAGCGCGCGGCGAAATCCTCGACCTCCTGTCGCGTGGGGAGCGACGGTTGGGCGCCCAGCTTGGTCGTGGTGAGCGCTCCCGCCACATTCGCGTAGCGGATGGCATCTTCCATCTTGGCCTTGGCCGCAAGTTGCACACCCAGCGCCGCGGTGAAGGCATCGCCCGCCGCGGTGGGGTCGACAGCCTCGACTTTGTAAGCGGAGAAATGCTTGGTTTTCTGCCGCGTCACCAGCATCGAACCATCGTTCCCCAGCTTCAACACGACCGTCTTGACTCCCAGGTCGAGCAACTTCTCCGCGGCCTCCTGCGCCGAAACGCGCCCGGATACCGTCTCCCCGGTCAAATGCTCGAGTTCAGTTTCGTTGGGGGAGACGATATCGGCCAGCTTCAAAATATCCGCAGGGCAATGACAGGGCGGGCCGGCGTCGAGGATGGTGAGCTTGCCCGCCAGGCGCGCCAGCCGCAGCGCAGCCTCGACGGCTTCGAGGGGAATTTCCAGCACCGTGGTGAGGGCGTCAGCGGCCTCAATCACCGGCCGGGCACGTTCGATGTCGGCGGGGGTGAGCGCGAGGTTAGCGGCGGGATCCACCGTGATGCAGTTGTTGCCGTTGGGGAAAACCATAATGAACGCGCTCCCCGATGAACGCTCGCCGTCGCGCTTCACCCACGTCGTGTCGATGCCGTTATCCTTCAGACCCCGGACGAGGAAGTCTCCGACGATGTCCTGGCCCACCGAGCCGATAAAGGAGGTGCGCGCGCCCAGCCGCGCCGCAGCTACCGCTTGGTTCGCGCCTTTGCCGCCCGGGAAAAACTTGAGGTCGGAAACCATCAGGGTCTCGCCCTCTTTGGGGAGGCGCTGCCCCTTCACCACGATGTCGAAGTTGCAGCTTCCTGCGACCACCACGTGAACTTCTTCAGGACGACGGGCCATGGCCCCTCCTTCTTGTGTGTCCTCGACGGTCTTGACCTCGCCGGGGGCGCAAGCCACGCCGCGATTTCCCGGCTTTACATCGCGGATGAGCGGGCGTATTGTAGCACCACCCGACAACCTCGTACGACGCCGGGGCGAGGCGAGAAACCCGCCCCCGCACAGGTTCGGCCCTGCGTTGCATCCCTCGCTGCGATGCCGCCCGAACCTCACGATGAAATCTTCTGGGGGAGGCCACGATGCCCAAAGTCAAGCAGATCACCGTCTGGCTGGAGAGCAAGCCGGGAGAACTCGGAAAAGTCGCTCAAGCTCTGGGTAATGCTAAAGTTAATATTACCGCTTTTTCATGCTGGGGGACGGGCGGGGAGAGCCCCGTCCATCTGCAAGTCTCGAGCCCTGCCAAGGCCAAGAAAATTCTGCAAGGCCTTGGAGTCCGCATTACGGAGGAAGAAGTCCTGCGCGTGACGTTGCCGGACAAGCCGGGCGCGCTCGGCGACGTCGGCGTTCGCCTGGGACAAGCGAACATCAACGTCGATTACGCCTACGCAACGCTTGGGACCGCCGCGAAGAAGGCCGACGTCGTGCTTGCCGTGTCCGATCTGGCGGGAGCCGCGAAGGCCCTGCGCGGGATTTAGATAAGACCGGCCTTCAATGCGACAAGTGCGGGGTTGAAGTCCGGCACCAGACCGCGACAAGTGCCGGGCTGAAGCCCGCCGCTACGCGAACGGGTAGCGGTTCAATTCGAGGGCGCGGTCCGCGATGAGCCGTCGCAAGGCGACGGTGTCGGGCGGCGTGCGCCGCAGGAAACGGCGCAGCACGGCTAGTTGTGTGCGCAGCGTGTCGCCTTCCGCGATGCGGGCGAGCGCCTGCCGTGCCTCGACTTCCATCCGGTCCGCCGCTCCGTAAAGGTAAGTGCGCGTGGCGGCAATCTCCGTGGCGCAGGATTCGGGAGAGCCCTTGCTGAGCTTCTTCTGCGTGCGCAGCAGCGTGCTTTCCATGGCGTAGACTTCCATCACCAGGTTGCTGAGGACGCCGATTACTTCCTGCTCCTGCTCGAGCGCCTGCATGAACCGCTGCACGGCGCTGCCGGCTACCAACAGCGCGGCTTTCTTCGCGCCCTCGACGAGCGTGGCTTCCGCGGCGAGCGGTTGGTCGTCGAGGATTTCCTCCGCGGGCGGTATCCCCAGGATTTCGTCGAGCAATTTCGTGGCGGCCGGAATCAACGCGAGCTGGCCCTTCATCGAGCGCTTCATCAGCATGTCGGTGATGAGGAGCCGGTTAATCTCGTTGGTGCCTTCGAAGATCCGGTTGACGCGCTGATCGCGGTACGTTCGCTCCACCTCGTACTCGCTCGAAAAGCCGTAGCCGCCGAAAATCTGGACGGCCTCGTCCGAAACGAAGTCGAGCACTTCCGTTCCCATCACTTTCAGGATCGAACATTCCACGGCATATTCCTGGAGCGCCTCCATGATCTGCTTCGGCGCTGTGGGCGCGCCCTGGTCGATCCCCTCGAGCAGGGCCTCGATCATGCCCGTCGTGCGGTACGACATGCTCTCGACCGCGTACGTCCGCGCCACCATCTCGCCGATCTTTTCCTTGATCATTCCGAAGTCGGCGATGACGTGGCCGAAGGCCTCGCGCTCCTTTGCCCATTTCAGCGTGGGCGCGAGCAGGTACCGGCAGCCACCGACGCACCCGGCGCCCAGCTTTAGCCGTCCCATGTTCAGAATGTTGAAGGCGATCAGGTGCCCTTTGCCGATTTCCCCTAGCACGTTTTCGACCGGCACGAGGGCGTTCTCGAGATTCAGCGGCGTCGTCGAGGAACCGCGGATGCCCATCTTGTGTTCTTCCGCGCCCGGCGAAACTCCGGGGAAAGAGCGCTCCACGATGAACGCCGTGAACTTCTCGCCGTCCACCTTCGCGAACACCGCGTATACGTCCGCGATGCCGCCGTTGGTGACCCACATCTTGGTGCCGTCCAGGATGTAGTGTCTGCCGTCTGGGCTGAGTGTCGCCTTGGCTTTAGCGTTCATCGCGTCGGAGGCCGAAGTCGCTTCGCTCAAGCAATAGGCGCCAACCCATTCGGCGGTTGCGAGCTTGGGCAGATACTTCTCCTTCTGGGCCTCGGTGCCGAAGAAGGCAATGGGCAGAACCCCGATGCCCGCCTGCGCGCCCACCGTCGCCGCCCACGATCCATTGCACGCCATCTTTTCGCTGACCAGGATCGAGGAAATCTTATCGAGCTCTAATCCACCGTACTTCTGCGGAATGTCCGTGGCGCACAGGCCCAATTCCGCCGCCTTCAGCAACAGCTCTCGAAGCACGCCCGGCTTCTTCTCCTCTATCTCCTTGACGCGGGGCACGATTTCTTTGACGGCAAATTCCTCCGCGGTCTGCGCGATCAGCCGGTGCTGGTCGGTGAGGTCTTCCGGCGTGAAGACTTCCTCGGGTTGGCGCGGTTCGATCAGAAAACTGCCGCCTTTGATCCGTTTACTGACGGTGGAAGTGGTGGTTCCCATCCTGGCCTCCCGCGCTTGACGGTCTCGACGTTGGCCTTATTGTGGCCGGGCCGCAATCGCTTTCACGGTTGTTGTTTCGGAGGTTCCCAGAGCTCGATGCGGTTGCCCTCCGGGTCCATGATCCAGGCAAACCTCCCGTAGTCATCATCCTCGCGGTGTGGATCTCGGTGCACGCCCTCTTCTTAAAGCACTTTGATGAGCGCGTCGCGATCAGCCACACGGAAGTTCATCATGAAGCTGGAGCGGCTCGGGTCGAAGTAGCGAGTGTCGCGGGGAAAAATTGCCCAGACCGTCATGCCCGGCTTCTCCTTGTCTTCGTGATGTCGCCACTTGAAGACTACGGGCTCACTGGAGTCGCGCTGCAAGCCAAGGTGTTTCTCGTACCACTGGTACAACTCTTCGGGTTTTTCCGCTTTGAAGAAGACCCCACCCAGTCCCGTTACTCTCTGCATGGTGGACCTCCAGAGAATTTCAAGTGTCCGGTCCTGCATCTTCTATACTACTGCAAGTTTTCGAAAATGCCTGCGGCCCCCATGCCGCCGCCCACGCACATTGTAACCATACCGTAACGAGCCTTGCGGCGCTTCAATTCACCTAGCGCGGTCGCGGTCAGTTTGGCGCCCGTGCAGCCCAGCGGGTGGCCCAGGGCGACGGCGCCGCCATTCACGTTGGTCTTCTCGGGGTCCAGTTCCGCCAGCTTGATGACCGCGAGCGCCTGCGCGGCGAAGGCTTCGTTTAACTCGATCACGTCGATGTCCGCCAATTTCAGTCCGGCGAGTTTCAACGCTTTGGGGATGGCAAAGACCGGCCCGACGCCCATTTCTTCCGGCGGGCAGCCCGCGGTGGCGAAGCTGACGAAGCGCGCCAACGGCCTCATGCCCAGCGCCTTTGCGCGGTCGCCCGACATGACCACCGCAGCCGCGGCTCCATCGCTCATCTGCGAGGCGTTGCCCGCCGTGACGGTGCCATGAGCGTGGAAGGCCGGCTTCAGCTTCGCCAGGGCGTCGAGCGACGTATCTCGCCGTGGTCCCTCATCGGTATCAAAGCAGATCTTACGTGTTTGGGGCTTATCTTTCCCGTTCAGGCTTACCTCGATGACTTCGAGCGGCACAATCTCTTCCTTAAACTTACCGGCCTCGATGGCGGCGAGAGCGCGCTGGTGGCTGCGCAGCGCAAACTCGTCCTGCTGCTCGCGGGTGATGTCGTATTTGCGCGCCAGGTTTTCCGCCGTGAGTCCCATGCTCAGGTAGGAATCGGGGTAATGCTCTATGAGGTGGGGGTTGGGCGAGAAGTGGAAGCCGCCCATGGGGATCATGCTCATGGTTTCGGTGCCCCCAGCGATGAGGATCTCGGCAAATCCAGCGAGGATGCGCGTGGCGGCGATCGCTATGGCCTGGAGACCCGACGAGCAAAAACGGTTGACGGTCATCGCCGAGCAGGTCACGGGAAGGCCGGCACGCAGCGACGCCACGCGCGCCACATTGTTGCCCTGCTCGGCTTCGGGCATAGCGCAGCCGAGGATGACGTCTTCAACCTCGTGCGGGTCGAGGGCCGGCACGCGGCGCAGGATTTCCTGGATCGCCGCTGCCGCCATGTCGTCCGGGCGCGTGGCCCTCAGCGTCCCGCGCGGCGCTTTGCCCACCGCCGTCCGCGCAATAGAGACGATCACCGCTTCTCGCATGCTGGCCTCCTAAGAGCAGTCGACAGTTGACAGTTGGAAGAGCAAACCTCCGATCCCTGACTTCGAAAAGCCCCGGCGCCCTTGCTGGGTCCGGCCGTTTGCCCCCTCTTTTACTGTCAACTGTTGACTGTCGACTGTCAACTCTCTTCTCAGTTCCTCAGCGGCTTACCCTTCTTCAGCATGTATTGGATGCGCTCGATCGTCTTCTTTTGGCCGCACAGGCTCACGAAGGCTTCGCGTTCCAGGTCGAGCAGGAACTGCTCGGAAACGAGTTGCGGGGAAGTAAATTCGCCGCCTCCGCAAAGCACCTTCGCCAGGTGGGTCCCCACGACGACGTCGTAATCGGAGATGTATTCGGCGCGGCGCATCAAGTGAAGCCCGAGCTTCATTTTGGTGAAGGCGGGCTGGCCAAGCGCCAGGATATTCTCGCGGGGCTTTCCGGGACGATACCCGAGCCGCGCCAGGTCGAGCGCCAGTTGCTTCGCATCGGCGATTTGCCGGTCGCGGTTCATGGTAACGGAATCGCGCGACGAGAGGTAACCGAGCCTGCGCGCTTCCTCGGCGCTGGTGGCGACTTTCCCCATGCCGATATTCATGAAGACGTCTTTGACGAAAGTGAACGGATCGGCCTCGGGGTCTGGGGGCACGGCGTCGAGCGCCCGCACCAGCATTTCCTTAGTGCCACCGCCGGCGGGAATCAATCCCACACCGACTTCCACCAGGCCCATATAACTTTCCGCGGCGGCACGCACGCGCGTCGAGTGCAGACAAATCTCGACACCGCCGCCGAGCGTGAGGCCGAAGGGCGCGGCCACGACGGGCTTGGGCGCGTACTTGAGCGCGATGTTAGCATTCTGAAACGCGCGCACCGCCTGGTGGACCTCGTCCCACTCACCTTCTTGAATCGCCATCAGCACCAGCATCAGGTTTGCGCCCACGGAGAAATTGGGCGCCTGGTTGCCGATCACCATGGCGTCAAAGCCTTCGTTGAGCGCTTTGAGGCCGGCATGAATCATCTGAAAAGTGTCCGCGCCGAGGATGTTCATCTTGGAGTGGAATTCCAGGCACAGCACGCCGTCGCCGAGATCGATCAGGCTCGCGCCCGCGTTCCTTTTGATTTCTTTCTTGCGCGCTTTGAGCGAGGCCAGCAGGATGATGCCCGGCTTGTCCTCGAGCGCACGATAATTCGTTGTAGCCAAATCGAAGTAGCTAATCGTGCCCTCGGACTGCGTGTAGAAAGTCTTCTTGCCACAGCCCAGCAGTTTCTCCGCCAGCGGCGGAAGCGCGCGGTTATCCTTTTGCCACTTCGCTACGACCCGATCGATGCCTACCGCATCGAACAATTCGAACGCGCCGCACTCCCAGTTGAAGCCCCACTTCATGGAGTTGTCGATGGCGACGATGTCGTCGGCGATCTCCGGCACCCGCATCGCGGCGTAGTGAAACGTGTCGCTGAGCACCTTTTGGTAGAACTGCCCGGCGCGATCGGGCGCCTGGAACAGCATCTTGACGCGCTCGCGCGCGTCCTCGATGTTGCGCGCCATCTCAAGCGAGGCGAACTTGGCTTTCAGCCGTTCGCGATACTCGAACTTCTTCAGGTCGAGCGTGAGGATTTCACTCTCGCCATCTTCGCTTTTGCTTTTGGTTTTCTTGTAGAAGCCCTGCTTCGTCTTATCGCCGAGGAGCTTGCGCTCGATCATCCGCGCGATGAACTCAGGAATCTGGAAAAGCTCGCGCTGCTCATCGTTGGGCAAGGCTTCCGCGAGATTCTTCACGACATGCACCAGGACGTCGAGGCCGACCAGGTCGAGGGTGCGGAACGTCGCGGATTTCGGCAGGCCCATGGCCGGCCCCGTCAGCGCGTCGATCTCCTCGATGGTGTATCCGTCCTGCTGCATGATGCGCAGGACGTTCATAGTCGTGAACGTGCCAATGCGGTTGGCGATGAAGTTGGGCGTGTCCTTGGCGATGACAACGCCCTTGCCCAGCACGATATCGCCGAAGTTCGAGAGCTTCTCCACCACTTCCGGCAGCGTGTCGGGCGTGGGAATAATTTCCAGCAGCTTCAGGTAACGGGGCGGGTTGAAGAAATGCGTGCCCAGGAAGTGGCGGCGAAAGTCCTCGCCGAATCCTTCGCTGAGGGTGGAGATGGCGATCCCGGAAGTATTCGAGCTGATCGTCGATCCGGGGGCGCGCAGCGCCTGGACTTTCTCGAACAGCGCGCGCTTGATGGCGCGGTCCTCGGTCACCGCCTCGATGATCCAGTCGCAGTCCTTCACCCCGGCGAGATCGTCTTCGAAATTCCCCACGGTGATCATGCGGGCTAAGTCAGGGAGGAAGAAAGCCGCGGGGCGCGATTTCAGTGCCGCGTCGAGGCCTGCAAGCGCGAAGCGATTGCGCACCTTGCGATTATTGAGGGTCAGCCCTTTGGCCTGCTCTTCGTGCGTGAGTTCTTTAGGCACAATGTCGAGCAAGCGGGCGGGAATCGAGGCGTTGGCGAGGTGAGCGGCGATAGGTGAGCGGCGATGCGGGCTCCCATGGTCCCCGCGCCCAGCACGGCAACTTTGCGAATATCGCGCACGGTAAGCCCCCATCAGGAAGACGAATGAATTCGGGCCATTATCTCGGACTGCGGCAACCAGGTCAAGCGCGGCGGAGATTCCCCGGCCGGCGTCGCTTCAAATGAAGTCTTTGGTGTGTGGCCAGATTTCCTTCAAGGGCATCTTAAGACCCCGGCCGATGTAAATGGGCAGGTTGGTTTCGAAAGACCGCGCGTACGGGCTGATGACAGTCGCGGCCAATTGCACATCGTTGAAACTTTTTTGAACGTCCTCGCGTCCTTCCCCGATGGTAATCACCATATCCGCATTGGGATTCTGCGGTCCCCAGAACCAGTAATTATTGTGGCCACTCGAGGCATTGGGCAAACCGTATTTCTTGCCGAAGAAATCGATGGCGCCGGCCTGGCCGTAATTGCTGCAATAAATGAGCGTGCGCGCCCTCTCCTCGGGTGTCAAGCTGTTATAGACTTTGGCAACGACGGCCACCTGGTTCTCCCAGCCAAACTGGTCGGCGTAAACCTGGGGAAGCTCGGTGGGCCGGTCGCGCTCGCCGCTGCTGGGATGGATCCCGACGAAATTCTCATACTTGATGAATGTGTCCACGGGCAATACTGGCACGGCGTAAGGAAGAAAGAAGATGCCTCCAAGAGCCAGGAGCGCGGCGTACCCAGGCTTCGACCAGCCCCAGCCGGGGCGGCGCGCAGCGGCTTCGAACAGGACAGCGCCGCCCGCAAAAAGCATTGGGAAAGCGGGAACGAAGTAATACGGCTTCGCATTGGTCGAAAGCAGAATGGCGAGAAAGGCGAGGAAGATCCAGCCCAGCACGCGATACGGTTTTCCTTCGCGACTGAAGAAGTAGAAGTAAATCCCCGCGAGCCAGAGAGGAATCGTAAGCGGTAACAACTCCAGCGCGACTTCCATCATGAACTGTGGCGGGGACATGGGGAGATTCTTGTGGAACGTGGCGTTGTGAATGAACTCGGCGGTCGGGAAGCCGTGGTGATATTCCCACAGGACGTGAGGAAGAAACATGAGACTGGCGAGCGCGCCGCCGATCCAGAGCCACCGGCTGCGGAAGTATCGGCGCGCCGGAGTCAGCAGCAAGCCAACAATCAAGCCGATGCCGAGGAAGCCCATCGAATACTTATTCATCAGGCCCACGCCGGCAATCAGTCCGAACAGCAGCCAGAGGCGCGGCCGGTCTTCTTTCAGCAGCCGGATCAACACGTAGACGGCCAGCGCCCAGAACAAGTGGTCGAAACAGCTCATGGAATAGAAATGGCCCACGCCGAGGAAAACACCCCCGACCATCACCGCGAGTCCTGCCAGCGCCTGCCCGAAGCGGCCGGCGCCGAGTTCGCGCGCCATCAGCCCGCTGAGCAGGACCACGAGCGAGTTGCAGACCGCCGGCAGAAAGCGAATGGCGTACAGCGATTCGCCCAGCGTGTGGCGGACGAGAAACAGCAGCAGAGGGGCGAAGGGCGGCTCATCCACGTAGCCCCAGGCAAGGTGCTTGCTGCACGCGATGTAATACAACTCGTCGCGAAAGATGCCGTAGTGCGTGGCGAACACCATATGTAACAACCAGGTCGTCACGGCAAGATAAACAAGAATGGCTGTGTCGCTCAGGAAACGGCTGCTGCGGACCGCCGGGTCGCCCATTACCGTGCCTCCTCGATGAACTCAGAACTATATTCGATTTTCAAAGGTTCGCCCCCATATCCTGATACGCAAGGAAACGGCAAGAAGTTCGCCATGGCGGTGCCCCGCCCCTTCGCCAGGGCTTCGAAGTTCGGCATGGCAAGGAGCGTTTGACGCGGCCCGCCGCGCGCGATATATTGCGCCAAGCTTCGGGCGAGTCCGGGCCATTGGACAGATGCCGCCGCCAGGATCATCGCTCGTGCCGAGAGACCCGCGTCGCTCGCCTCTCGAATTCTGTTCAGGAGTGCGCCCGTGAAACGCTGGGCCGTCGTTGTGGTCGCCCTCTACGTCCTGATCCTGCTCGTTCTTACGGGACCGCTGATGGTTGCCGCCTTCTATCCCCATGTGAATTTTGGAGATATTCCGGAAGTGGCAACTTATCCTCACTTCTGGGTTTTGATCTTAGTGCTGGCCTGCAGCCAGGCCGCGTTGTTGGTCGTTCCGGTTTCTGCGGCGGGCCGACGCCCTCTGCACCGCCGCGCGATCATCTGGCCGGCGCTCGCCTCCGGATTGATGATGGGGCTTCTGAGCACGGGCTTCGTAGCCAGTCTTTACGAATTGGTCCGGAAGGACAAAGCGATCGACGCGCTGGACAGTTACCTCGGGCTGGATATTGCGGTGCTCCTGGGCTTCTGGCTGATCTGGGCTCTGGCGTTTCATCGCATGAGCCGTGGCGCGGAGGCGATGGACGCGATCACCCGGCAGTGCCGCTACCTTCTGAAGGGGAGTATTCTGGAACTACTCGTGGCCGTACCCACGCACATCGTGGCGCGCTACCGGGATTACTGTTGCGCGGGTTTTCTGACTTTTCTTGGCCTTGCCTTCGGATTGAGCGTGATGATTTTCTCCTTCGGCCCGGGAGTTTTCCTGCTCTTCGTAGGGCGCTGGAAACAACTCCATCCACAGTTGTCCACCCCCTCCGGGAAGCCCTGATAAGGGACCGGGAGCGAAGCGCTTCACGCCGCGCGCTTCTCACGCCTCAGGCCGGTCTTGACGGGTTACTGTTTGCCCTCCAGGTGTATAGGGCCACGTCACCGGCGATCAGCGGTTACTTACCGCGTGGGTTCCATCTGCAGGGCATTGTTGAAGCGATTGAAATAGTTGAAGAGCCCGGCGACGGCGGCGATTTCGACAATCTCGCCTTCTTCGAAGTGCCGGCGGAGGGCCGCGAAGATCTCGTCACCGACGTGATTGGAATCGAGGGTGAGTTTTTCGGCGAACTCCAGCGCGGCGCGCGCGCGGCCCTCGAACCCGGTCAGGTCCCCACGAGCCAGCGCCGACAGTTCCGCCTCCGTCGCCCCCAGCCGCCTTGCCAAGGCGGTGTGCGAGTTCAGTCAATACTCGCACCCGTTCAGGTGGGAGACGCGCACGGCCACGAGTTCTTTCAGCTTCTTGTCCACCGTGCCGGTATTCATCACCGCGCGGAAGTGCGCGGTCATGGTCTTCAGGATATCGGGGCGGTGCGCCACGGTGCGGAACATGTTGGGAACGTTGCCGCGCTCCTGGAGGAAGCGCTCGAAGATCTCGCGCGCTTCGCCGTCCACCTGTTCCGGGTTAAGGTTGGGAAGTCGGGGCATAAACAAATCATGAATGCTGAATTATGAATGATGAATTAAGAACCAAGAACGAGCTGCAAACTAAGAATGCTGAAGACTCGGAGCGGGAAACCGGCAAGGGCTTGCCGATCTGCTATTCATCATTCATCATTCATAATTCATCATTTATTTTGGTACAGGTTCAGAAACGCCTTCATCGCCTGTTCGTTGACCTTCAGCTTCCCGGATTGCTCGAGCTGCTTTTTCAGATTCTGGCGGTAGACCTCGAACACCAGGCTGCGCTTCTGGTTGAGCACCTCCTCGGCGATGCGATCGCGCTGGGCGGCGAAGTCTGCCTCGCTCGCGGGCGTGTGGGACTCCACGCGGAACACCACGTAGTTGCTGTTGGCCAGCGGCACCATCCCGCTGGTCTGTCCGGGATTCAGTTTGAAGGCGGCGGAAAGCTGCGAGCCCGAGCCCAGGCCCTCGACGAAATCCTGGGCGGTAAAGTCCTTGCTCTCCTTGACCTCCAAGCCCATCGAGCGCGCGACTTTCTGGAAGTCCCCGGCGCTCGCCTGCTGCGCGAACTGGCGGGCCTTTACCCCTGCCACGACTTTGGACTCCTCGGCGCGATAGTCCTCCTCGACGCGTGCCTGGACTTCGGTGAAGGCGGGAACGTGTTCGGGGACCACCTTCTCGAGCTGGACGATCGCCAGCCCTTTCGGCACTGTGAGGGGCGGTCCCACCTCGCCCGGCCGAAGCTGGAACGCCAGATTCTGGAAGCTTTCGCTGCTGCCGAAGTCCGGCAGGACCTGCCCGAACTTGAAGAGCGGGGTCTCCTTGGGATCGAGCCCGGCCTGGCGCGCCGCGCCTTGGAAATTCGCCTTGAGCCTGTCGGCAAGGTCCGCGCCCAGTTTCTGCTGCGCGTCGGCGAGGCGCTGCTTTTCAAGTTCCGTCCGAATCGCGTCTTTCACCTCGTCGAAGGTCTGGAGGTGGGCGGTCTGCTTGTCTTCCACCTTGATGATGTGGAAGCCGTATTCAGTTTTGACCAGCGGGCTGATGTCGCCCGGCTTCATGGAGAACGCGGCGTCCTCGAAGGCCTGGACGGTCTGTTTTCGAGTAATCCAGCCGATTTCGCCGCCGTTCTGGGCGCTGGAGTCTTCCGAATATTTCTTGGCCAGATCGGCGAAATTCCCGCCGGCCTTGATTTGCGCCAACACGTCCTGGGCGGTCTTCTCGAGGGTGGCGATTTCCGCGGGTGTTTTGCCGGTGGTTTTGAAGAGGATGTGCGCTACTTTCACGCGATCGGGGACGCGGTAATCCGAAAGGTGCTGTGCATAGTACTGGCGGAGTACGTCGTCGCTGAGGTTGATCTGCGCCCGGACCTGGTCCGGGGTAATCAGCACGTAGCGCACCTGGCGCTGTTCGGGCGCCTTGTAGCGAGAGGGGTTTTTCTGGAAATACGCGGTCAGGATCTCCGGCGTCACCTGCACGGCCTTGAGGAACTGGCTCGGGTCGAACAGCACATACTGGATTTTCGCCTGGGTGTTCCGCCGCACGAATTCCGCGTGGACCTCATCGGGAGTCACCTGAATGCCGTCCGTGACCACTCCGCGCAGTTTGTCCATCACGATGCTCTGGCGCACCAGGGCCTCGAATTGCTGCTCGGGCATCCCCGTCTGCTGCTGAATCATCTGTTGGGCGATGTCCGCGCCCACGAAGTTGCCGTTGGGATACAGCCAGGGAATGGTCTGCAGGGTCTGGTAGAGCTCCTGTTGCGTGGCTTCGAGACCCAGCTTTTGTGCCTGCGACATAAGGGCACGCTGAATGACCATGTCATCCAGAACGTTTTTCGCCACCAGAGGGATGAGCCGGGAGTCGCTGCCCATGGGCGAGTTCCGGAAGCGCGACTGGATGCTCTGCCGAAGCTCGTCGGTGGTGATGTTGCTGCCGTCCAGCGAGGCGAGCACATTCCCTTCCATGCGGCTGGTGTCTCCCTGCGGGATGGGGGCCAGCGTAATGACCATGCCGATCGAAACAATGCTCAGGAAGAAAATGAGCAGGTATTTCTTCACGGCCTCACGATTTTTCTTGAAGAATCTATACATACGGGCTCCTGGGCGACTGCCTAAACTTACCCATTATAGTGGAGATGGCCCAAGGCGGCAACTTGAGGCCAAGCGGGATTGCCGATTTTCGATTGACGATTGCTGATTGGCAAAAGCGGTAGCGGTAGCCACGGCATGTTCTTTATGCCGTGGATCGGCAAACCAGAAAAACCCGCGGGACAAAAAGCGTCCCGTGGCTACCAACCGCGAAAAATTCTCCCCCTTATGCCTTTGTAAGGAAAATCGGCAGGCTGAGCTTTTGGGCGTAATTAGGCCGATAGCGCTCGGTATTGTACATGGTCTCGAGGTCGACGTGGCGCGGGCCCAGCTTGGGATCGGGGATGGGCACGGAGGCGTAGCACCCGCGGCAGATGGCCATCATCACGCCGTGCTCGCCCTTCTCGATGCAGTCTAAGGCCATGTTGGCGAAGGTTGTTGCCACCAGCTTATCCACAAAGTCGGGGCTGCCGCTGCGCAGGTCGTAGGTCAGGTCGCTGACGATGGTTTCCGCGCCCGTCGCCTTCTTGATTTCGTCGCTCAGATCCTCACCCACGTTGGCTTTCTTGCGGTGGCCGAAGGCGTCGGCTTCGCCGTGTTCGCGGAGCTGGTAGCCTTCCCATTCGGCGCCCTCGGAGAGAATCACCAGCGCATAATTACTGGGATTGTCTTTCTTGTCCGCCATCAGCAGCTCGATCAGGTGCTTCAGATCGAACTTGTATTCCGGGATGCAGCAGCGGATGGAGGTGACGTAGGCGGTGTAAAGCGCCGTGTATCCGGCGTCGCGGCCGAAGACGCGGAAGACGCCGATGCGCTCGTGCGAGCCAACGGTGGTGCGCTGGCGGTCGATGGCGTCCATGGCGCGCGTGATGGCCGTCGAAAAGCCGATACAGTACTCGGTATTGCGCACGTCATTGTCCATGGTCTTGGGAATAGCGATGACATTGACGCCTTCCTTGTCCAGGCGCGCGGCGTAGCTCAAGGTGTCGTCGCCGCCGATGGCCACCAGGTAGTCAAGTCCCAGCGTATGGATATTCTTCAACACCTGGGAGGTGACGTCGTAAGTCGTCGAGGTGACGCCCTCCTTGGTCGTCTCCTTTTTTGGAAACTCTCGGCCCGCGCACACCGGCGGCAGCTTCTTGATCTTGGTCGGATTGGTGCGCGAGGTGTGGAGAGCGGTGCCTCCCGTGCGATCGATGGTGCGGGTGTTCTCGCGATTGAGGGGAAGAACATACTTCGCCCGGCTCGCCGGGTCGTTAAGGTCCACGTGCGTCAGCCCTTCCCAGCCGCGCCGCAGGCCGATGACTTCCAGGCCCAATTGACTTCCCCGGTACACAACGCTCTTGATGACAGAGTTCAGCCCCGGAACGTCTCCGCCCCCGGTAAGAATGCCGATGCGCTTCGCAGCCATGATTGCTCCTTTTCTATCAACCCGCGGTTCATGCCCTGCCGCGGGAACGGATGGCGAACTTCGGATTGTACACCAAGCCGTGCCGGGTTGTGCGAGGCAGGGCGATCTGGGCAGTAGCGGTGGTCCCCGCTTTCGCGGGGATGACCGCCGATTTTTCCGGGAGGACCGGCCCTCATTCCTGCGGAAGCGGGAACGGGCCGTTGAAGAGTGGCAATGTAAAAGGGAGGCCTCGCAGGGCCGAGCGGCGGCCTGCCGCACCCGTTATTGCGCGGTGTCCTTCGTCTGACGGGTGTTGGAAGCGTCGAGGGTGCGGTTGACGATGAACGTCAGTTCAGTGCCCTCCACCAGGATGATTTGCTTTTCGTGTTTGAAGAGGTTGTAGAGCAACGCCGTGCCCGCGCCAATGCCGGCGCCGGCGAGCACGTCGGTCCCCATGCCCGGGCCGCCGCAGTTCCCGAAGTAGGCGCAATCGATCTCATGGCCCATGCCCACCGTGGCGCCTGCTCCCGCGCCCATAGCCCCGCCGATGGCGGCGTCTTTTGCGGCGTCTTTCTTGCTCTTGCCGCAGCCTACGATCGTGCCTTCCTCATCGTTGGCTGTGTTCCCGCACACACCGCCGTGGCTCCCGGCGAGCGTGCTGGAGAGTTTGACGGTCTGGTCGTCAGGCGTGATGATGGAATCGAGGACCACGCGCATTTGCGCCTTGCCACGGATGCGTCCCGAGGGCTTCAGAAAGGCGATATGACCATTCACCGTGCTCCCCTGGGGAATCACCGTCTTGCCGTTGGCGATGACCGGTTGTACGACTTCGCCCGTGAAGGTGTCTCCCGCCTTGTTCGTCTTCGAGGTGATGGTAGTGCCCAGCTTTACGTGTAACGTCGAGCCGGGAGGTACGACCACGCTTTCAGCCGCCTGAGTGAGGAGAACGCCCGGCCCTGTCAGGGTCAGAGCCACTAGAGTCGTGAGCATCCATTTCATGGCTTCCATCCTTCGAGAGTCTTCGCCACATCGCTCGCGGATTGCCGTCTCAGACCAAGGCCTCGTTGGCGGGCCCGGATTCGAGCTTTCACCCTCAAGGAGCGGCTGGCAGAGGTCCTCTCTTTCTTTCCTGAATCTTACGATTCAAAGACGCTCGGGCGGGTTGCACGGCTTCAGGATTCTCGCGCCAGCCGGCGCTTCGGTTGGCCAGCGTCCGCCACGACTTTACCTAGAATTAACAAACCCCCCAGCTAACTTCTTTATGCCCCCACCCATCGTAACATGAAGCGCGGGAGTCTGCCGGTGGAATTTCCGCGCGCCCTACGGGGATGACTCGGATCAATATCGATTGGAGGACGGACCGATGAAGAAGTTTTTGCCGCTCTGTCTGGGGCTGGTTTTGGGGCTGACGTTAATGGAGGCGAAAACCCCGTCGACGCCGGCCGACTTCTCGGGCAATTGGGTGCTGGACCTTAGCCGCTCGAAAAACCTACCCGACGGTTTGGATAGTTATCGCCTGGTGGTCAACCAGGCGGCGGAGCAACTCAAAGTGGAGTCGGCGCTTCAGGGTGATTTGAAACCCATGGAGAATTCCGGCGATTCTTACCCCGGCGGGCGCGGCTCCGGCCGAGGCGGCGGCTACCCCGGAGGAGGCTACCCGGGTGGGGGCTATCCCGGCGGGCGCCGAGGCGGAATGGGAATCCCCGGCGTGGGCGTGGGCTGGCCGGGTGGCGGAATGGGCGTCCCGGGAATGCCGGGCTCCGGCCAGGGAGGCCCGGGTGGAGGCGGCGGGGGAAGGTCGCGCGGACGCAGCAAGGGACAGGGCGGCGTCGCCGCGTTTACCTACTATCCCCACAGCGCCGTCTATCGGCTCGATGGCAGCGAGTCGTCAGCGCAACTGGGCGGGCCAACTCCCGACGACGCCACCACCAAAGCAGGCTGGGAAAAGAATGGTCAGGAACTGAAACTCTCCGTGATCGGAGGCGGTGGCTCGAACGGCCAGATCAAGCTCCAGGAACAGTGGAAATTTACCAAGGATGGCTTGCTCACCGTCGACCGTACGGTCCACTCGCCGGGCGGCTCGGGCACGCTGCATCTGGTGTTCTTCAAGCAGGAACAGGCGCCTTCGTCGGCTTCGCGAACCCCCGCGCCTTAGTTTTGGTAGGGCGTGCAAACGGTGGACCTTGGGCCAGGGCGCGGTAGTCCCCGAAATTTGTCTTTACGCTCCCGCCTGTTTCTTTCAACTTCCAACTTTTAACTTTCGACTCGGTCGGGGCGGCAAAAAATTTCTCCCCCTAACTCTCGTCCGGATCAATCGCCTGATCGAAATAGATATACAGCACCCGTGAGAAACTGGAGAGTGCCGGCGCGACGGGGATGAAGAGCAAAACTGAGGCAATAACAACCCAGTTCAGATCCCACCTTGTGATGACCCAAATGATGGCGGCGAGTAAGGGGATTATCATAATGGCGAGAATGTAACTGACCACCATCGCGCCCAGGAAGTAACCCTGCTCGCGCTCGAACTTCAGGCCGCAGACCGGGCAGCGCTCGTTTAAGCGGGGGAATAACCGGAAAATTGAAGTGCAGAAAATCTTCCCCTGGCCGCACCGCGGGCAGAGCTGGTGGAGTATTCCACCCAGCCCTGATGCCTTCGCCACTTCGCTGTTGGGAAGGTTTGCCATCGTCTAATGCCCCGACCTACTTGTTAGATGGCTTGGCTGTGTGC
This sequence comes from Terriglobia bacterium, assembly GCA_020072925.1. GTDB lineage: Bacteria > Acidobacteriota > Terriglobia > UBA7540 > UBA7540 > JAIQGA01. Next base: position 9,141 of record JAIQGA010000083.1, on the reverse strand, counting down.
AGGAGTGCACTGATTTTCCTCTCGGCTCGAACGCGGGATTGTTGTCTTCTATCCTGAGAAATGCGCCGGGGGAACACGAGATCTGGCCCCGAGAGTTCCTGGATCCAAGATCCCAAGTCCCAAATCCTTGATCCCAAATCCTAGATCCCGGCTTCTCCCTACCAAACAGTTTTCAGCAGCGGACTCCGCCGCAGCCGTTCGTCGCGCGTGATCAACGTGAGCCCTTCCGCGCGTGCCGTCGCGGCAATGAGGCGGTCGGCAGGATCGTGTGAGAAGTCCTCGGGGAACTGAGTTGCCAGGGCTGCGATTTCGGGGGTGATAGGCTTGATAGTTACGACGGAGCGTTCCAACACCAACTTGATCGATGACTCAATGGTTCCCGTCATCTCAAGCCGGCCGCGTGAGAACAACACTGCCAGTTCCCAAAGGCTCATCGCGGAGATACCAATGCCCTGATTCGCCCGAGCACGGCGGATGGTCGAAGCAGCGTCGCGCGAAAGTCGGTCCGGGTCCGCCACAAGCCACGCCAACACGTGGGTGTCGAGCAGAATCACCGCAGCGCCTCCCAGTCCTCCAGAGGCACCAAAGGTGATTCAATATCCCCGGTAATTTTCATCACCCCCTTCAGGCAGCCAAAGATATCGTCAGCAGGTTTGCCCGCAGGCACAAGTTTGACGACCGGCTTGCCACGCTTGGTAATGACCACCGGCTCGCGCGTCTTGTAAACGCGGTCCATGACCTTCAAACACTTCGCCTTGAATTCCCCTGCCGCCATGGTCTTCATGACTGCCTCCTAATGTCCATAGTCATATTCTAATGACCATGAAGCTCGAAGGCAAGAACCTGCTACGGTCCGGATTTTGATCCGTGGGTCTTCTGGCATGCTGGGGATCTGTTTAGATTTGCAGGTCTAAGTCACCCCAGGCTGTGCGTGATTACAGCGCCCAGGCTGTGCCCAGCCGCACTCCGGCGCTATAAGTGCCCGTTCTGACTTCTGATTTGCGGTTCCTGCTTATCAGCATCCCGCCGCGGAATGGTGATGGGTCTTCCAGCCCTTGTAATTCTCGAGGGCGTCGGCGACGGCGCGGCCGACGTGGCTGCGGTTGACGGCGACGTGGTGCTCGTAGCCGTGCTTGCAGACGTATTGGAGGAGTTGCTGCAAGCCGGGGATTTTGACTACTCCGTAGCCGCCGAAACTCTGGAGCTTGTCGCTGGTGATTTCGCCTTCGCCGACGTAAGCGCGCATCTCACCGTGCAGGTCGTCGGTGGAAACCCGGCAGAACGTGAGCGGGCCCTCCTTGAGGCGCCCGACGACGGTGCCGAAAGTATTCTCCTTCCCCACCGAGCCGGCGATGATTTCCTGGAAATCCATCTTGGCGTCTTCGAAGAAGCGCTTGGGCAGGTTCGAGCAATGGAAGATGACGGCCTTGTCGGGGTCTTCGCCGTAGTTATTGTTCCAATCGACGATGGCGCTGGGGGCTTCGGCGGCGAGTTGCAGGACGTACATGCCCAGCATGCCCACCATATCCGTCTCGCAGGCGCTGGGCAGAAGGTTATTCGACATCATGCTCATCAGCGTGCAGGGGACCACGCCGAAGAATTCCTCCATGGCGGTCCAGCATTGCACGGAGCTTCCGGCCAGTTCGTTGTCGCGCATCCAATCGTCCACCACGGCGCCGAACTTGGCCATCTTGAGGAGGGCGGGAGAGGGAACGCCCGTGGTCGGGACGTAACCCTGGATGCCGGAGATTTTCGCCTGCACTTTGGGGTCGTTATCCTTCAGGCGTTCGATGCGGCCGAAAACTTCTGAAAGGTCGAGCGTCTCCACGGAAATGCCGTGGCGTTCCAGGAGTTTTTCGCTGAAGCGGACAGTATTGAAATTGGTGGGCCGCGCTCCCAGCACGCCCACGCGCACGCGGCGCAGCCCGCGAACGATCCGGCAGGTCGCGGCAAAGGCTTTCAAATCGGCACGAAAAGCCTCCGACGCAGGCGCCACCGTGTGCTGGCGGGTGAGCGAGTAGTGGATGCCGTATTGCCAGAGGTTGTTGCAGGCGGAAATCTTCCCGCAGAAGCTGTCGCGGCGGCTGCTCACCAGCATTTTGCCGGGTTCGTCGGGGAACGCCTGGACCAGCACGGGCACGTCGAGCTCCGAAAAGCGAATCGTGTTCGCGATACTGCGCTCGTCGCCGAAATTTGGCAGCGCGACGAGGATGCCGTCAATTTCGTCGCGATGCTGCTTGAAGACGTCCGCGCACTTGCGCGCGTCCTGTAACGTCTCGATCGAGCCGAACTTGGTGTCCTGCGGCGAGACGGCGACGCTCCCGTAACCCTCTTCGCCGAGCACGCGCAGAATTTCCTCGCGACCATCGCGCGCCAGAACGTCCGGAAAGAAACCGCGATTGCCAATGATGACGCCGAAAGTTGTCTTGCTCATGAAAAGCTCCTCCTGGGTACGACAACTGCCGCATCCTTGCGGGGGAATTCGCAAACGCTGCATTGTAGCACCAAAAAGCAGTGACGAGTGACAAGTGGCGAGCGGAAAAGAAGCTGTCAGCCCTCGGCCGTCAGCTATCAGCAAGACACGGGACGGCTGAATGCTGAGTGCTGATAGCTGTGCGCTTCTTGCCCGTCACTTGTCACTGTCTTTTTCACGCCGGATGGCGGAAGCGATCCAGAATGATGAAGAGCATAAGCCCGAGGGCGACGTTGACCAGGACGCTGCTGGCGAGAGTCAGGGGCTCGAAGCGCGGAGGCGGATCGAGCAGAACGCGGTCGAGCCCGGCAAGCGCCAGGCCGTGAATGGCGACGAAAAACCCCGTCAGAATTATGCGCGCGACCACCGATTCGAGTTCAAAGCGCAGGCTGGAAGCGGCGCCGAGATAGCCGACCAGAGCCTTGGCCATCCCGAAGATGCCGATGTACCCGTGAGACAGCGCGTCCTGGAGCAGCCCCATCACGGTCCCGAGACCAATTCCGAAAATCTTATTGCGCCGTACCAGGGCGAAGTAGATCGTAACCAGCAAGGGAAAATCCATGAGTCGCGCCAACGGCAGCACGAGCGGCAGGAAGGTCTGCAATAACAGGCCAATAAGCGCCGACACCCAGAGGACCGCGGGGTGAATGCGAAAGACTTCAATGGGGCGCTCAAGGTAAGCCGGCATGGACGAGTAGACTACCAGAAGGCGAGCTAGAAGTCAGGAGAGAAGAGGGAAGCGAGGTTGACAGTCGACAGTCAACAGTTGACAGTCGAAAGTCGAAAGTCCAAAGCAGAGAGCGACAAGACGCAAGGGTCCTGCCCCAAGTAGATTTTTGCACTGGAGGACACTGCGACGTTCCTTCCTGTCATGCTGAGCGCAGCGAAGCATCCCGCATTTGGGAAAAGTCAATGCGGGGATCCTTCGCTCCGCTCAGGATGACAGTTCGCGTGCTTCGCACAAGATTACAATTTGTGTGCGCCGAAGAGGGTGACAATTCGTGGCTTGTCGCTATAGTTTGGGCGTGCCGATGGCAGGAGGTTGCGGCGCAGGGGACTTCAGGACCACCAGGACGTTTTCCAGGCGGCTCAAATCTACCGCAGGTGCGACGGTAATATTCTTATAAATGTTGCCATCTACAGCTCTCAACACGGTTCCGGCGGGCAAGCCTTTGGGGTAAATCTGGTCCAGCCCCGAGGTCAGGACCTCCTCCCCAGCGGAGACCGGTTCTTCGTTCATAATGTAATCAAGCTGGCAAAAGTTCTGTGCGCTGCCTTTGAGCACGCCCTGCACGCGGCTCTTTTCGAGCATCACCCCAGCGCCGCTCGCAGGATCGGTGATGAGCAGGACGTGGGAGGTGAAGGGAAATACCGCCACGATTTTGCCCACCACGCCCTGCGGGGTAATGACCGCAAGGTCCGTCGTCAGGCCGCTGTCCGAGCCCTTATCAATGAAGATCGCGCGCGAATTGTCACCGGGGCTGGCGGCGATGACTTCCGCCGCGACGGTCTGGAATGGCAGGCGATTCTTGAATTCGAGCAGAGCGCGCAGGCGCTGGCCCTCCGCCGCCTGCTCGGAAAGACGCCGAAGCTGGGTCTGCGTTGCGGTCAACTCCTGACGGAGTTCCTGGTTCTCCTGCTGCGCGTGCCACAGCGAGCGATAGGTCTTCCAGGCGTTCGTTGAAGCATCCAGAGCGCCTCGCAGTGCTCTCTCAAACGGGTCGAAGGCCGCCACCGTCCACACGCGAATCAAGCGCACGTTGTTGTTGCGGGTGATCTGCAGCGAGAGCAATAGAAGTTGCCCCACCAGCACTACCGCCAATACAAAGAAGGGCTTATGCCGCGCCAGGAACGCGGGCATGTTCGTGCCCTCACGCGGCAATGCCTGCACGGGGCGAGTAAATTCGGGTGAGTTCGGGTCGAACATAATAAAGTTGTCAGGAGTCAGTTGTCAGCGGTCAGTGGAAGGCGAGGGCTTTCGCGTACCAATGACGGTGCTGCTGCGGAGTTCTTGCTTACGAAGCTTTCCCCGTGCCTTCTATCACTTGGCGGATCCACCAGTTCGTTTTGACAACGGACCACTGGCAACGGACCAAGAACATCCCAGCCTCATTCTATCGCAACTCGGCGCAGGAGGTTGAAGTCCGTCAGCATGCGCCCGGTACCCAGGACCACGGACGCCAGAGGGTCTTCGGCGATGGAGACGGGCAGACTGGTTTCTTCGCGGATGCGCTTGTCCAGGTTCTTGAGCATGGCGCCGCCGCCGGTCAGCACGATGCCGCGGTCGGAGATATCCGCGGAAAGCTCCGGCGGGGTGCGCTCCAGAGCGACGCGGATGGCGTTCAGGATGGTGGCGACGCATTCGGAAAGCGCGTCGCGAATCTCCGAATCGTCGATGGTGACGGTTTTGGGGATACCTTCGAGCAGATGGCGCCCCTTGATCTCCATGGTCAGGGGCTTTTCGAGGGGATACGCGGACCCGATCTCGACCTTGACCTGCTCGGCGGTGCGTTCCCCGATCAGCAAATTGTACTTGCGTTTCAGGTAGGCGGTGATGGCTTCGTCCATTTCATTGCCGGCCACGCGCACGGAGCGGCTGTAAACGATCCCGGAGAGCGAAATGACGGCGATATCCGTTGTGCCGCCGCCGATGTCCACAATCATGCTGCCGGAAGGTTCGGTGATGGGCAGGCCGGCCCCGATGGCCGCCATCATTGCCTGCTCCACCAGGAATACTTCGCTGGCGCGAGCGCGCATGGCGGAGTCCTGGACGGCGCGCTTTTCCACCTGGGTGATCTCCGATGGCACGCCAATGACGATGCGCGGGTGCACGAACATCTTCCGGTTGTGCGCCTTGTGGATGAAGTAGTTCAGCATTTTCTCCGTCACCTTGAAGTCGGCGATGACGCCGTCCTTCAAAGGCCGGATGGCGACGATGTTGCCGGGCGTGCGGCCCAGCATGTCCTTGGCTTCGCGTCCCACGGCCTCGATGTCGCCCGTGACCTTGTTGATGGCGACGATGGAGGGTTCGTTGACGACAATGCCTTTGCCGCGCGCATACACCAGCGTGTTGGCAGTCCCCAGGTCGATGGCCAAGTCGGAGGAAAATACACTGATTAACGATCGCAGATTCATGCGTCCCTGTACTCCTGTGTCGGCGGATGGATCAAACGCGCGGTAGGTTCCGTCACTCGATTACGACGGTTTTTCGGATCGTTTTCGAATTGCCCCGCCGATCCTGGGCGGTAATCGTGATCTGGTTGACCCCCGACTTGGGCAGCGGCGACGTAAAATGACGGAACGTGCCGTCCGGGGCAATAGAGAACACCTGCTCGTTGTTGATGATCACGGTCGAGCCGGGCTCCGTCTTCCCCTGCACTTCCACCACCTTGCCATGCTGGATGATGTTGGTAACTTCCAGGTAGGCCTGGGTGCCCGTTCCCACGTCCTGCACCAGGTTCAGCCGGTTCGCATCGCTCGGCTGGCTCTCCACTCCTTTCGCATCAATGGAAGTGACAATCCAATAATAGGTACCCTCGTCCAGTCCGGAAGCCTCGTAGGAGGTTCGTCCCACCACTTTTCTATCCACAATGAAATTCGAAAGCATGACCGTCGGCGAGACCATGAGGTGATAGGAAACCGCTGCGGCGACGGGCGTCCAGGCAAAGTTGATGGTGGCGGACTTGGGATCCTTGGCCAGCTTCAGTTCCATGTTCTGGGGCGACACCAGCCTGGGTGGCGCAATGACCTTGAGCCGCACCAGACCCGCTTGCCCGGCCCTGAACGTCACCTGGTCGTACTGCCCCAGCCGCACGCTCGTCGATCCCCTCGTCACGTCCACCTCTCCTTGATTCACTGTGAACTCGTGAATGTTTTTGTCCGGATCGTTGCGCAGGGCCGCGCGACTTTCGCCGGCCAAGTTCGCCACGGCGTCGGCGAAAGAAACCTGCGAGGAGGAGCCCGGAATCTCGAAGCGCCCGGTGGACAGGTCCACCGCCCCGGAGTTCACCTGGACGGCCACTTTCGTGGCCTTGGTGACGGGGTCCTCGCGGCTCTCTTCGACGATGATCAGCGAATCAGGCTTCAACACGTAATTGGTGCCGTCGGCAAAAATGATGCGCGCTACGCCGTCGCTGGCGGTCTGGACGAAGTCGCCTTTTTCCAGGCTCGTCCCATAGTCGGCGTTGATCCATTGCAGGGAGCGTGCTTTCTTGATCCGCACCGTGCCATCCAGGTTCACGAAGTGGGCTTCCCGCCGGCTGGCCGCAGTGTCGGTCGCCAGGTTCTGGCCCACCCGGCCCGAAATCACGGCCAAGCCCTGCTTGAGTTTCTGCGTGACGTAGTTGGGCGCGATCAGATAAATGATGAACCCTACCACCACCAGCCCCAGGAACGCGTAGAAGGCAATGGTCCGGTAAGTGATCGTGGTCCATTCGACTTCATAGGTGTGCGGCGGCTCGTTCGCGGGTTGGCGGGGTGGCATGCCCATGTCAGTTCAGAGCTCGCGCAGGTATTCTTGACTAAACCCGCCATGGGGTCAAGGCCTTTCAGCCGTGGCCATCGTGGGGTCCGGAGGCTTACACCCACGCCTGAATTTGGCCTTACGGCTGCGGGGTTGCGGGGCGATTGGGATAGTTGCGATCGAGGATGACGTTGCCGAGGAACCCGCGGTTTTCGCCGTCCGCGTCGCGCACCAGGACATTGACGCGGAATGCTCCACTGGGCAGCGCCACGGTCTTGTCCAGCTTCGCCACCTCGCGTGGGTCCACGGCCTGGAGCGTGACGTGCCCCAGGTCTTCGCCCATCACGCTGAAGAAATCCGCTTCTAGCGTGCCGGGCACGAAGACGCCAAACACGCCTCGGAGATGGACCTGGCCTGCCTCCGCCTCGGCCGAGAACAGCTCGCTAATCGTTCCAGCGGAACTCGGCGCGCCGCGCAACGGGTTTGGCATGCGCGTGGGCGACCAATAGACTGTGAACTCGTATTCCTCGCCCGGCTGAAGAGCGGCGTAAGGGCTGAGAACCTCCGACTCCAGGAAATAGGGTGTCTTCTTGGGGTCCTCCGGCAGCACTTGGTCGAACGGCCCGCGCGAAATCGTGCCGGGACCATCATTCCAGGTCTCCACGGAGGCGCCGTCCGGATACTCCCGATCGGGAAAGTAGGTGAAACTTTCGACGAGGCCTATGTTCTTCTGGCCATTGACCACCGCATACCAACCGGCATTCGAATCCGCAGCGGCCTTGCCGACACGATAGAGGTAGTGGACGCGCAACATCCGACCGCCGTGCAGCACTTCGTAACTCGGATGCCGGGCATCACCATAAGGATTGTAATATCCGTTCGGGTACTGGCTTCGCGGATTGAGCGGGATGTACATGTAGAGGTCCGGATTCGGCCGGGAGGGATCGCGTGCGTCGGCGGCGTCGTTTTGGATCAGGTGCCACAACCCCCAGCGGATATCGCGCCGGCTGATGTTGCGCATCAACTGCTCCACCTTGACGCGGGTTGTTCCCGCGTAAACGTGGAACGTGCGCGCAAACTGCACGCCGGAGCGCGGGTCGGCGGGACTGGTGACGCGAACGGCAACTTCCTCCGGTGTTTCCTTCAAGACCTGGGCCTGGTAGCGGCTGCCGTCGAGGATGTAGTAGGGAATGCTTGGCCATTCCTGATCGTTCATCCAGCCTTCCGGCCCCGGCCACATCTTGTCGCCGCCGTAGTTCGCCCAACCCGACTTCAGGTTGTTCTCGGATTCCGGCAGAACTTTCCCCGCCAGGTCGCCATTGACGAAGAAAAACTCCTGGTCCCCGAGCTGGAGCTGGATGGCCCGACCACCAATGTCCGGGGCGATGTAAAGGCTGACCAGTCCATTTGTCAGCTTATAAACATTCCAACCTCGATATTGCGTCTTTTCAATCCGGGCGGAATAAGAAGGCGCGGGTGTGGCCATGGCAAACCTCGGTAAGAAAAGTGAACGCAAAGAGCGTGCCGGGGTGCGCCCGGCGTACCCTCCCCCGGTTGGGACGAAAAACACGCTGGCAGTTAAGAGTGCGAAAGGCGTGAGGAAGCGCGCGATACGTTTCAACATAAGGAAGAGCCTCGAATCAGTGATCCCTGCAAAGCTGTTCCCGGCCAGATCGGCGCCAAGGGGCGGCTCAGCTTGCGGTCTTCCTATCGGTCTCATTTCCCAGGCGCGCCAGCGCGTGCGACAGGTCCTGCACGGCGGGATAGAGCCGGCGATAAACCTGGTAGTACTGGTCGTACACGGTGGCGCAGTCCGGTCTCGGTGCCAGTTGCTCCTTCACCTGGATGGCCTCGCGGGCCGATTCTTCGACCGAGGCGTAGACCTTCGCCCCCACCCCCGCCAGGAGCGCTGCGCCCAGCGCCGAGCCCTCGGACGTCCGCAGGGTTACAACTTCCTTCCCGTAGATATCCGCCTGGATTTGGCGCCAGAGGAAGCTGCGCGAGCCGCCGCCGGAGAGGCGAATCTGCTCGACGGGAATCTCCAGTTCGCGGAAGATTTCAAGCGAGTCCCGCAAGCTGAACGCGACGCCCTCAAGAATCGAGCGAATCGCGTGCGCGCGTGTGTGCGAGGCGGTCAGGCCGAACCACATCCCGCGCGCCTCGGCGTCAAGGTGAGGCGTACGCTCGCCCATCAGGTAGGGAAGCC
>JAIQGA010000082.1 GCA_020072925.1 Terriglobia bacterium | reverse complement strand
GTCGCCGTCTTTATTCTGTTTCTGCTCCAGTTCGGGTACTACGCGGGATTCGAGGCCTGGTGGAACGGCCAGACGCCCGGCAAACGCCGCCAGCACCTGCGGGTCATCAAGGACACCGGCCGGCCGATTACGGTTTACGAATCGGTGGCGCGCAACCTCCTGCGCGTGGTGGACAGCATTCCGGGCTTTTACGGAGTCGGTATTGTCTCGATGCTTTTGAGCGCACAGAACAAGCGGCTGGGGGATTACGTTGCCGGGACCGTCGTGGTGCACGAGAAGCCCTTCGCGGACCAGGCGAAAGTGAGTTGGAACTTCGCCTCGAGTGGCGCGGCCTCGGCGCTGGACCTCTCGCGGCTCTCGCCTGAAGAATTTCAGTTGATGGAAACCTTCCTCCTGCGCCGGGAACAGCTCGCGCGCGACGTCCGAGCCTCGATGGCGCGGCAAATCGCTCTCCGCGTCGGCGAAAAACTGAAGATCCCCGCGGAAGATCGCCAGAATCCCGAGGCTTTGATCGAGAAGCTCGCCAACGAATATCGCAATTGCGCGCGGTTCCTCTGATTTCTTTCGGTGGCGCCACCCGCTCACTTGGTATTCATCACACATACCCTGGACACCCAGGAAGCAAATCCCGCTTCCCCAATCACCTACCCCGGACTCAGGAAATCTGGTAGGGATGGATGCTGGCCGGCCGGAACCCAGGTCAGCGCGGCGAAACGCGTCAGGCTCGCCACGCATGACCTGCCCCCGTTTTCTGTACCAATCATAAAGCGAGTTCCAGGGTAGTTTTTGGCTTTTGTTCTTCTCTCCGGGGCGGCTCGGGGGGGAGAGCCGCCCCGGCGCCTGTGAATTCTTGCGGGGTCCTCTTCCCCTTCGCTGTCATCCTGAGCACAGCGAAGGATCTCGGCAGTTCGAATAGAAAAGACTCTCAGCGTGATAAATGAACTGTCTCGGCGCCCCCGGTCGATGAGCCCCTCCAAATCCCGCCTAATGCGGAATCGTCAAAGTGTCACCATGCGGTCAGTGCTATTGCTTTTTGGGGGTCGGGTGCGTTAGCCTCGAATCACGAGTATCGACTTTTCAATGGTCGGAGGCACAATGAGAACCATCGCCAAAATGACATGTGTCCCAATCCTTGGAGCCTGCCTGGTCGTATTGTTGGCCGGCTTCTCTGTTTCAGCGCAAGATAGCGGCACGGGATTTCTGAAGGTGAAGGCCAATCCCGGCAGAGCGGGTGTGTTCGTAGATAACAAATATGTAGGACCAGCAGCTAACTTCAGGATCGCCCGCAAGTACGCGCTGCCAGCCGGCGAACACGAAATCACCTTGAGAGACCCACGATATCAGGACTTCTCCACCAAGGTGAAAATCGAGGCGGGCAAGACCGCGACCATTTCGCAAGCGCTGCAGCCCGAGACCCTTGCCGACCCACCGTATGGCACCCTGCGGGTTGAAGGCGGAAGCAGCAAGTTTGACGCCGTATTCCTGAACGACAAGTTCATGGGCCACGTCGACGAATTCAGCAACTTCGGCCAAGGGCTGTTGCTCAAGCCCGGAGAATATACCTTGAAAGTGGTTTCACCTGGCGGGAAGCAAGAACTCGAACAGAAAATCACGATCGAGGAAAACAAGAAAACCACCGTCCGCGTGGGCTCGGCGGGGTAATTGCCGCGATTCGCGAAGACTCGGTGAGTCGCCACCCGGCCGTCTTTGGTGTAGGAGGGACGATTGCGTCCCGCAGAGGGGGCGCGCAGGTCCGACCGGGTTGGCCAATTCCGTAACAGCTAGGAGGGGTTATTCCCAGCAATATAAATAATAGGTCCATAACTCATGCTACTGGGATTCATCAATGCGCCGATTCTGCGAGCTGAGTTATTCCCCACCCGTCATTTCTGCATCCTTTCCACCCTAAGCGCTCAACCCAGGAATAAGAACCCCCTATCTCTGTTAACGCGCCCCAAACGCCGGAGTTTGGAATGGACTTGAGGAGGGAGCGTCATGCGTAAAATCGCGCTCATTGCCGTGGTGGTTGTGGCCATTATCATTGTGGCGGCAGTGGTTTTTGCTGCCACCTTCGACGTCAATCGCTATCGCTCCACGATCCAGTCGGAGCTCGAGAAACGCCTGGACCGCAAAGTGACTCTGGGCGACATGCACTTGAGCGTTTTGCCGCCTCGATTCAGGGTGCAGAACATCTCCATCAGCGACGATCCGCGTTTCAGGACCCAGAAGCCTTTCGTGCAGGCCCAGGAGTTGGATGTCTCAGTCAAGCTACTGCCGCTGCTGAGAAAGTCCATACAAATCGATTCCTTGGACCTAAAACGGCCCAGTGTTGAGCTCATTAAGAATCAGAAAGGGGTTTGGAATTTTGCCTCGCTGGGGAGTCATCCCGAAGTGGCGCAGCCGGCGCCTGGCCAGTCCGCTTCCAGAACGCCCAGCCAAGCGCCGCCGCCCAGCGCGGAAGCAGCCGCCGAGTCTGCTCCTGGTGAGCAACAGTTTGCTCTCGGGGAGTTAACGATCAGCGACGGCCAGGTGGCCGTCACTGATTTGCAAGCCAAAAGCCCGCGCACGGTTTATGATCACATCGATATTTCCCTGCAAAACTTCGCACCCAACCAGCCATTTTCCCTGGACGCTGCCGCCCATCTGCCGGGGTCAGGAAACCAACAGGTGCGTCTTAAGGGCAACGGTGGTCCCATTGCGCAGGGCGAGCCTGCCACCACTCCGTTTCATGGCACTCTGCAACTCAAGCGGGTGGGAATTGCGGGTCTGGCCAAATTCCTGAACTCTCCTGCTTTTGCCAATACGGATGGAATTGTCTCCGGCGACACAAAAATCGATAGCGAGTCTGGGAAGATGACGGCCAATGGCCAGATGAACATTCAAAACCCGCGAGTGCGCGGCATCGACCTGGGTTACCCGGTCAACGCACAGTACGATCTGACCGACGATCTCATATCTGATGCGATCACCATTCGCAGCCTCACTTTGAAGCTGGGGTCCACACCGCTGGCCCTGAGCGGCTTGGTGAATGCCAAACCCACTCCGGCACAACTGGACCTCAACCTGAAGGCCAGCAACATCTCCGTTGCGGAAGTGGCGAGGCTGGCAGCGGCATCGGGGACGGCGCTGGCGCCAGGGACCACCGTCAGCGGCAACGCCAACGTTAACGTTCAGGTGCACGGGACGGCTAGCAAGCCATCCCTGAGTGGCACCGTCGCGGCGCGAAACCTTCAGCTCAGCGGGAAAGACATTGCCCAGCCGGTGCAGGTCCCTGCCGTGAACATGACCTTTACGCCGGCGGAGATTCGGTCTGACAACTTCAACATCAACTCCGGCGGCACGACGGTGGCGGCGCAACTGGCCATCCAGCAGTACCTCTCGAACTCGCCCATCATCAATGCCAAGCTGCAAGCGCCCAATGCGCAGTTGCCCGCCATTCTTTCCATGGCCAAGGCCTGGGGCGTGACCGGGGCCGACAAGGTCTCGGGCGCGGGCCTCCTCAATCTGGACGCGTATGCATCGGGTCCCATCCAGGGGCTTGATACCGCCCAGATGATCAGAGCCCTGAACGGTACCACCAGTCTCAATTTCAACACTGTCCGCTACAGTGGGGCCGATATCAGTCACCAGGTGGCAGCCATTGCTGGCTTTCTCAACAAGTCCAATCAAGCCGACCAGGGATTCACGAATATTTCGAAGATGACCGGCAACATCGTGGTGAAGAACGGTGTGGCCGAGACCAGCGACCTGCAGGCGCTACTCGATATCGGCAACCTGGGCGTGACGGGCACCGCAGACCTGGCAACCCAGGTGCTGAATTTGCGAGTGACCGCCGTGCTCACGAAAGCGTTTACCGACAAGTTGGGCGGTGCCACCGGCATCAGCGGCTTCATGAATACCGCCCTGGCCAACAACCAGGGCGAACTGGTTATCCCGGCGATCGTTACCGGAACGTTTCAGAATCCAAGGTTCGCGCCCGATCTGAAGCAGATCGGGCAGATGAAGCTCAGAGGTCTACTGCCGAACTCCAACAATCCCTCGTCCGCCGTGTCGGGGATTTTGGGTGGCTTGCTGGGGCAGAAGGGCGCTGCCCCAACACAACAACAGACGCAGCAGCAGCAACAGCAACAACCCCAGAACGCGGTCGAGCAGATCATGGGTATTTTCGGCAAGAAAAAACAGCAGCAGCAACCACAACAGCCACAACCGCCACCGCCGAAATGATGCGACTCCGTGGGAAGGCTGCTGTGGTTGAATCTGGAATTTGGATTTGGCTAATGCAAGAGCACTGGAGCCAGCACAGAGAGAGGAGAAAGGATGACCTATGAAAAAGTATGTAGCTGAATTCATCGGTACGTTCACGTTGGTTCTCTTTGGCTGCGGAACCGCCGTGGTAGCGGGCAAGGAGGTGGGACATCTGGGCATTGCCTTCGCCTTCGGATTTGCGCTCGTGGCGATGGCCTATGGTATTGGTCCCGTCTCGGGATGTCACATCAACCCGGCGGTCAGCTTGGGGTTTTTCGCTGCCGGCCGCATGACGGGCAGAGACTTGGCTGGCTACATTGTCGGTCAGGTGCTGGGCGCAATTGCCGCTGCTGCCGTTTTGGCGGTAATCGCAAAGGGCCTCTTGGGCGGTTACAGCCTCGCGAGCAACGGTCTAGGTCAGAACGGGTGGGGTGAAGGCTACCTGGGAGGATATGCGCTCTCTGCCGCCATGGTCTTCGAACTTGTTGCCACCCTGCTTTTTGTGATCGTCATCCTGGGTTCCACCCAGGGCGGAGCGCCAACGCAAATGGCGGGGTTGGCGATCGGGATCACGCTGGTGGCAATCCACATTTTCGGGATCAGCATCACGGGAGTCTCGGTCAATCCCGCCCGCAGCCTGGGTCCGGCGCTCTTCGTGGGCGGGAAGGCCATTTCCCAGGTCTGGATGTTTCTGATTGTTCCGAGCGTTGCCGGAATCCTGGGAGGAACAATCTTTCGTACCAAGGTTCTGGCTGTATAGGTCTGTGTGCTTTGCGGCGTCTTCACCTTTTTCGCTCGCAACCCACAGCCAGCTTTGTGGGTTGAGGCTTGTCTGCTGCGAGCCGAACAAGCCTCAATTTCCAGAAGGAGGGTCCCTGCAATGCGAACGATATGGAAGCACACCGTTATATTGATTGGAATTGCTTTCCTGGTGGCACCGGCCCTCGCGCAGGTGCACCAGTTCAAGCCCGGATTTAATCTCTTTTCGAAGGATCAGGACGTGCAATTGGGCAAAGAAGCGGCTGGCGAGATTGAGAAGCAGGTGGAGGTCATCAACGATAGGGAACTGAATGCCTACATCAGCTCGATTGGGAGCAAACTTGCTGCACAACCGCAGGCCGACAAGTACCCTTATACGTTCAAGGTCGTCAACGACAAGAGTATCAATGCGTTCGCGCTGCCGGGCGGGCCGGCCTTCGTCCACACGGGATTGATCGCCGCTGTGGACAATGAAGCGCAGTTGGCAGGTGTGCTCGCGCACGAGATTTCGCACGTAGCTCTCCGGCACGGCACCAATCAGGCCAGCAAGGCCAACCTGATGCAATTGCCCGCCCTCCTTGCCAGCAAGGCCGCGGGCTCGGGCTCCATGCTGGGACAACTCAGTCAAATTGGAATCGGGTTGGGAGCGAACTCCGTCCTGCTGAAGTTCTCGCGCACGGCCGAAAATCAGGCCGACCTGGTTGGCGCTCAAATAGCTGCGCAGGCCGGATACAACCCGGTCGAGATAGCTCGTTTCTTCCAGAAGCTCGAGGCCGAAGGCGGCTCGCGCGGACCGCAGTTCTTCTCCGACCACCCCAACCCTGCCAATCGCATGAAGGCGATTGAGGACGAGATTCGGCAGATGCCGCAGAGAAACTTCAACGCCGACACGGGCCAGTTGGCGCGCATGAAGGCCATCGTCGCGAAGCTGCCACCTCCAAAGAAGACCCCGGCGCAGAGCGGAACTTCGACGCAAGGCGGAGCTTCAACACAAACCGGACCTTCGACGCCCAGCGGAGGTTCGACTGAACTGTCCATTCCCAACAGCAGGCCTTCCGGCCGCACGCAGCAGTACCAGGGCAAGGATTTCAGCCTCTCCTACCCCAGCAACTGGAAGACCTTTGCCAGTCAGGACGCATCAGGTGTCACGATTGCCGCGCCCTCGGGCATGCAGCAGTCCCAGGGCGGGGTGAGCGTGGGGTACGGCACGGTCTTGGCCTACTACCGGCCGAAAGACACCAATGCCAGTCTATGGCAAGCGACGGACGAGTTCGTTTCCCAACTGCGGTCCTCCGATCCGCGCATGCGTGCCGGCCGGGAGATGCCGAGAGAAATCAAGATTGGTGGCAAGAACGCTATCGTGACGACGCTGTACTCCGATTCGATCTTCCAGGGCCAAACTGAGGCGGATCGCCTAGTTACCATCCCCCACCCGAACGGGATGCTCTATCTCGTGTTCGTCGCGCCGGATAGCGAAAGACCATACGCGGATGGAGCCTTTGACCAAATGATTCAATCCATACGCTTCCGTTTCTGAAGCGCGCCAGGATGTCGAGGGGCTGTTGGAAGGGACGGCTATTCCACCGTTACAATCCGCAGCTGTTTATCGGGCTTAAGGGTCAGCACGCTCGACCCTCATCGATTGCGGTCGTCCTCTGTCCAAACCTACAAGGGCTTCCCAAAAGTAAATCGCAGTCGCGTGGTCATGGTGGCGTCGGTCGTCTTCACGCCCACCTACGCACAAGCCGGACTCTTGAATGCAGGGATGCAAGGGATCAAGACGCCCAAGTCCAGATACTTGTCGCGCATGCCGTGTTTTTCCTTCTGCGAATCTCGCGCATCCGGCTTATAATGGCGGTTAACAGTTTGGGGTGGGTTGCGTAACGTGAATGCAGGCACCTGGCGCGACTTAAGCGAAGCATTACTCTTCAACGATCAACTTTCGACTTTCGACTTCTTTTCTCCGGAGGCCCCTTGAGTGTCCGCCTCTGCATTCTCGGCAGCGGCAGCAAAGGCAATTGCACTTTGCTGGCGACGGAGAAGACCCGCCTGTTGATCGACGCCGGGCTGAACCGCAAGGAGACGTACACGCGGCTCGCCGCCGTGGGCGAGCGCGCGGACGGCTTCGATGCTCTGGTGATCTCGCACGAGCACACCGACCACGTCAGCGGTTTGCGCCTGCTGGCGCTCGACCTCAAAATTCCCGTCTATATTTCCTCCGCGACCCGCGACGCGCTGCCCTCGGACCGCAAGATTCGCGCCTTCGAGCACTTCGCGCCCGGCGTGAAATTCACCATCGGCGACGTCGAGATCACGCCCTTCTCGATTCCCCACGACGCCGTCGACCCCGTGGCCTTCACCTTCCAGACGCAGGGAATCAAGATCGGTCTGGTGACGGACCTGGGCTACATCCCCGAAGTCGTGAAGCAGCACGTCCGAGGGTGCCACTGCCTGGTGTTCGAATCGAATCATGACCTCGAAATGCTGAAGGTGGGCCCCTATCCCTGGTACGTGAAGCAGCGCGTCATGAGCCGCCAAGGGCACCTCTCCAACAACGCCACCGCGGGCTTCCTTACGGAAGACTACGACGGCGTGGCGCAGGTGCTGGTCCTCGCCCACCTCAGCGAAACCAACAATCACCCCGAAATCGCCCGCCTCACTGCCGAGCAGGCCCTCGTCCAGCGCACCCGTGGCCACCAACCGGAATTGCACCTCGCCAGTCAGACTACTCCCACTCCGATCTTCCGTTTCTGACTCAGCTTCAATCGCGCCCTTCAACCCCTAGGCAGTTTTGTCCCCTCCTTTCGACTTTCAACTTTTGACTCTTCGACCTATGCCTGCCCACCATCTCGCTGTGATAGGATGGCGTCTCTTGAAATCCAAAATCGGAAATCCAAAATCCTATGATCCCACGTTACACCCGCCCGGACATGGGCCGCATCTGGACCGACGAAAACAAGTTTCGCCAATGGCTCGAAGTGGAAATCGCCACGGCGGAAGTCGAGGCCGAAGCCGGGCTGATTCCCAAGAGCGCGGCGCGCGCCATTCGCAAGAAGGCGAAGTTCGAGGTCGAGCGCATCCTCGAGATTGAGAAGAAGGTGAAGCACGACGTCATCGCCTTCACCACCAACGTCGCCGAGCACGTGGGGCGCGAGGGCCGCTACCTGCACTACGGCCTCACGTCAAATGACATCGTGGACACGGCGCAGGCGCTGCAGATTCGCGAGGCGTCGGGATTACTCCTTGCGGGGCTCAGCCGCCTGGGCGAGGCGCTCAAGAAGCGCGCCTTCGAATTCCAGCACACGCCCATGATCGGCCGCACGCACGGCATCCACGCCGAACCCATCACCTTCGGCTGCAAGCTGGCCATCTGGTACGCCGAGAACCAGCGCAATACCG
Organism: Terriglobia bacterium; assembly: GCA_020072925.1. Taxonomy (GTDB): domain Bacteria; phylum Acidobacteriota; class Terriglobia; order UBA7540; family UBA7540; genus JAIQGA01. The sequence goes on along the minus strand of JAIQGA010000082.1, from coordinate 10,424 downwards.
AGAGGCTTTCCTACGCCGCGGAGCAGATGCGCGTGGGAAAGATCTCCGGCGCGGTGGGCAGCTACTCGCACCTGCCGCCTTCGATTGAAAAGAAAATCTGCGCGCGCCTGGGGCTCGAGCCCGCGCCCGCGGCGTCGCAGGTGATCCAGCGAGACCGCCACGCGTTTTATCTTTGTACTCTGGCGGTGATCGCCGCCTCGCTCGAGAAGATCGCGCTGGAAGTGCGCGGCCTGCAACGCACCGAGGTACGCGAGGTGGAAGAATACTTTTCGCCTGAGCAGAAGGGCTCTTCCGCCATGCCGCACAAGCGCAATCCCGTCACCGCCGAGCAGATTTGCGGGCTGGCGCGCGTGGTCCGCGCCAACGCGCAGGCGGCGCTCGAAAACGTGGCGCTCTGGCACGAGCGCGATATTTCCCATTCTTCCGTCGAGCGGGTCATCCTGCCAGACTCGACGATCCTGGTGGACTACCTCCTGGCCAAGACCGCGAACCTCGTCGAAACCATGTTCGTCTACCCTGAGCGGATGCGCGAGAATCTCGACCTGCTGAAGGGGCTGATTTTCTCGGGGCAACTGCTGCTCGACCTGGTGGAAAAAGGCGCGGCGCGCGAAGAGGCGTATCGCTGGGTGCAGCGCAACGCCATGCAGGTCTGGGAAACGCGCGAGGACTACCGCACGCTCGTCGAGCGTGACGACGATATCCGCCGCTTCCTCACACCTACGGAAATCGCGCGCGTCTTCAACGTCGAGCGCTACCTGACCCACGTAGATGAAATCTTTGCGCGGGTGTTCGGGAAGTAGAGACGGCCCGACGGGCCGTCTCTACCTGGGGTGGCCCGGGCGGATGATTGTGGAGACGTTCCAACGGAACGTCTCTACAGGACGAGTTGTGCGCGCAGGGTGCGGACCAATTCTTCGAGTGACGCGCAATCCTGAAAAAGCCGAATGCCGGCGATGCCGGCGGCGCCGTGCTCAAGGCAAGCTTTGACGCGCTCGAGCGTGATGCCTCCGAGGGCGAGCACCGGCACGCCCGCGTGCGCGGTCACCTCCTGCAGCTTCGCCAAGCCCAGAGGCGGGCCAAAGGCCAGCTTGGACGGTGTCTCAAAAACCGGGCCGAGGACGATGTAATCCGCGCCGCTCGCTTCCGCCGCTCGCGCCTCTTCCAGCGAGTGACACGAAACTCCCACCAGAAAATCCCGCAGGACCATCCCACGGACCGCCGGCGCGGGCACCGATTGCGTTCCCAGATGCACCCCGTGCGCGCCTGCGGCCAGCGCGACGTCCAGGCGATCGTTCACGACGACGCGCGAGCCTCCAGCGTGCGCAGCCTGCATGGCGGCTTGAACCAGGCTCAACAACTCGCGTGTCGGCAGATCCTTCTCGCGGATCTGGATCAGATCCACGCCGGCGCGAATCGCCCCCTCGATGCGCGAGTGCAGCGCTTGCGGAGGAAGCTGGCGGCGGTCCGTGATGTAGCAGACTTGAAATCGGTTCGGCATGCGAAATGCCTCGCTCGACCCACATTGCGGTTGTAGCACGGCCGTCCCGCCTGTGCGCACGGACGGGAGAAGCTGTGAACTTATCTGATGGGTGCTTCTGTAGCGGCGCTCTATGAGCGCCGATGTACTTGAAAAACCAAGACGGCGGTCATAGACCGCCGCTACAGCGCGAATTCTTCAAATTATCAGACACCCGTGCTACAGAAAGGGAAAGTCCGGGGTGACGCGCCGCTCAGCGCGTGGGGCGTGGAGGCGCCAGGCCTAGCTCGCGGCGCAGGCGCCACAGCTCATAGATCGCCAGCCAGATATCCGCCAGGCCAATGCCCGAAACCGCTCCACGCAGAAAGTAGTTCCTCATCATGCTGGACACCCAGGGATAATTCGCGGCGAAATAGTTTCTGCTCCACAGGGCCGTCCACGGGAAGATGATGAGAAACACTCCCATCTCGAAGCAGAAGATGATGTACAGGATGGCGAGTAAGCGATTCATGCACAGTCTGGGAAGTCGGCCCCGGGTAGGGCGTTCGGGAGTTGCGACCTCGCGCGGATGGCTTACGAAACCTTCTGCTGTAAAACGCGAATCTTTTCGGCCACATCACGATAATCAATGTTCTGGCTATAGACCTCGGTAAACTTTTCGAGGGCGGTGCGGACATCGCCGGCCTGCTCGTAAGCCGTCCCCAGGTCGTACTGGATGGCGAGCGTCGCCTCGTCGTCGAGGTCCGGGGTTTCGAGCGCGCGCTGGTACCACTTGGCCGCGACGCTGGGCATTTGCTTGTCCATGAAGCAGACGGCCAGAAGGCTGCACGCCTGAAGGAAGTTGGGCGGGTACTTGCCTTTGCCGGTGCCCTTGACGACCTTCTGAAATTCTCCGATGGCTTCGTCCAGCAAGTTCATCTCGCGGAAGGCCACGCCCAGGTTGTAATGCGTTTCAGGATCATCCTGCGTTGCGGCGCCGGCCGGCTCTCCCATTTCTTCCAGCAAGCCGCTGAGTTGTGAAATCCCGGTCGCAGCCGAAGGCGCATGAGCAGGCTGGGCCGCGGCTGCGGGCGGCGGTTCTGCTTTGGTGATTCCCTCCAGCGTCGAGGCCAAATCGCCCGCCAGGTCGCCCAGCATATCTGCGCCCATGGCCACGGCGGGCGCCGGTCTTGGAATCGCGGCCGGTGGAGGGCTGGGAGGTTGAATCGCCGCAGGCTCAGGCCGTGGAGGCACACGCTCCGGAGCCGGCGGGGCGATCGCGGCTTCGATCCCCACCGGCTCTGGCGCAGGTGGTGTCTCCGGAGCTGGAAACTCTGTAGGCAGCTCGAACTCCACCGCGACCGTCTCGCCGGGTCCCTCGACGGGCGGTGCGGCAGGTTCGGTTGCGACGGGTGCGGGGGGCGCTTCGGCCGGCGCGGGGACAGCGCCGCCGCCAGCCTTCGATTCAACAAGCTGCCGAAGCTCGGCCACGCGTGCTTCGTGAGGAAACTTGCTTTCGATTTGAGCGACCGCCGCGCGCGCCTCTTCGATAAAGCCATTCTCGAGGTAAAACTCCAGTTCCACTTTGCTCTCGTCGAAGTTAAAGGCCTGGACCTCGGGTGGAGCCGGCGGAGCAGGCGCGGCTTCGGCGGCGGGCGCGACATGCAGTTCAAGCTCTCCGGTCAAGTCAACCGCCGCGGGCTCGGGAGCCGGAGGGGCCGGCGCCTCTTCCACCGGCACCAGCGGTGGAAACAAATCTTTGGCAGGTTCTGCAGGCGCGGCAGGCTGCGACAATTCGATAGGAGCCTCCACTGGCGCCGGGGGCGCCTGTTCCTGAGCCGCCGGTTCCACCGGAGTGGCGGTGGCCTCCAATGCAAATTCCGTGCTCAGATCGAATTCCTTCGCCTCGGGTGCAGCCGCGGCGGGAGCCTCGGGCGCTGCCTGCGCAGCCTCCGCGGCAGGCGCTTCCTCGATCACCTCGGTTTCCGGCGCCTGTGCGGCTTTTGCGTAGCGCTCCGCGCGCGTTGTCTCGCCGCGCTCCGTATAGATTCGCGCCAAAGCCTGTGCCGCCTGGGTGGCGCGCTCCGGCAGGTTCTTCGGGCAAATCTCCAGAATGCGCTTGTGAATCTCGATCTGATCGGGATAAACCGCCAGCACCTTCTCCAACTCGCCGACGGCTTTTTCGGGAAGGTGATACTGGGTGAACAGATCGCTGTTTTCCAGCGCTTCCTTCACCATCGCCGCCTGCTCGGCGTCCAGGGCGGGGGCAGCGGTGGCTTCGCCCTCGGGCGCGAGCGCCACGCCCTCCTTTTCCAGTTCTTCTGGCTTGGGTGGCTCGACCTCTTTACCCTGCTTCTGCAGGACCTGCTTGAGCAAACCCTTGTAGTGCTCGTTTTCGGGCTCGCGCTTGATCAGCGCCCGGTAAGCTTCCTCCGCCTTGGGAAGCGCTTCCGACTGAACGTAGGCATGTCCTAGCGCTTCCAGTGCTTCCGGGATCGTGGACTCATCCGCGGCGCGTTCACTCACCCTGTAAAGGAGTTCGAGTGTGGGGATGTGCTGGGGAGCTTTGGTCCAGACGCGACGCAGACATTCCACCAAAGCCGCGGTGTTTTTCTGTTCAATCAGCGAGTCGGCGAGTTCCGAGAGGGGATGAAGGGCCGCCTCCACGTCGCCCTTATCGAGACAGATCCCCGAGTACGTGGCCACGTGCGCGAAGTCCGCGGGGTTCGACCGGTAAACGTCCACCACCAGTTTCTCCGCCTCGGCCGCCTTCTGTTGCGCCAGGTAAGCCTCGAGAAGAAGATGTTTGCCGGTGGGGTCGGCCCGGAGTTCCGGGGTGGAGGTGAGAATTCTCTCGGTTTCCTCCGGATGTTTGCAGAGCAGCGCCGTCCGCGCGCGCAACACCTGCGCTTGCAGGTTCTTCGGGTCCAGCTCCACGGCCTTTTTCAACGCCGGCTCGGCCGCCTCGACCTCGCCGCGTCGCAGGGCCAATTCGGCGGCCTGAAGGTGAACCTGGGCGGCCAAGTCGTTCTTGCCCAACTGCTCGCACAACTGGGCGAGGCGCGAGCGCACCGTGACGTTCTCGGGGTCGAGCTGCACCACCTTTTGCAGGACCTCCACCGCTTGTTCGTCCTGGTTCTTTTTCCGGTAAAACTCCACCGCCTGTAAATACTGGTCGCGGGCTTCGCGGCCCAGGCCCTGGAGGTGATAAAGTTCTCCCAGCTTGAGCAAGGGGTCAACGGTGTTGGGATTCAGCTTCGCGATCTTCTTGTAAATCGCGATTGCCTTGACCGTAAACCCTTCCTGAACGTAGGAATCCGCCAGCTTGTGGAAGTGCCGCAGGCCCTCGGGGAGGTTCTTGTCCCGTACGTAGAGGTCGCCCACGGTGTTGAGAAGGGTGAGGTCGGAGGGGTCCCTCTCCACAATAGCCAGGTACTGCTTGATGGCCTGCGAGGTCTTCCCCTGAGCGACGGACTTCTCAGCCTCTTGCAGCGCCTTGGCTTTGTTGAAAGCCATGCGAACGCTCCAGATCCCCGTAAAATGAATGGACTGTCACGTTACGCTAACATACACGTCTACCCAAGTCAAACGCACCGCGCCTTGATTGCCGATTGCTGAATGAAGATTGCCGATTGAAGAGGCCGGGCGGTTGCATCCTCGTCAATCAGCAATCAGTAACCGGGACTAAGCATTAGGCATTGGAGAATTCGCAATCTGTGCTCGTTCACCTTCCTGCGCGCTCACGGCTCGACAGGCAACTGCGGCTGGGAGCTCCAGTCCTCCCACGAGCCGTCGTAGAGCCGAACCCGTTCGTAGCCCAGAAGGCGCAGGGCAAAATAGATCGCCGCGGCGCGCATGCCCATCTGGCAGTACGCCACCACTTCCTGCTTGGGAGTCACTCCTGCGCTGCCGAAAAGCTGTTCGAGCGGTGCGGGGCCAAGAAAGGTGGGAACGCCGCCCGATGCGTCCACGCGCGTCCACTCGATATTCACCGCTCCTGGAATGTGCCCGCCGCGCGGGCCGAGACGCTTCTCGCCACGAAACTCTTCGGGCGAGCGCGCGTCCACAATTTTGACGTCGTGCAAGTGAGTCGCCAGCCACTGGGAGGTCACCAGAATATTCCCCTGCGGCAAAGGCGAGAAGTTGCCGGGCGCCACGTTCGAGACCTCGGAAGTGAGCGGCATCCCCTCGCTCTGCCACTTGCGAAAGCCGCCATCCAGCACTTGCACGTGACCCGCGCCGAAGAATTCCAGGACATAAAACAGACGAGCCGCGAACCGGTTTCCCTGGTCGTCGTAGACCACGATTTGCGAATCCGCGTTGATCCCCGCCGGGCGAAAGAGTTCCTTCGCCCGCTCGAGAGGGAGCGGATAGCCCCGGCGGTTGGCGTCCAAATTGTCGGTGGCAGGAGCGGGGAGGTTGAGCGCCCCGGGCAGGTGGCCGCGCTGATACTCCGCCGCCGGACGAGCGTCCAGCAGCCGAAGCTGCGGGTCCGCCAGCCGCGCCGCCAGCTCCGGCGTCTCGATCAGAAGTTGCGCGTTGCGGTACGCCGCCTCCTGCGCTAGCGTCGGAACGCCCAAGAAGATTACCATTAGTCTCAAGATTCGAATTTTCCCCATGGCCTTTACCCTCGGAATTTCGGCGATTGACCCTCACGCCTCGCAGCATTAGCGCTCGGCTTCTGGAACTGCAAGCACACGACAACTGTTCGGATCCATCACGTGTTTGATAAATTCCCCCTGTCTGCCTTCTGGAAGTTGCTTTACAGCGCGGAGGAAATCGGTATGAGCTTGCCGACACACCCTCCTCATTTGCAACGCATACTCACTGTGCGGGTCTAGGACGGCGACCATCGAGTAATTCACATATGAGGGCAGGAAGTTACGCGCGAGGAGGACAGCCCTGGCAAGTTCCCGAGCGAAACCTTCATTTACGCGAGCGAGAGTCGACATATCAGCAATGGATTCGTCATCACAAAGACTGTCCCCTAGGCCCAGCACAACGCTCTGCTGAGCGTCGTCGGTGGGAATGAGAGCTAGCAACCGGTGAGCGTTCGCTTTGCTTTCGCGGTTAAGCTGAAATGAGCGATACCCAAAGACCAGCCGTGCCCTGTAACTATCGCCGGCATCCTTGCTCGCCTCGGTAAGTTTGGGGACCGGCCTAGCACGTGCCATCTCCGCGATCTTCGTTATCTCGTCGCATCCCTGTGCCGGAAGGCTCACTACATGGAGCACAAGGTAGCTGGCCGCCGCGAATACTGGAAAATATCTATTCACCGACCAACGCCTTCGTTCTCGACCACAAGCTGCAGACTCTAGTGGCATAAAGTTTCCGTTCGGAGAAACTGTGCGGCCTTTCCCGGCGCCATATTCGCCTTCGCTCACTGCTCGACGGCTTCGCGGTCGATACGCCACAGACAAGCATCAACCCGACAAAGCGACCCGGCGCCAGCACATCGCAACCCGAATTATAGCTGTGCGCGCCGTATTAACAAAGGCGCGTCGACCCGGACAGCAAGGTCTGAACCGGCGCCCGAATTCCGCCTTGCCACGCCAAGGATGAAATTGTACAATTTGTACAAAGGAGGCAACTGCATGGCTCGACGCCTTAATGCCAGCCAGGCGCGAACCCGCTTCGCGGAGGCCGTGAACCGCGCAAAATTCGCAGGCGAGCGCACCCTTATTCGCCGCCATGGCAAGGACGTTGCCGCCGTCGTCTCGGTAGATGATCTCAGGATCCTTGAAGCCCTTGAAGACCGCCTGGACCTCGAGGAAGCTCGCCGGATCATGAAGAAACCGGGGCGCCTGATTGCGTGGAAGAGGATCAAGGAGGATTTGGGACTCTAACGCAGCTCCCCCATGCCTTATACCATCCGATTCACCCCGCGGGCACGACGTGATTTCTCTTCCCTCGACAGGGTGCTCCAAGAACGACTGGAGCAACATATTGATCGTTTGGCGGAAAACCCCTTTCCCGCCGGCGCCAAGAGGCTTCACGCGGAGGAGCCCTATTATCGCATCCGCGTGGGCGATTACCGGATCATTTACCAAGTCGATGGCCAGCAACTCCTCGTGATTGTGATAAGGATCGGCCATCGCAAGGATGTCTACCGCCACCTGCGTGCGTAGCGTCGAGTTTCCATTGCTGAAAATCTGCGCTAGCAGCTTCTATTCTCACCGCAGCACAAACCGTCCCACGGGTTTCGTGGGTTTGCCGGCGACGAGATTGCGAGCGTCCTCGACTTCCTTCTGGTCGGGCGTATGGTTGCCGAGGATTCCGTTATTGCAGAACGTATCGGCAAGCCCGGGCCGCTTGTTGCGTCCCCAGTACTGGGTAAAGCAGCGCTGTAGTGTATCCGCGCCCTTGTTTATATCGTTGCTCCAGCGTGCCATAAACATCAGCCAGAACACCGGCGCGTTGACGCGGTCGTAGGGCTTCTGGTCAATGCCCCAGCCCTGAAGTTTCTGAACTTCCTCTTCCAGGTTCACATCACCCCGGGCGACGGGACTGACGATGGAGTCTTCCAGCCAGATTGTGCCCGCGCCGTGGCAAATGTCCAGCAGCCGGTCCCACGCCTCTCGGACGGAGTGGCCGCGATGCTCCAGGTTGCCGAACAGGAATTTGGCGAAGCGCGCGGTGGCCCAACCCGCCATCTCATCGTTGTATCCCAGGAACGCCCGGGCCTTGAAGGAGTGGGCCAGGACCGGGTACTGCGCGGTGTAGCAGGCATCGAGGAAGACAAAAGAATCCGGGACGCCCTGATCGCCGAGCGCCACTTCGAAGAATTTTGGCCACAGCATCGGGAAGCAGAAGGCGAAGTTACCCACTCGCTCGAGGCAGCCGGTCGACACGCCCGCACGCGCAGCATCCGGGAGCTTCTGTTCCGCCAGCATCTCCGAGAGCCGTTGCGTGGCGATTTTCGGCGTCAGGAAGCCGGGGGCCTTGTCGGTCCTTCGCGCGCCAACGAACCCGCCGGCGGCGATGGCATTCATCTTGTCTTCCGGACTGGCGGGGGACCCGTGAGTGGCGAAGTAGATGACCGACGGCCGCGACTGGAGGGCGCGGAAGATCGCCCCCGGAGTCGCCTGGTCGTCGATCAGCGTGGTGACATCGTACTCCGCCTTGTCGTGAAGCTGCTTGGCGATCCCCTCCGGATCGTCGCCGAGCTCCTTGAACGTCTCAGACTTCGCGAATTCCGCGGGAGACCGCGGCTTCGTGTCCCCTTCCTTGAATACAGCGACCTTGTACGCGTAATAGGGCTTGGAATGGAACGGCGCGACCACGAGGGCGGTCCGCGATTTGGGCGCGTCGGGATCGCCGGCGGGGTTCTGCGGGACGAGGTGTGAGCGCGGGTCGGCGGCCAGCGGAGAGACCGGACCCTTCCGCTGCACGGGTGGAGTGAAGGGTGCAGCCTTGGCGGCAAACAGGATGTGTACCTTGGGCTTCACGGATGTGGGGGTTCCGGGGTTCACGGTGAGCACCAGCCCCGTCCCGCTAGGCATGACTTCAACTTTCTCCACGCCTTCCTGCTTGCGAGCCTCCTTGGCCGCTTCCTGCGCGGCGGAGGCGCCACCCTTGCCTTCCTCCAGGGCGCGATTGAAGGCAACAAAGATCATGTCAATGCCCTGCGATTTCGCCCGCACCCAAACGGAACTCCCCGGCTTGTCCTCGGAGAGCTGCGACGGGAACGTGACTGTGTCGCCCTGGAGCTGGAAAGGCTGATTTTTGATTTCGAACTGGTCGGGAATGTTGATGGTGACCCGGCCACCCTGCACCGACCAGGTCCCCTGCACTTCCAGCGGGTTCTGGTTCGGAGCGGTGGCGGTGAGAACGGCGTGGCCGCCCTTGTCCAGGCGCAGCGTGATATTGGCGCCGGGCAGCGGCTTCCAGCCGCCCGAGTCCCGCTGATGCTGCCAGGTCCCTTCGAGCGAGTCGGCAGCAACAGCCTGCGCGGTGATCAAGAACAATGCCAGGGCGAGCGAGAGAGGAACAATCAGCATGAGATCGCGACGATGGGCGCGCACAAGGGTACCCTTCCTTTCCTCAGCTCAGAGCGATGGACGGAATACTGTAGGATCTGCGCCGAAGACTCTGCAAAGGGTGGCCGGCAGCCACCGAGCATTCCGGACGCAGACCAAGCGACGGCGCATTACCTGCCTGTGCGAGTGCACCGTTCCGGGGGTTCTAGGTGGAGGCGATTATACACCCGCCGGCAACATTGGATGTGCAGTCAGCCCTAAGCCTAATACTGTTCACTTAATAATTCGAATGGATTCTGAGAATTCAATTCGCACACTGCCGCAAGCCCCACGAGGACGCAGCGGGAAATTGCTCATCTTGCGCTTCACCCCGCGCGGGCGTCGTTGGCCGCGGCTCGAAACCACGCGCTCTTGCAGGATTTCATCCAACACGGCCTCATGGAACGCCTTCCTCTCCCGAGGGGGGAAGAGCACCGTAGAGGGGCAGCTTGCGACGAACGACCCGCACGGCGTGCAGAAAGGAGAGCCGGTCGGGATCTTCTCCCACCTTCAAGGCCGCCTCATGCATCAAGCCGCGGACGGCGAAATGCGCCAACAGCAAACCATAAAATTCCTGCCGCACCAAGTCGGGAGTTTTGCTGCGCAGGATGATCTGGGCTCCTCGCAGATGCGTCTTCAGTTCGTCCAGGGCTCCCTCGATTTCCCACCGTTCATGATAGAGCGCCGCCAATTCCTCGGCGGGCGCGTCGGTCGGGTCGAGGATCGTCGTCACCAGGCGATAGATCGGCTCGGCGTCGGCCACCCCTTCCAACCGGTAATCAATCACCCGCACCACCACGCCGTTCGTCCCATGCCGCCGATCCCGCTCCGAGGGATAGATACGGCTCAGATACGAACCATCCGGCAGGCGCCTCTCCACCGCCAAGCGGAGGTTCTTCTTGATCCGCCAGAGCAGATCCGCTCCGCGCGCACGGGCTTGATTCCACAAC
>JAIQGA010000081.1 GCA_020072925.1 Terriglobia bacterium | reverse complement strand
TGGGCGGTGGAAAACGATTGTTTGCCGATGGCACGATCCCGGCGGCATTCAAGGTGACGGAAAGCACAGTCACCTCGAAAGGCGTCATTATCGTGAATTACGAGCGTGCAGGCGCAGTCCCAACCGGAAGTCTATAAACATTCGCGCCGTGTTGGGCGCACGTTCGCCGCAAGTTTTACGATTTGCAACAGGCGCACGCTTCGCCGGTGGCGAGTGAGGCACTGCAACGAGTCGCAGCCTCGTATGCGATTCGAGAAGGAGGTCCGCGGTCGGCCGCCGCTTCTGTGCTGGGGTAGTTTGCTTTTCGTTCATCCTCTCAACCCAACACATTCGTAGCCCGGCGAAAAGGTGGGTTCGAGTGACGCTTACGTCCTATCGGCTTTTTCTTACGCTTGCTTGACAGGGATCCCTATCGAAAAGCGATGCCGGATTTGCGACGTGTACACGCAGAAGCACGATGTTGACCTGGCCGATGTTTTGTACCACAGAATCCAGCCACGCCGGTCTGCGACTGGTGATAGTGAGCGCGAGGATTCCCGCGAGGATGGCGAGCAGGCTCTTCCACATGCGGCGAGTTTAGCCTAAGGCGAATTTCCTGTCTTGATGTTTCTTACGATCCGGCCAGAGCCTGGGGGTGGGTGCATCTGACGGGAGTTTCGCGGAGATAAACTCCGGCCTAGTCGCCAAGTGGCGGCCTATCCTGGTCCGACGCCAACTACGGTGATTGGGCCTCCTCCGGCTCGATACCGATCCGGTCGTTCACGGCGCACCGCAGCTTCTGCTTGCACCCAAGGTATCGTTCAGTCGTCTGGACGGAGACGTGTCCAAGCAGGAACTGGATTTGATCCAGTTCGCCGCCAGCTAGGCGGCAGAGCCTCGCGCAAGTACGGCGAAGGTCATGCGGAGCGAGCTTCTCGATACCTGCCCGTGAGGCAGCCTCTCGAACAATCTCCCACAGCACCTTCGGCGTCATTCCACTACCCCAGACCCGGCCCATCTTGTTGATAGAACGGAAGAGCGCCCCTTCCGTGACACCACTGGCCTCCTTCCATTCATCGATCGCCGCCTTTACCCAACCTGGGATCGGAACGGTCCGGATGTGCCCGGCCTTGCCCAGCAGGTCGGCGATGACCCAGTGCTCCTCCCGCAACTGGATGGACTCGACGCGTAGCGCCAGTAATTCTCCGCGCCGGAGTCCGCAACCGATGAGCAGGGCGAGCCTCGCGTAATTCCTCTTGCCCCGAAGCGACACCCGGTCCACGCTGGCGAGGAGTCGCTTGCCCTGCTCGGCTGTAAGCCAATTCCCAACGCGGACTCCGATCCGGCGCACCCCCTTGACACGTCGGATTCCGGCTGCCAACTCCGGGCTAAGCAGTCCTGAGTCAGCAGCCTCAAAGGCAACCCGCCGGACTGCAGCAAGCCGGAGGTTGACGGTTGTTGGTGCGTACGGCTTTTGTTCGAGATAGATCCTGTACCGGAGAACTACAGTGCGGTTGAGTGCCAAGCGCGGCTCTGAGCAGTACCACTCGACAAAGTCGGTTATGGCGCGATCATAGGAGCGCTGGCCGCTGTTGGACGTAAGGCTGTTCAGAACGGCGGCTTTGGACTGTTCCAGATCGGGAAGGGCCAGGACACGTTTGGGCGATCGTTTCTTTTTACGCGGTTTCGACATGGGCGACGGCATCCTTGACCGTCACCCAAAAGAATGTCCGTAACTCCGCCCTAGGCCGTTACGCGAGATGTATCTTCCGTATCCGCTTCCCGAATGGGCGACTTCCACCGAAACTTCCAGGCCTTCTGGACGTTCGGGAGGGACAAAAGTCGCCCCCTGTTGTCGCTTGAGATTCACTGCACCGAAAGCTGGGGAGGAGCGTTGTGTCCGCAAGCAGTATGTGGTAAGTTACCGGTCAGCCCGGGATTCAATATGAAGATCCCGGTTCACTTGCTGTTAGGAATTCAAAAGCGAAATTGTTGTGGAGGAGCGGGAATGTTTCGTGCAGTCAGCGGCGCGCTAATTCTATTGCTCGCGGGTGCGATTACTTCAGCACGCGCGGCCGAGGCCTTTGTCGGGAGCATCAAGACCGTCCAAGGCAGCACCTTCGTTCAGCGAGCGACCGAATCTGTGCCCGCTACAGAAGGTATGCATCTATTGGCGCAAGACGTTCTCCACACTGGAGCCGATGGTCGCCTTGCGTTCATACTCCGTGACGGCACGCGAATTTCGCTTGGTTCGAATTCCGAGATGAAACTCGATCAGTTCGTTTACGAACCGGCCCAAAACAAGTACGCTCTGGTTCTCGATTTAGCGAAAGGAATGGTTGCGTACATTTCGGGAAAGATCGCCAAGTTTTCGCCAGAATCGGTGAAACTCCAAACACCGGTAGGAATCATAGGGGTGCGAGGAACGCGCTTTGCCGTCGCACTGGACGCGCCGCGAGGTGCCCAATGACTGCACATCGGGGATGTCTCGCCGCAATGGGATTGGGCTTCCTTCTCGCTGCGGGCTGTGCTGCACCGAAGCGGGCGCCAATACAGCCGGTCCCGCAGCCTCCTTCCACGCAGAACCTGATCGTCCTGCTACCCAACGATGACGGCACTGTGGGTAAAGTGACGGTGACCAATTCGGGCGTCACTCGGGAACTAGACGAAGCTTATTCGGGACTGCGGGTGGAGCGGTCGGATGCCCCTCCCGGGACTCCGTTCAAGGTAGACCAAACCGAGGTCAATCGCGTTTTCGGGAGCTCTCTCAATATAGTACCTTCCGCGGAGGTGTCATTTACTTTGTACTTTTTGTTAGACAGCACCACGATGACCCCCGAGTCCGAAGCCCTGCTACCCGATATCTTCAAAGCCATTCATGAGCGCCATTCAACCGACATTGAGGTAATCGGACACACGGATAGCACCGGTACGAGTGAGTCCAATCTAGAACTCGGGATGAGAAGGGCCCAAGCGGTGGCAGAGGTCCTCCGTTCTATGGGCATGAATACCGCGGACATGTTCGTTGCCTCCCACGGAGAGAACGATCCCCTTGTACAGACTCCAAAAGGCGTTCCCGAACCGAAAAACCGGCGGGTGGAAGTAGTCGTCCGGTAGGAGGGGGCTCGCCCAGATGCGGTTTGTCGGTGTGGTTGTTTTGATTTGCGTGGGTCTTGTTTTCTTGTTTCAGCCAAGATTTGTTGCGAACCTCGATCAAAAAACTTGTGACATGCTGACCCGCCGGGTTGATCGAGGTCGTCTATCCGGAAGCGTTGTCATCGTCCAGATTGATGAGAGTAGCCTCGCTCAGTATGGCCGCTGGCCTTGGCCTCGCGATCTGCTGGGTATGCTGATCCGCAGGATTCTTGAGGGGGGCGCCGACACCGTTGCTCTCGACATGATGTTTCCCGAACCGGATTTGCGGGAGGTCACCCTTGGTCCATCTGACAGAGCAACCTTTACCAGACCGGCGCCCGGCTCCGTTCCCACTCACCACCCCAGAACCGCCGACGATTTTTTCGCGGAGTCTCTAGGAACGGGCCGGGTGATTGTGGGATACCATCTGGAATTCGGCGCTGACCACACGAGTCCACATCCCTGTATTCTTCATCCCCTCCCGTTGGCTATGGTTGACACGGAGACGACACGCGGTCCAGCATTTTTCCGCGCCTCGGGCGCTGTTTGCAGTGTTCCAGAGATTTCACGTGCGGCTGCCGGCTCCGGTTTTCTGAATGCATCAGTAGAAAGTGACGGGATCTTGAGACGTGTTCCGTTGCTCATCGCCTATGGCGAAGATGTTTATCCCAGTCTAAGCCTCGCCGCTTTCATGGCCTATAAGCGCAATCCAACCGCCCGGCTAACGACATCCTCGCGAGGCGCCGTTGAATTCTGCTTCAACGACGTAACGATCCCGCTCGATTCCCGAAGTAACTTAATTCTGCGATTTCGCGGAGGGCCTGGTACTTTCCCCCGTGTCTCGGCCGCCGATGTGTTGGCCCGGCGTGTGCCCGCGATGGCACTCCACGACAAAATCGTGATCGTCGGCGTCAGTGCGGTCGGGCTGCAGGACGTTGTCCCAACTCCTGTCGATCGCTACTTTCCGGGTTCGGAAGTGCATGCAACGGCGATCGACAACTTGCTGCAAGATGATCCTTTCCGCCGGTCGACTATGGTCTTAGCGGGGGAACTGGCGTTGATGTTGGTGCTGGGCTTGGCCTCAGGCGTACTTTTTGCCTGGGTTTCGCCGAGTTGGGTCGTGCCCGTTGCTGTTTCCCTCATCTTCCCCGCGTGGCTGTTGTCTGCTTTGCTCCTTTCCCGGGCTGGGGTATATCTTTCCCCGCTTCCTGTGACCGCAGTATTGGTCGGCAACCTTGGCTGCTTGACCTTGTGGAGGGTTTCCACCGAAAAGCGCCGGGCAGACCGGCAATTGGAAACTGCTAGGAAATTCATCCTAGCCGCCTTGTCCTCTCTCACAACGATTCGGGACGTGGAAACAGGCACTCACCTTTTACGCGTGCAACGTTATACTGAAGTCCTCTGCAAGGCCATTGCCCGTAACCCACGCTTCCACCGTTTCCTCACCTCCAAGACCATCGCGCTGATCGTGCAGCTCGTACAGATACATGACATCGGGAAAGTGGGAATTCCAGACCACATTTTGCGCAAGCCGGGTCGTCTGACGCCGGAAGAGTTCGAGATAATGAAGACCCATACAGGACAAGGCTTGAGAGTGATCCAGAGCGCGAGTGTCAGATCGCAAATCCAAGACGAGACGACGCTGAATCTGGCCTGTGAAATCGTTCACTCGCATCATGAGCGTTGGGACGGAACGGGGTATCCTTTAAGGCTCAGTGGCGACAACATCCCCATCGCCGCAAGGCTGCTGGCGGTCGCCGATGTCTACGACGCCTTGATATCCAGGCGAATCTACAAGGAAGGAATGACACACGAAGAGGCGGTCAAGTTCATAGCGGACAGGCGGGGAACCCTGTTCGACCCGGACGTCGTTGATGCCTTTTTGAGGATTCACGAGTCAATGCACCAGATACAGAAGGAATGTCGTGACCAGAACGAATTGCCTCTGATGTCGAGAATTGTTGGGCCGTCAATTTGATTGGAAGATGCCAGGGCAGCATTGCACGCGCGAGGCCCTCGTGCAAGTTAGCTACCTTCTTGGGCAACACGTAAGACTCAAAAGTGAACTCCGCTACTCGTCGCGACTGCGGCCTCCCTCGTTTCCTCGCACCAAACTTGGCGTGGCTCAAAGCCCTCTTCCCAGAACGTAAGTCCAGGTCTTCGTTTCTTGCCGGATGCACTCCACCTCACTCCGAACTTCTCTAGCCAGCGCATAGTTTTGGAAAATCACAACCCGGCGCGCATCTACCAAGCAAGCCCACCCAGGGTACGGAACAAACAGGCGAGTCAAAAGCCGCTGTATGGTTTACTGCGGAAAGCTCACGCGGCCCACGAGGTCCTGCAGGCGCGGGTCGTAGCGCAAGGGAGTAGTTCGGGGGTCCAATCGCCGGTTACTCCTGCCTTGTCGGCAAGGGGTGATCTATTCCGTTCCCTTTTTTTCCAGCAGTCCTCGTGAGATCAGCAGACCCCCTCGGGTTCAATCCCCATCTTGTCGTTGACGGCGCTTTGAAGCCTCTGTTTGCAACCCAAGTATTTTTCAGTGGTCTGAATCGAAACGTGTCCGAGCAAGAATTGCATTTGATCCAGTTCGCCGCCCGCCTGGTGGCAGAGCCGGGCACAGGTGCGCCTCAGGTCGTGGGGGGCGAGCTTTTCTATCCCTGCTCGAGATGCCGCATCTTTAACGAGCTCCCAAAGCATTTTCGCCGTCATTCCGTCACCCCAGACTTTGCCGGCCTTGTTGATGGCCCGAAAGACCCGTCCCTCTGTGATTTCGCTGGCCTCCGTCCAGGCATCGATCGCTGCTTTCACCCACACCGGAATCGGCACCGTACGGATGTGACCTCCCTTACCGATCAAGTCCGCAATGACCCAGTGTGCCTCGCGGAGTTGAATCGTGTCCTTTCGGCAAGGCTGGATAACTCAGACCCGGGCCGCGAGACCCAGAAGCAATAGCCATGCGCCACCAGATGACAGTCCTTTGACCGTCTCAAAAGGTCCAGAGGCGATGCCCGGCGCGACCGAAGTCAAACCGCTCCCTTTGGGGTGGAGAGCCGCAATCTCCCGGCGGGAGGAAATATCCAGCACACGCACCCTCTCGCAGTGCCCGGCGGGCGCCGGTCCGGACGCCTTCAGTCCCTGGAGGATAAGGAGGATCTGCCCGTCTGATGAAATGTTCATCCGGCCGACACTTTAACTGCGGCTTACTGCAGGAGACTGACGAGCCGCTTCGAGACGTGGTTCTGCCGGAGGTGAATGCCCCCACCATGTCGGTGTTCCTTGCGGAAGTAGCCCAGTGTCATCCCCAGGACGACATCCTGCTGGTGCTGGACGGAGAAGGACGGCACCGGCCGAGGGACTTGCGGATTCCCCAGAACCTGCGCCTGCACCTCTGCCACCCTACAGCCTGCAGTTCAATCCGGTGGAGCCTCTCTGGGAAGAGATCCGCGAGAAGTGCTTCCCCAATCGGGTCCACGACAGCTTGGCGGCCGTCGCAGAACGTCGGGTGAAAGCCCTGGCGGCCGCCTGATTAGCGGACGCTCACATAGAGGTCGCCGGCTCCAGGTCGCGTACTGCCGGCGCTCAGGAAGGGAAAATCGTCTCGGGTGATGCCGAGAAGCAGGAAGGATCCCCGCCCATCGGTGGTCCTGCCCACGCCCGTAATTCTCTGCCGGCTAGGTTGCTGTCCGGGATTATCCGGCCGCAGAACCAGAAAATCATCCTCGATCGTGAAGCGCCCCACATCATGTTGCCGCATACGGCTGGCGCCGCTGATCGCCGCGAATTGGCTTTCATACGTGCCGTCGGCCCGGATGGTAAAAGTTTCTCCCGTCGCTATGCTGGCATCGCCGCGATAGTTACCCGCCGCATCGACCCAGTTCGCGAGGGTCGAGCTGGATGATCTCCACACGCCGGCGATTTCCTCTCCTGTGAACAGGGGCCTCGCCTGGCCGCCCGCGCCAGGAAGCCGGACGCTGTCGAAGAGTTGCCGCAGCGCCCGATCCAGTTCCGCGTCCCAGCCGTTGTAGAAACCGAGAAGCGGCACGGCGGTCCCGCCGTTCAGAACCACATACAAGAAACCGTTCGTCTGCGCATTGTTCTGCCGGAGGCTCATCTGTGTCCCGTCATAGAGCATAGCGGCGCCGCCCCGCAGGCGCACCCGCAGCGGGAGAGGGTGAAACTGGGTAGTAGATATACCGCCGATTAGCCTCCGCCAGAGTGCCTGATAGGTATACACGGGATTGCCGGCAACGCTCTCCTGCGGCATGATCACAATACGAAACTCTTGCCTCTGCCCGAACCCCAAATCGACCGTTCGTGCAAGCGTGACCGCACCGCTGCTCTCGGTGCGGCTCCAGCCTGCCGGGACTTGGTAGGTTAGATTCGAGACGGGGGCTTGCTTCGGGGAAGTTGCGGGGCCGGCATCGGCAGGCACTCGGCTGTAAGACTGGCCTACGTTGATACGAAGGCTCTCGAAGAATGCCTTGAGCGCATTGCTTCGCGCCCCGAGAGCCGCCTCGTTAGTTGCGAGAAGCAATATGCTCATCGTGCGGTCGCCAGCCGCGAAGACCGAGAGGTGGGCGTAGGAGGCTCTGCCGTCTCGACTGACGGTGGCTCCTCCCTCCAAATAGGTGAGGCCGGCGGGCGTGCGACCTCCCGAGGGCTTTGGCGGCGCGCCCGTCGGGAACGAGTTCCGTATGATCAAATCCCATTCCCGGGCGAAAGCAGCGTCGGTCCCCCCTGATCCGGGCGTGCTGGCATAAACCCCAAGAATGCAGTATGTCCCCGCAGCCTGATCGATGTCGGTAAACCGCATTGAGTCTTGTGGTTGTTCGCGCTTCCAGCCTGGTGGTGGCGAGAACGACGCAATGTCATAGGTCAACGTTTGCCCCGCAACCGGCGCGACTGTTCCGGCTAGAAGTAATACAAGCTGCAGCAGAACCTCAATGGCGGGTCTCATCATTTTGCATCCTATCGAGGTGTGAGGACGATGGGCGCGATGGGTCCTCGTTCGCACCCGCCTTTCCACCGGCGGGGTTTCCAACCGAGCGGCGGGCCGGGAACAACGGGTCCAGCGCCCGTCAGATGGGCGTTGGGAATCTTACGATCTGGCCTGCTGGGATCGTATTCGTACGACACCTGAATGGTTATCTTGGTCCGCATTTGCGGATCGCGGCCGTTGTAAGCAGCGACCGAGACGCTATCGAAGCGGCTGATCTGGCGCAAGCTCTCGCTGCCGGCAATTCCGTAAAACGCCTTGACGGTCTCGGGACGGTCCGAAGTGAAGTAGATGATCTGGGGCGATGGGCTACCCACGATCATCGCCGTGGAGGAGTCGAGGTCGAGAAGGGCTCCGGGATAGAGCGGCACCAGGAGGTCGGCAGCGGTCGGCGCATGGTCGCGGAGATCCTTCGCCACCCACGCAACATCGCCAAAAGGCGTACCTTCCGAGAGGTGCACCTGCCGGAAGATCGAAAACGTGACGTGCCCGTCTTCCTCCGTCACCTTGCGCATGGTGTCCCCGGGTTTCCGTTTGGGGTTGACATCGCGGTAGACGTTGCCAAACGCTTTGTACACTCCGGCCTGCACCAAGAAGCGCTCTACGTCGGAAACCTTTGTGCCCTGCGGGAAACGGTACACGAGCGTTTGAGAAAAGGCCCGGCGCGGCCAGCCCTCCCAAAGCGATTGCTGGATGTCGATCTGTGCGCCTGGGGGAATAGGGTAGTGCAGATACTCGCCGGTGGGCGGCGACTTTCTGAGCAGGGCCGCGTACTCGGCCTCTCCACAGACGGTCTGCTGTGCGCTCGCCCGCATCGCCAACGCAACAACTGCCATGCCGAGTGGGAACATCCGAAGAGTCATGGCAGTCAGCGTTCGGGCTACCATAACAAAAACCCCAAGCGGTGTTTGGATATCTTCAGGGCTCTGCAAAATGTCCTCGCACTTGGGAGGCCAACCGGGCTTCCAATATGGTGACGCGGCGTGGACTATCCTCTGCCTTCCGACTAATCCGAATGGCGTTTGGGGCTACCCTCTGCAGCTTGCAACCACGTGGATGCAAGGTCGCCATCCCATCTACGAACTGGGGGCCGCAAGAGCTCGTGGACAACGCTTCGCATGCGGTTAAGTGCATCTCATGGACATTCCCGGCGCACAATCTCCCGCGAAACGGACATCGGTAACCTTTGTGCCCAGGGAATCGACATCGCCGGCCGCAGACGGTTCGCATATCCAGCCGTGCGGATCTGGAAAAGAAGTTTCGCCAAAACTGTGCACTTGGGGCGACGCCGTCAGGGCGTTTGAGAAAATCGCCAGTATCAAAGCCAAACGGAACTTCTGAATTCTCCTTCTCGTGCCCACCCGAACACATTTTCGGTATCTTTCTCCCAGCAGAAGAATCGGCGATGTCCTTAATCATGGACATGCAGAATGCTGGAGCGGCGAATGATGGGCCCGCTTGGCGATGACGTTCTGTATTATTTGTAGTTCTTCCAACTCGGCGCCCGGCGTTCTGCATCTGCAATTTGCTCGGCAGTGTATCTTGTCAATGGTGCAATAGATAGACGGAGGCCCACCCGGAGCAAGTTAGGGTCCGGGCCGATCTTTGCCTTGTTCTCGTCGTAGATCAGTGGCCACAATTCCTGGCTTCCATACTCCGTTCCGGCGATGCCCGAAAGACTCATACCATTCACCACCGCGATGATCTTGCCCTGTCCCGGGCCGGGCGAGAAGCCGGGCTGGCTTTCCGGTAAGTCCGGTTGGCCCACCGCTTCCTCTAGAAAGGTGAGGTTGGACCGAACCCAAACGGCCATAGTATTACCGGCGGCAAAAGGCGAGCCAGCAGGTTTCTTCCCGAGATAATCCTCCCAAGTCTTGAGGGTGTGTGCCTGAAAAACATTGGTAAGGATCGTAGGATTGCCGCGAATATCTTCGAAATCGAACCTCTCAGCAATGTCCGCGAATGCCGCCATGCTGGCGGCGATGTACTTAATCGCGCCCTCCGGCGTCGACAACAACACCTTTCTGTCCGCGAATGTTTGCGGAGGCAAATATCCACGATCCTCTGTTTGCTTGGCGACGGTATCAAAATCTACTGCTCCCATCGCCGCGCCCAACCACCCACCTCCCAATCCCCCCTTTAGAGCTCCTTTGGCTGAATAGTTGTACAAGTGAACCTTCCCCCAGCCGCTCGATCGAGGGGACCAATGCCGGACGTTTTCAAGCATTTCCCAAGCGGCTGCCCCTGCGATCGCGCGGCGGTCGATGCGGAAGGTTTGCTCCGCCTTGACGATGGCGCTGCGATTCGCGCGTAGTGCTGCCAGTACCTGCATTTGGGCGGGATCTACCGCCATGTTGGTCTTTACAGGCATGAAGCAGGCGCCGATTTCGAACGATACGTCCTCAGGGCTTCGAGTCGGACCGGCCTTCGGCGAAGCTACGAGAGCGCTCGTCCCGTCTTTGACGTTTACCCAGTTCCTTACTAGACATGTAGGCCCTGGAACTTTGCCAGCCATCGTTTCCTCCAAGAAATCTTCAGATCAAGAATTCTCTGAATTCGCCGACTCAATCTGCGATTTCAAGAGTGCACTTTGCTAGATTCTCGCGAGTACAAAATCCGTACAACTTGAACGTACCCATCGTGTTTTTCAGTGAGTTAGGGTTGCCATCCGTGTTGCAGGATCAACAAGATAGCCTTCCTCGGCTTGATGTGGGACCATGAGGTCCACAATCGAACCCGGCTCCCGGAGGTTCCTTCATCCAGTGAGGACTGTTCACGGTCGCCATATCTCGTGCTGAACACGGAAGCTTGGTCATCGTCAACCGCGCGCTGCGCGGCCAGCGGTGTGGCCAGTGCAGCAACCGCAATTGGGATCACGAACACGTGAAGAGTCATGGCGGCAGCCTATCCATCACGAGCTTGCCTTATTTTGTTCGTCGCAAAACTTCCCCCTCAACTCCGATGTGCAATCTCAGCGCGTTGGAGAGAGGACGCATATATAAACGGCAATGTATGCGCCACCCGCGGGACCGCCACGAGCCGAACTAGCAGTCCACGCCGGGACGATGTGCATTCTGCCGCGGTGGGCCCAAAGGGAAGAAACGCGGCGCTTCTTTCGGTGGTGACAAGTGTAGAAAGGCGGTTGGCCG
Organism: Terriglobia bacterium; assembly: GCA_020072925.1. Taxonomy (GTDB): domain Bacteria; phylum Acidobacteriota; class Terriglobia; order UBA7540; family UBA7540; genus JAIQGA01. The sequence goes on along the minus strand of JAIQGA010000081.1, from coordinate 7,589 downwards.
GGAAGTCAATATGGAAATTCGTGCGCCGGTTTACATGAAACATTGACGATATTTTTCATCCAGTTTTCTCATCCACCACAGATCCCGACGACCAGGAACCGCCAAGTCCCTCAGATTAGCCGGAGTGGTGTCTCGAAATCCCCCGAAGTTAAATTCATAAAGCGAATTCTTGTCGGAGTTATAGAGCAAAACGTGAAATTCACTGAAAAGAATATAGATCCCTCCTGGAATACTTTTGTTTTTGAATTGTTCTTTAAAGTCCGCCGACTTCTTTTGCTCAAGCCCGCATGGGGCAGCGTGGGCTGCATCACAAAGTTGTTTGCCATAACCATCCCCGGGGAGGTATGAAATCGAAAGCAAAGCCATGGGAAAGCTTGTACAATCAAAACCTCTCTTTTGATTGTTGGTTTCGCGCTTACCACCGAGATGGAAATAGTAATGATTATTGATCAATTTCGACAGCAGGCGCCCCTCGCGCAGTCCTGCATAGGTCATCGCTGGTTGATCCGCCGCGATCTCGCTGATCGTTAGCTTTCCGTAGTATGGCTTGACATGTGTCAGGTAATTTACGGGTCGGGTTCGGGCTTTAAGTACCCCATTCTTTTCCGAAACCATCCAAAGCTGGATGTTTTCGCCCCACTTCCCGAACTCATCAATCGCCTTTAACACGGCTGCCTGCCGCGATGACGGCGTCGTTCCAGTCACGAGAACTCGGATGTCTTCTTTCCCCACGCAGAGGTATAGCTCCAAAGACCTGTCCACTAGACCGTACTGCAGATCAAAGCCAAAGCCGATACCCAAATCCTTCATCCCGCTAAAACTCAACCCGGTTCCCATCGGCGCATTAGAAGGAAGTGCCATCTTTACCTCCAAGAATGAGAGTTATCGTCTGTTCGATCCGAGTTGAAGCCTATCTTCTCCCCGCCTAATTCTTGTTTAGCGTGGCGTGCATAAAAGCCCTGCCGGTCAGTAGAACGAAAAAGCGCCAATACCGACTGGCGGCCGAAACTGCCCGAGAATGAAAAAGCCACATATTCATTGACAGCCCGAGGGTAGCTCGCAGATGCGACGGACGGACCGTGGGCGTCGGTTGCTGCATCGCTCACGCCAGGAGCAGTCATCTCCTGAAATGGGAAGGCGAAAGCGGCCATTGTGGCGCCTCCCATCAGGACCGTGCCTGAAGTTCTCGTGCTTTCCTCCCCCTGCAATTATTGCGAGGGTATTGAAGTACCACATTGTGGCACTCGCGGATGTGACCATGATTTTATGGCATTGTCAAGAAAAACTTGTCAGGATCATTCTGAAACCCCATGCGGGAATGGATTGCGTGGCTTGGTATGCGCGGAAGATAGATCCGTCTATGGCAAATTGCCAATTTGAGGACAATTCCTCGCGTTCACCGTTCTTGTGACAATGCTTATGATGCGCGATCTCGTCCAGGGGGCGGGGGCCTTTAAGTTGCGATCATGCCCTTACGCTAGAATGCCCCGCAAAACAATGGGACAGAACTCACAGGTGCTACAATGTGGTATTATCACTTTGGGCAGAGCGGCGAGTAAAGTCAAAAGAATTCGGCAATCCAGCTGAACTGCGCGCGCGTACACTCCATAGGGGAGAGTGCGGATCCGTCGCGTGGCCCGCTGTGCTACGATGGAAAACCCTACAGGGGAAAAAGCCGGGATGAAGAAAAAGGAGTTCGCAGAAATTCGACGGCATTTGGGAAAAACGCAACGCCAGATGGCACAGGTTTTGGGCGTTTCTCTCAAGGCCATTCAGAGTTTCGAACAGGGTTGGAGGAACATGCCTGTGCATATCGAACGTCAGGTCCTCCTTATTCTTGCTTTGAAAAACCATGCTTCCAAGAAGGATAAGCCTTGCTGGCTGACGCGGCATTGCCCCGTCGAGAACAGGCAGGATTGTCCCGCATGGCAGTTTGATGCCGGACATCTGTGCTGGTTTATCAATGGAACAATCTGCGAGGGTTCGCCCCAGGGAAGTTGGCAAAAGAAAATGAAAATCTGTCGCGAGTGCGAAGTCTACCGGTCCATTTTGCCGCTGAAAGCGGGTAGCGCAGTGCGGCGAGGCCGCAACCAAAGTTAGTAACGCTCCATGGCGGGTTGCGACATGATGTTCTTGGGCAAACGTCATCCGGATGTCCGTCATGGAGCGTTTTTTGAAGCGGCATGTCAACCGCCTGTTGGGAAGCACATCAGGGGTTTAATCGGGTTTTGTTTCGTGGGATGCTGCGGGAGCTTTCGGCGGTTGGTTCCTAAAGGTGGCAAAGCTATTGGGGGCGAATTCCACCCTGGCCAAGCCTGTGGATCCGGACCAGTTGCTCGCGGCCATCCGGAGTCTTCTCGGGGAAAGACCCGCGCGAAGCTCAGTTCTGGTCTCTCAAGAGGGGTGGCCAAAAAACTTACCCGATTTTGATCTCGACACTGCGCGTTTTTGGCCCATTTCGAACGGGTGCATCGGCCCGGCCGTAATCTATGGTTTTAGGCCAGAGCAGGGCGTTGTACCCCAGGCAGGAGTTGGCTACCGAGAATCTATGCCAGTGCCAGACTGGGCCAGAGTCTGGCGGTAATTCCACGGCATCCAGGCCGCCGGATGCTTCGCTACCTTCTCGGCGTGTTTCTGCAGCTCGGTGAGGTAGTCGAAAGGATTGGCGTTGTTCAGCTCGCAGGTGTGGACCAGGCTCATGAACAGGTCACCCACTTCGGCGCCGTTCTCGGTCTTATAGAACAGGCTGTTCTTGCGATGCAAAATACATTTCTTCAGGGCCCGCTCGACGAGGTTCGAGTCCAGCGGCGCGCCGGCCTCCCGGAGGAACAGCGTGGGCCGATCCCAACGTTTCAAGCAATAAGTGATGGCCTCGCCCAGCCCCGAGTTCGGCTCCACTTTCTTCTCCTTGAACTGGGCCTCAAACCAAGCCTGGAGACCATCCATCACCGGGCGGCTGTGCTCCTGGTGAAAGCGCAGCCGCGCCTCGGGGGACAGACCCCGTCACTTGCTCTCGGCCTCGTAGCGATAGACGTCCCGGAAGCTTTCCAGCACGAACCGGCACTCCTCGGGGAAGTTCGGTGTCACCTCGACGAAGCGACGCCGGGCATGCGCGTTGCAGTTTCCCCAGAGAATTTCCAGCTTCTCCTCCAGCTTCGGCACGTTGCGCGACAAGGCATCCGACATTTGAATGGGCGGCGCGAGTCCCTTAGCCCGCTCGGCCAGCACCCGGGCGAGGTTCTCCCCGGCATGATTCCGCCCCGTGAAGAACAGCGCGATCCGCTGCCCCTGCCGCGTCGTCGACACGATGCCGGAGGTGAACAAGCCTGTGCGTTCGCCCCGCTGAGATCGAGGTGAGCGCGAGTTCGACACTTCTTCCTCGAAAGGGTCCGTTTGCAACTGTTCTTGGCACACCTGCGCCAGACCATCAATCCCCTTGCGGAAATCCACCCCCTGGATCGCCACCAAAATGCGGGTCTGCACGGTGATCTGGATCATGCCTGGCACCGATCTATCGAGTCTCGCCGTCCCACAGCGCTCGGCTTAGCGCCACCAGCTCCGCCGTGGCGACGCCCTGGAACTCGATCCGCATCCTCCCGCGCGGCCCTTCCAACTCGACTCGGCATTCCGGCGAACTCACCGGCCGCGGCGCGATCAGTTCCACGAATGCGGGCGGTACGGTTTGCCGTGCATGGGGCGACCTCGTGACACGCACCCTCTTCACCTGCCTTTTCGCCACTGGGCTCGCGGCTTCTACCAACTGCTTCAGCTTGCCATACTCCAAACGCAATACTTTCGCGAAAGAAGTGTCATATAATTCACGTGGTTCACCGTGTCGGCATTCCGTGCCTCATCCCGACGCGCCGGACTTTGTGTGCTGAAAGCCTCGAGGTCAAATCGGGCTGCGATTCAAGCGTGGCTCGGGGCAACCGTGGGTTGCCGCAGCACCTCAGCAGAAGACAAGGCCGGTGGCAACCATGAAAACAAGCTCATGGAGAATCTCAAGGCGAACGTTCTTGAGAGCATCAGCCGCGAGTGTAGGCGGCCTTCCCGCCACTATGATCGTGAGGCTGGATCCGCTCCTAGGGCCTGGAAAGGAGGAGGCTGGTGCGAGGGCAATCGTACTGCTCGGACCGCCGGGGGCCGGCAAGAGCGAACAAGGACGGCGACTGGCCATGCGGCACGGGATCCCCGTTATCTCCACCGGTGACCTGCTCCGGGATCATGTCAGACGCGGGACTAACCTTGGTGTCCAAGCCGACACCTTTATGAAGGCTGGAAAGTTGGTGCCAGATTCTCTGATGAACCCGATCCTCGAAGAGCGGCTATCTCAACCGGATTGCGCGCACGGTTTCATCCTGGACGGTTACCCTCGGACCCTGGCTCAGGCCGAGAGTCTCGACATGGTGCTGAAGAAGAAAGGTCTGAGGCAGTACGTCATCCTCCTGGATGTTCCGAGCGAACGGCTACTCAAGCTCTTGACCGGGCGGCGGGTCTGCCCACTCTGCAATCGCTCATACAACATCTACTTTCAGCCTCCCAAAAAAGAAGGTCAGTGTGACGCCGACGGGGCCCGGCTCATCCAGCGCTCGGACGATAAGGAAGAAGTTATCCGGCGGCGGCTGGAGACCTACGAGAAGGAAACGCAGCCGGCTATTAATTACTACGTGGAGCACGGTCGCCTCATCCGGATTGACGGTGCCCAGACGCCTGAAAAAGTGGCTGCCGAAATCGAGTTGAAACTTGGCCCTCAGTAACAAGACCGCCGTCGGCCACTCGACGCATGTTCGACCCCCGCTGAAATAGGATCATCGAATAATATTCGGCCCGCATCCTGGAACTTCCCGGCGTAGCTTGCCGCGAGCCTAAGCTGGCTGATTCTGAAGAAGAAATCGATTGATTTCAGTGCATGTCGGAATGCATGGAAGCCCCCTCAGCGCATCACCAGGTTACAGCCTATCGCTCAGTAGGTCATGGGGTGCGTCGGATAACTGTCGGTAAACTGCCCTTACCGCCAGGAATCAGGTTTATGCCTGACCGCGTTCATAGAAGCGTGCGGTCCGCCGAGCGTGTTACGGCTCGCCCGTGCTTTTGGCTCATCGCCAAGCCCCTGGCCGCAAGAGCGCGTTCCGGACAATACAGCCAAGTGAGCCGGGGGTCGATAAATCCTTCGCCGTCAGCGAGTGCTGTGCCAGCACAACCTTCTTGTCGGCCGCGAGAATTCCGTACCATATAGCCTGCGCCACTAATTTGGCCTCCCAACGACTGACAAAGGGCTCTGACGGTCTTTGGCCCAGTACCATTACCGATGGCATCGGCGTTGTGCTGTAAGCAAGGACTGGGACCAGAGAGAGCTTCATCGGGTCATTCTCTCCATCTTAGATCTTCCAAGATTTCTTAAGAACCCTGAAATGCCACCTCTGTCATTTCCGCGCTAACATACTTCCTGTTCACACCCTGCTATCTCGGAGGCCACGCGTACGTGAAGTCAATCGTTGAAGTTACAGGCAACGGTCGCGTGGACTCTTCTGTCAACTTTGCAGGGTCTAAATCGAAATACGTGTGCACACCTTCGGCGGTGACCGTCACGCGGTGTTTTCCTGGCACGGTCTTCGAAAGATCTAAGGCGTAACTATGGTTCTGAATGCCTTTCGCCAGCTTCTTCCCATCCATTTCCACTGAGTAAGCCCTCGGGCGTTGCCCCAGTACAGTCCACTTGAGCAGCAAGTGTTTTTCCTTGACTTCAGCCGCTTGAAATGGACTTGAGACCGCCATCACGGTTATGTCTGGTGTCTTGCCCCGGTAGAGGGAAATCAAGGCCTTCGTCAGGTTGAGGTAGTAGTACCCCCAACCTCCACAGCCGCGATAGGCGCATTGGTCCATTTGAGTGGGCTCCAAGTCGTCGCTGAGCTCCAAGCTGTACTCGTCGCCGTAAATGTCATGCTGCGGCCCAAATCCCTCCCCCTCCTTCTGTCCCGCAAATTCGTTCCACTGGTGAATCTGAATGAACTTGGGCCGAACCTCAAATGCAACCTTCCAGCTCTCCAGGTAGGGCGCCCCATGGTCCCTTCCAACTGCACGAGGTTCGAGCCAGAACTTTGGGGGTGGGAAGCACGATGGGGTAACAACCACTTCTTCTGCTTCACCATGATCGTAGGTCACAATCTGCCGAATCGTTCCGTCCATCCAGGACCAGAAACCGCACTTCTCGACCTTGGTTTCTTGGAGCTGCGACCCCATCCACCGCACGGTCCAATCCGGCGCAACCAACGGAGCGGTATTCTTATCGATTTCCTGACATGACAAGCCGACGTTGTAGAGGATCGTAAGCAGAGGCTTGCCCTGGTAATAGAGCCATCGATTCTTGTATTCAGGCTTGTCCAGGAAACTCCTCTTCGTCCAGGCAATGATGCCGTTCAGCCGCTCGATGGCGTTCGGCACCGGAGGCCCGTTCTGTAACCCTATCATGATTACCAGCTTCGGAGGCTTCTTCCCTTCCTTTTCCAACTCACTGTAAGTTCGAAACAACAAATCCGTCGTGTCTTCCAATTCCTTGGTCGCTCCCTGGTGCTCCTCCCATGCCGGGTCTGTCCAAAGCATGTTGCTCCAGTCCAGCAAAAGCCAATCGATCCCCAGTTGCTCAAACCACTCATCATGCTTCCTGATCACATTGACGTCATACGAACTGTACTTACCCAGAACTGGAATCGCCTCCGCTGTCTCCCAGCTTCCCGCATTATGAGGTGTAAAAAAGGTCTCGTACTGCAAGCCGATCAATGTGCCGTGCCGCTCAGCACCCTTAGGTGTTTCGCTTGGAGCGGAGAGGTACAGGCACCCGAGGGCAGAAAGGAGTAAACAAAAACTAAGAAGTCTGCGCATTCTGTTTATAAACCTCAACAAAGTCGCCCCGAGCAGAAATCATGTTTAGTACACCTACCAACCGCCGGCTAACTTGACTGCGCTCTGGGATGCTGGAGACCTCGGGCGATGGCATGTCAGAACCAACCGAGTCCGGAGGTGTGCAATGCCTGGCGTGAACCTCCTTTTTCAGAAAAGGGCGGGGATTTCTAGGCGACGCCCACCATGCTCGAATCCCGCACTCTCCGGGTCGCGTCGGAAAGTGGCTTCAGTGACCATCGGCTGGGTGTTTCCAAAGAGTTGCTAGTCCGGCGAGAGAATAGTAAAAGGCTTTGTTCCTGTCAACTCGATCACTTCTCCGGTAGCGTCAACTCTTTTGTGTAAATTGCTTGAGGGGTTTCTTCTCCCAGGAGCGGTTTAAGTGGCTGATGACGCCGAAGACGATACGGTCGCAACTGGCCGGATTCGTGAAGCTGGAGATCGGCCGAGTGCGCCGCCGCACCTCCCGAAAGGCGCGTTCGATAATATTGGTGGTGCGGATCTTCTGCCAGTGGGCGGGAGGAAAAGCATAGAAGGCCATCAACTCCTCCAGGTCCCGTTCCACGCAGGCGACCGCCCGCGGACGCGTGGGGCGCCATTTCCGTGCCCAGCGCCGGAAACTCCGCTGGGCCTCGCGGCGGCTGGAGGCCCGGTACATCGCCGCCGCCTCGCGCACACACGAGCCTTCCTTC
>JAIQGA010000404.1:1914-5785 GCA_020072925.1 Terriglobia bacterium | reverse complement strand
GGTACCCAGCTTCGGCGAGCGCGCAGGCTTCCTGCCAGACGCGCCGGTCGAAGGGCACGGGGAGGTCTTCCACGATGATGCAGATTGCGATTGGCCGATTGGAGCGAGTCAAGCTTGTATGCTCCGCACAGGAAGTCGGAAGTCGGAGGTCGGAAGTCGGGCCCCATGAAGCGAAATTTCGGTTCTATTGTTCACTGTCGGCAATCCTCTTGCGTCCAGCCTGAAGTGAGCGGATAAGACCGTGAAGCATCCTGCCAATCGCATCACACTGGTCGAGGATCGGCCCAACTTCATGGCTCGGACAGATCTTGAGATTCTGCGAGAGCAAAAGATGTGTTTCCAACTCCTTCAGCGATCCCTGCGCAATTCGGAGGAATTGGATGTAATCCCCGCGGTTGTTGCGGCCGTGTCCCTCGGCAATGTTGGCCGCCACAGAGACTGATGCCCGGCGGACCTGCGAGATCATTCCATACAGCTCCTCTTTGGGAAAGCGTCGGGTGAGTTGATAGCACGCACCCGCAAGGTCCATCGCATTCTGCCAGACTCTGAGGTCCCTGTAAGACCGTATGTTAGTTTCTTCCATCGCTCACCCCTTCTTGATTTCCCGACCTCCGACCTCCGACTTCCCACTTCCGTTCCTTCCCCTGCACCAAAGCTCGAAATTTACCATCGCCCAAAGCTGCTTCTGCCGGTCGCGGACGCCATCGAAGTGCTCGCGCACGAACTGCTCCATGTTCGACGGGTTGAAGTAGCCGCGCGTCTTCGCTTCCGGCGAAAGCACCAGGTCGGCCACGAGGGATTTCAGGGGTTTGCGGAACCACTCGCCGATGGGCACGGCAAAGCCCACCTTGCGCCGCGTGAGGGTTTCCGGGGGCAAATAGGGACGCAACGCCTGCTTGAGCAATATCTTAGTGCGAAAGCCACGAGTCAGCAGGCGCGTGGGAACGCGCGCCGCCAGCTCAACGAGCTGGTGGTCGAGGAAGGGGACGCGCTCCTCGATCGAAGCGGCCATGGTCATCAAATCTCCGCGCAGCAGCAGGTTGTCGGGCAGCCAGATTTTCAGGTCGGCGTAGAGCATGCGCTTGAGCGGCGAACGATCGCGGACTTTCTGGAGATACCGTTCGAAGACGCGCGCGGGATGGGCAGGATCCACCTCTGCGAGGAAATCGCGGGAAAACAGTGCCTCGCGCTCCTCGCGCGAAAAGGAAGCAAACCAGGTGGCGGAGCGCTCAGCTTCGTCGCGAATCGAGAGCGCTTCGAGGGCGAGCTTGGCGCGGCGCTGGCGATAGGGCAGCCAGCGCGCCAGGGTCCGGGTCATTTCCTGCGGCAACGCCGACACCACGCCCGCCAGGCGGTCGGCGGCGTACTTGGGATAACCTGCAAACAGCTCGTCGCCCCCTTCGCCCGCCAGGACCACCTTGACATTCTGCGCCGCCAACCGGGACACGAGGTAGAGCGCCACGTCCGTAGGTTCCGCGACAGGCTCTCCGCGAAACGCCACCAGGCGCGGCAACTCCTCCGTCAGATGTTCGGCCCCCACAACGAGTTCGTGATGTTCGGCGCCATAGCGCTCGGCGACACGCCGCGCGAATGGCAACTCGCTGTATTGCGGCTCCGCGAATCCCACTGAAAACGTGCGCAGCGGACGCGCGCCCAGTTCCGCCATCAGCGCCGTCAGCGCGCTCGAATCCGTCCCGCCACTCAAGAACACACCGAGCGGGACATCGGAAATCAGGCGCAGCCGCACGGCTTCCCTGAGCTTCTCGAGCACTTCGCGCGCGACTTCTTCCGCAGCGCGCGGGGCCTCTTCTTCTGCGGGAACATCCCAGTAACACTGGACGCGCGCGCCGGCCGCGTCTGCGACCAGAAAGTGTCCGGGGAGAAGTTTCTGAATGCCGCGGTAAAAGGTGTTCGGAGCGGGAATGTAGCGGAACCCGAAGAAGTCGTAAACGGATTGCGGGTCGATCTCGAGGGGCGCGGGCGCGAGTTCGCGCAGCGCGCGGAGTTCTGAAGCAAACGCCAGCGAGCCGGAATCCAGCCGGTAAAACACCGGCTTCACGCCCAGGCGGTCGCGGGCCAGGAGCAGCCGGCGCCGGCGGCTGTCCCAGAGCGCCAGCGCGAACATGCCGCGCAGGGGGTCGAGAAAGCCGTCGCCGCGCTCCTCGTAAAGATGCACCAGGGTCTCGGTGTCGCTGGAAGTCCGGAGACGGTGGCCGCGCGCCAAAAGCTCCTGGCGCAGGTCGCGATAGTTGTAAATCTCTCCATTGAAGGTGATCCAAACGGTCTCGTCTTCGTTGGCAAGGGGCTGATGCCCGCCCGGCAGATCGATGATGCTCAGGCGACGGTTGCCGAGGCCCAATTCGCCATCGATGTGGAAACCCTGATCGTCCGGGCCGCGGTGCGCCATCGCCGTGGCGGCGCGCTCGAGCGCGACACGATCCGCCGGCGCTTTCGTTCCGAAATTGAAGACCCCGCAAATGCCGCACATGGGGAAAGCAGTCGAAAGTCAAAAGTCGAAAGTTGAAAGCGAAAGACCACCTTCTACTTTTGACTTTCGACTTTCAACTCTCGACTTTCTTCTCAAATCCATCTCCACACATCGGGTAGAGCAGATGAAACAGCGTCATGGCCTGCGGGCGCGGATAGGATCGCCCGTCGCGCAGGAAGCCGTAATCCCCCGTTGAATAGCCGAAGCTCCCGTCGGGGCGCTGGCGCTCGAGCACCCGGCCAAAGCACTTCTCGCTGAGTCCTGGTGTGCCGATGAGGCCCAATTGCTCGGCCTCGTACAAGGCAGCGGCCAGGACGGCCGTGTAGTAATCAACTTCCGGCAGAGTGTGAAAGCAATCCGCCGCGCTGGCGCCGTTCGCGGAAACACCCTTTTCCAGGAAGCGGGCCAGGCCGAGCATCAGGGCGGCAATCCGCACGTCCGGATTGAGCTTCTGCGACCAAGCGAGTTTCAGGAATTGGAAGGCATTGTACTGGTAGCAGAGGTAATGCTCCCGGCGCACCTCATAGGGGCTCTCGACGATATAGGGCAATTCTCCTGAGGGAAGGCGCACCGCTTGCAGGAAATCCAGCAGTGGCCCCACGTGCTCCAGAAATCTCTTCGCGCCTGTCGCCTTCCACAACCGAAGACAAAGCCAGAGCACCTCCACAGAGTTGTTGGGGACCTTCCCTCGGGGCCTTTGAAAATAGTTCACGGCTTCGCCCTGCGTGTGGGCCTGGAACCCGATCTTCGCGACCAGAAAATCGTACCAGCAAACCGCGCAGGCGCGAAAATCTTCCAGCGATTCACGCGCATAAGTCGCCAGGAGCGCGATGGCCCCCCAGTCGCCCTCCACGGTGGCGATCAGATGCTTGCGTTCCGGAAGCGGATAAATCCAATAGCCCTCCGGCTGCTGGAGCCGCAACACCGCTTCCGTCGATTCCCTTGCCACTCCGCGATAGCGCGGCTCGCCCGTCATCTCGTGGAGCATCCAGGTGGCGAGAATCCAGTAGCCCTGCGTCTGCATGAAGACGTGATTGTCCTGCCAGGGAATGAAATCGAGGGCGCTTTTCACGAACCGCCAGAGTCGCAGGTTGAACCGCACCCCTGCGTCCGGGCCGCGCAGCAACCCCGCCGAATAATGCCGGCGCACCAGGTGCGCGTGCAAGCGTTCCGCCGCGCTGAACAGTTCATCTCGCGTGGGCATGCAGCTTGGTGAGTTTATACGAAAGCGCACCGGTTTGTGCCGAGAATTGCGCGGGAAATATCCGTAGCGTGAAGAAGGTGAACCTGCTCTACAATGGGCGACTGTTGTCGAGCGGAGTGTTCACATCCTTTGCCTGTGCTATGTGCGGATTGACAGGTTTTGTGAGCTGCGGCCCCGTG
>JAIQGA010000404.1:0-1896 GCA_020072925.1 Terriglobia bacterium | reverse complement strand
GAATTGCGCGCTCAAGTGTGCCACATGGCGGACCAGCTTATTCATCGCGGTCCGGACGATTGGGGCGCCTGGGTGGATGGCGAAGCGGGCGTCGCGCTGGCGCTGCGCCGCCTGGCGATCGTCGACCTCTCGCCTGCCGGCCACCAGCCCATGGTCTCTTCCTGCGGCCGGTACGTCATGGTTTTCAATGGAGAGGTTTATAACGCCCCCGGTCTGCGGCGCGAGCTCGAACCCTGCGGGCGCACATTTCGCGGCCATTCCGATACCGAGGCCATGCTGGAGGCGATCAGCGAGTGGGGCCTGGACGAGGCAGTGAAGAAGTTCATCGGCATGTTTGCCATCGCGTTGTGGGATCGTCGCGACCGGGTGCTGCACCTGGTGCGGGACCGATTGGGTATCAAGCCCCTTTACTATGGGTGGTGTGAAAAGACGTTTGTGTTTGCCTCGGAGTTGAAGGCCCTGCGCGCGCATCCGGCGTTCGTCGCGGACGTCAACCGCGACGCCCTGGCTCTCGAGATGCGCCATGCTTACATCCCCCAGCCTTATTCCATTTATCGCGGCATCTTGAAGCTGCCGCCCGCTTGCCGGCTGACGCTGAAGACCCGTCTCAACACGAAGGCCTCGTTAGAAGGGCCGACGCCTTACTGGTCCACGCGCGAAGTGGTCGAGCGCGGCGCGGCAGACCCGTGGAAAGGCACTGAGGAAGCGGCGGTGAAGAAACTGGACTCGTTGTTGCGCGACGCCGTGCGGATGCGCATGGTCGCCGACGTGCCTCTGGGCGCGTTTCTCTCCGGAGGCATTGATTCTTCCACGGTGGTCGCACTCATGCAGGCGCAGAGCAGCCGGCCCGTGCGAACCTTCACCATTGGTTTCCGTGAGGAAACCTACAACGAAGCCGCCCACGCCCGCGCCGTGGCGACGCACTTGGGGACCGAGCATACAGAACTCTATGTGACTCCCCGCGAGGCGGTGGAGGTCATCCCCAAGCTCCCCACTCTGTATGACGAGCCTTTTGCGGACGCTTCTCAAATCCCCACTTACCTTGTTTCCGCGCTCACCCGGCGGCAGGTGACGGTGAGCCTCTCCGGCGACGGTGGCGACGAGCTGTTTGGGGGCTATCCGGCTTATTTCCGCACGCGCTCCTTGTGGACGGCGTTCAAGTGGTTCCCGCGCTCGATGAGGAGGCTCCTGGCATGGGTGATAGTGCGGTGGGACCCTGTGACGTACAACCGTTACTTGCGGCGGCTCGCGCCGCTGCTGGCGGGGTTTGGGCGATCCGCCACTGTCGGCGAGAAGGCTCATAAACTGGCGGAGGCCCTGCCCGTTGATAGCCCCTACGAGCTTTATTGCCATCTGACTTCCTTCTGGAAGCGCCCGAACGAGCTGGTGCTAGGGGCGCAGGCACCGCCCACCATCGCCGGCGGTCCTTCGAGTTGGGCGAGCGTTGACAATCTGGTTCAGTGGATGATCTTTCTTGACCTTGTCACGTACCTTCCCGACGACATCCTCGCGAAGGTGGACCGCGCTAGCATGGCGGTCAGTTTGGAGGCGCGGGTTCCCCTCCTCGATCATCGGGTGGTGGAATTCGCGGCGCGCGTTCCGGTCTCATTGAAGATGCGCGGGGGCCAGGGGAAATGGTTGCTGCGCCAAGTCCTCTATCGGTACGTGCTCCCAACATTGGGCACACAATTATAAAGTATGATGACACTAAGATATCATATGTTGCTCCATAGGACAATAACACCGCTTTTCTGGCTCTCCATGCAGCGTTGCGACTCCGGAAAACGCGATCGCTGGTGATGAATCGCCATATCACCCAGTAACGCGGCGCGGTCATACCGATCCTGCCCCGAAACAATCTTTTTGTGGCGATCCGCCGCAAGCGGCTGCCCTGTC
>JAIQGA010000080.1 GCA_020072925.1 Terriglobia bacterium | reverse complement strand
ACGCGCAGGATGGGCGCAGTCAAGTAATCGCTCAGTGACTCCGCCAGCGTGGCCGCGATTTCCCCACCCCAGCCTCCGCGACGCGGCCCTTCCTCGACGACCACCGCGCGCGTGGTTTTCATCACCGACGACTTCACCAGGTCCCAGTCAAACGGCACGAGACTCCGAGGGTCGATCACCTCGGCGCTGATGCCTTCGGCGGCAAGCTGGTCGGCGGCTTGCAGCGCGCGGTGCATCATCAGAAGCGTGCCGACAATCGTGACTTCGCTTCCTTCCCTCCGGACGATGCCCTTGCCGAGCGGAACCACATAATCGTCCGCAGGGATTTCGCTCGAAGCATCGACCGCACCCGATTCGGCGCGGGCGCCCTTGGAACCGTAAAGAAGCTTGTGCTCGAACATCAGCACGGGGTTGTCGTCGCGAATGGCCGCCTTCAGAATTCCCTTGGCATCGTAGGCGGTCGCGGGGCAGGCAATCTTAATTCCCGGAACGCTCACGAAAAGCGCCTCGGGATTCTGTCCGTGCTGCGCCCCCCGGCCCGTCGCGCCCACGGGCGCGCGCATCACCAGCGGTACGGTAATCTTTCCGCCCGACATGTAACGCATCTTGGCAATCTGGTTAACCACCTGATCCATGGCACAATAAATGAAGTCGCCATATTGGACGTCGACCACCGGCCGCAAGCCCATCATCGCCGCGCCCAGCGCGGCGCCGAAAAATCCCGCCTCCGACATGGGCGTATCGATGATGCGGTCGCGAAAGTCTTTCTCGAGGCCGAGCGTCACCGTGAACGCGCCGCCCCACCCGCCGCGAATGCCGATGTCCTCTCCCATACAGAACACCCGTTCGTCCCGGGCCATTTCCTCGCGTATGCCTTCGCGTAACGCTTCCGCAATCGTCAAACGGGCCACAAGCTTCCTCCTCTTCTTAAACGTAGAGACCCTTCAAAGCGTCTTCGGGCGCCGGAGCCGGCGCCGCCATGGCTGACTTCACGGCCTGTTCGATTTCGGCTTCATTCTCCTGGCGGAGCGATTCGAGCTGCGCCTCTGAAGCCACCCCTTGCGAAACCAGATAACTTGCAAACCGCCGGATCGGCTCGTTCTCGACCGCCTTCTTGCGCTCTTCCTCCGGCTGATAATTTCCGGGGTCCCGCCGCGAGTGCCCCGTAATGCGGTAAGTCATGCACTCGAGGAGCGTCGGCCCCTCCCCGCGGCGCGCGCGCTCGACCGCTTCCTGCGCGGCTTCGAGAACTTGCAGGACATCATTGCCGTCAATCGTCACGCCGGGAATGCCGTACGCTGCGGCGCGGTCCGAGAGTTTCTTCACCTTCACCATGTCGGAGATCGGCGTCGAGGCCGAATAGAGATTGTTCTCGATCACATAAACCACCGGCAGCGACCAGACGGCCCCCATGTTGATGCCCTCGTGAAACTGCCCTTCGTTCACGCCGCCGTCGCCCATGAAGCTGACCGCCACGCGCGGCTCCTTCTTCATCTTGAACGCCAGGGCCATCCCCGTGGCGATCGGCACGTTGGCCCCTACAATGGCGATGGCCGGAACCATCCCCTTCTCCAGGTCGCCGATATGCATCGAGCCGCCCTTGCCGCGGCAGCAGCCCGTGGTTTTACCGAACAACTCGTGCATGAGCGATTCCACGCTCAGACCTCGCGCCAGCGCGTGGCCGTGTGGGCGGTGCGTGCTGGTGATCATGTCGCCGGCTTGCAGGGCACTGCACACACCCACGGCAATGGCCTCCTGGCCGTTGTATTGGTGAATCGTCCCGGGCATCACACCTTCCAGGAACAGATACTTGACGCGCTCCTCAAACTGACGGATCAGCGTCATCTTTTTATAAAGCGATAAAAGACATTCCGCAGTGTGGGCCACTCTTTTCTCCAAGAAAGAATTCGCGGGTTCGGCTAACCCGCTAAGCTGTCATCCTGAGCGGAGACCTGGCATCCTCCCACCCTGTCATCCTGAGCGCAGCGAAGGATCCCCGCAGTTTCTTTTGTGTAAATGCCGAGATGCTTCGCTTCGCTCAGCATGACATGGAGGGGCAGTGCTTGCATCAACACCATCAGAGAAAGTCTCCCGACTCCAGGCACTGTTTCACCTTACTCAAAAACTCCGCCGCGCTGCGGCCATTGATGAGCCGATGGTCGGCGGCGAGCCGCACGCCTACGATGGGGCGGATTCCCACGCGATTGTCGACAACGACGGCCTTCTTTTGTACCGACCCCACCGCAAGGATCATGCT
Organism: Terriglobia bacterium; assembly: GCA_020072925.1. Taxonomy (GTDB): domain Bacteria; phylum Acidobacteriota; class Terriglobia; order UBA7540; family UBA7540; genus JAIQGA01. Next base: position 16,602 of record JAIQGA010000080.1, on the reverse strand, counting down.
GTGCTCGGGAAAGATGATCGCGTCGAAGTCCTCGATCGGATACATCCCCAAATTACTCAGTGCCATCGAAGCACCCGTCATTTGCTCCGCGCGCAGGACGCCGGTTCGAACCTTGGCGGTGACCTCCGCAATCTCCGCCTGCACGGCGAGCAGGTTTTTGCTGTTGATATCTCGGATAACCGGCAGGAAAAGCTCACCCGCGACGTCGACCGCCAGGGCGATGTGAATTCCCTCCATTTTCACGAGGCGCTCACCCTCCAACTTTGCCGCCACACGCGGCACTGCCTCGATCGCCCGTGCCAGGGCTTTAAGGAAAATGGCGTCATAACTGGGCCGGCGGTCACTCGCGGCCTGCTCGGCCCGAACGCGCTCCGCCGCCGTCATGTCGATGCCGGCGGTCACATGGAGGTGGGGAATCTCCCGCCAGCTCTTGAGCACCGCGCGCGCCACCGCCGCCTGTGCGCGCGACAGCCCCTCGCCGACTGTGGCCGACATTGGAGCAGAGGCGGCGCGACTCGCTCGGAGTACATCTTCGCGCGTGATGATTCCTCCCGGTCCGGTCCCTTCGAGCTTCGTTAGGTCAACATTCTCCTTCGCCGCGAGATTGCGAACGATCATGGACACTCGGGGAGCGGCGCCCCTCGCCGTGGGCGACGGCGTCTCCTTCGCCACTTGTTCCGCGACCGGCGCCGTTCCTGCTGCGTCATAGGCCACCGCGCCTTCCGGGATCGTTTCGCCGGGCTGGCCGACATATGCCAGGATATCGCCTGTCCGCGCCGTCCCGCCGGCGCTCACCATCTGGCGCAGCACGACACCTTCGGCCGTGGACTCGAGTTCCGCGACCGCTTTGTCGGTCTCGATATCCGCGAGAACCTGCCCGCGATTGACGTGCTCGCCTTCGCCCACCCGCCAGGCGAGAAGCTTGCACTCCTCTACGTTGGTCCCCATATCCGGCAACTTGATTACCGCCGCCATGCTTTCAGTCCTCTCCAAGGCTCTCCCGATGCGGGAAACTTCCTACCAGACAAGAAACTCATAAAATACTCCTGAGTTGAGAAAGAAAATACCGATAATTCTCGTAGGGCACATCCGGCGTCGCGCTGTGGTCCAGCATGGGAATGTAGCCGCCCTCCCGGATGAGTGGCGCGATGCGCGCGAGTTCCCGATCAATTTCCGCGCGCCCTTGCGCCAGCGGCCGTTTGTCGACTCCGCCCCAAATACGCAAATCGCGCCCGTATTTTCGGCGAATCGCCAGGACATCCATCTCCGCCTGCACTTCGAAGTGATACAGGATATCAATCCCCGCCTCCATCCACACCGGGATCAGCGGGTCGATGTTGCCGTCGCTGTCGAGGCCGAAGAAGTGAACGCCGCGGCTGCGGCCGAAGTCGATCACCTTGCGATACCGGGGCAGCATGAATTTCCGCGCCAGTGCCGGCGAAATCAGCGGGGCGGTACGGTACGCCATGTCCTCCCAGAAACCGAAAACGTCAATGTCTGTCTCCTCGAGTATCTGGGAGAGCATCGCCACCAGAAAATCGGCGTCCGCCTCCATCATTTCTTCCACAAACGCCGGGTCATCATAGAAGAGCGTGCAGAGGCGCTCCGCACCCACCAGATTCCGAAGCGCTCCGAAAAATCCGCCCCACCGGTCCGCGATGACCACCAGGGGATAGTCGCGTGCTCGGTGCCGCCGCAGTTTCTCGCGCCAATCCGGCCCAATCCGCTCCGAGATGTCCGGACGCATTCGCTCCTTCCAGAATTTCCGGAAGTCTTCGCGGGTCTCAACGGGAAAGCGGATGAACTGCGGCATCGAGCTGAGGGGATTCGTCTTGAATTCCCGCATCACAATTCCTTGCGGGTCGACAAAGGTAACGGTCCCCGCATCCTCCTCGACGATACGGCGCTCGAAGGGCGGCGAAGGGAAAAACCAGGTGGATTCCACCACCCAGCGGTCGCAGCCAAAATCGGTTTGGCGCTCGATATAGCCGCCTTCGCGCGCCCAACGCGCCGCGGTTTCGGGCCAAGTGGGCCACATAAACTCCCGGAAGGGCGCCCGGTCGGGGTGGCCGTAATTCATCGTGGCGTTGAAACGTTCCAAGTCAGTCATCAGGGAAATTCCGAGGAACCGATTTGCGTCAAGGACAGAGTAAGAGACGCCCGCCCGCAGACCCCTGCGGCGCGCCTCGCGCGACATCCCCACGTTTGAAAATGATCAATAGGCACCGTATTTGTGGATGGCGTTGACCATGGTGATGAAATTCTCGTGGGGGATGTAGTTCACTATGCTGTGGCTGCTGCCGGCGACCCATCGCCCGCCTGGTTTCAGAGCGTCCATATGGTCGCGGACATCGCGTTCGACGTCCGCCACGCTGCCTTCGACGAGCGGCCAGGTGATATCGATGTTACCGAACAGGGTAAGGCTCGAGCCATAACGCTTCTTGTAGTCGCGGTAGTCGATGCCTGATGGGTCCATGGGGTGAATCGCCTTCACGCCCATCTCCAAAAGCATCTCGATGCCGTCGTCGATCTTGCCATCGGAGTGGAACATGATGGGAACACCCGCCTCGCGTGCCGGAGCGAAAATGCGGTCGTAGTGATGCTTCCACACCTGTTCGAAAACCTTGGGCCGCACAAACAGTCCCGTCTTGAACGCAAAGTCGTCCGCCGCAAAGAGAACGTCAATCCCTGCCGCCACCACGCCGCGGGAAAGCTCGGAAAAATAATCCGCGGAACGCGACATCATTTCTTCCAGCAGGTCGCGATCTTCCATCACCATGAGCATGCAATCGTGCAGGCCGATCACAAATTCGTAGAGGGTCTGAAAAATCGAAGCACAGAGAAACACAACGCCAATGTCCGTTCCTTTCGCTGCGGCAACATATTCGCGCACATATTGCAGCCGTTCTTCCACATCGGCCTTGCTCGGCCATATGATGCGGTCAAGGTCGGCGCGCGTCTTGATGCTGCGATTCACGATCGGCCCAATTCTGCCGTCCTCGCGGCGATGCTTGATGGGCGTCCAGATGGCTTCCAGGACGATCACATCCTGGCCAATCAGCCGGCACAGTTCGATGTAATCCTTCGGATACATGGGCCGGGTGCCTTCTGCAGCCGCGGCGCCTTTGGCGGGATCGCCGCCGACGCCCAGCGTGTTACCCGCCGGGCGCCCCAGGAGCTTCTCAACGTGCTGGTCTTCGATGAGCACCTCGAAGTGCGGGACGCGGTCGGTGCGCTCTCCCCGCAGGGCGGCGAGAAAGCGATCTTTGTGCGGCGGGCCCGCAAAAGGCTCGATCTTCAGCATGACACACTCCCTAGAGATTCATGGCGCGGCGCACGAGGTCCGACGCCTGGCAAGCGTCCGCGTCGCGAATGGCCCGCGTGAACTCTTCCAGGCCCACGCGGTCGACGGCGCGTGAAAATGCGGTCATCCAGCGGTAGCACTGCGTGGCCGCCGCCACGCCGTCTTCTCGATAGGGGAAGATATCGAGCGTCAACCAGCCCTTGTAGCCGAGCCGCTTCAGCCAATAGACCAGCTCGAGGTACTCGACGAGGTGCACCGCTCCAACGATCATATCGTCGTCCCAGCTTCGGTAGTTGTCATTGAGGTGCAGATAATCGAGCTTGCCGTAAGTCGAAAGGAGCGCCGCCGCTTCCGCCACGTTTTCCCCGGCGGCCAGCGAGTGGCCCACATCGAGGAGCACGCCAACCTTATCGAGACCCTGGAGGAGCAGGAGGACCGTCGAGGCATGGTCCACAAAGCAATGCGTGCGGGGCTCCTTGAGCTTGTACTCCACGAGCACGCGCACCTTATCATTGTGCTGGGAACAAACGGCCAGTCCCTCGCGCAGCCATTTCCAGGCCTCGACGTAATCGGCCTGAAAGGAGTAATCAAATCCGTCCTGCCCCGGCCAGACATCCACGTAAGGGCAGTCGAGTTCCGCAGCCCAGTCCATCACCTTTTTGACTTCGTCCACGGCAGCTTGGCGCGTTCGCGCGTCGGGCGCGGCAAGGCTCCCACGGCCCCACTTTGCCTGCGTCCAGAGGTCGGGAACGAGCATCGGAATCTTCAGGCCGCGATCCTTGAACATCTTGGCCACGTCCCGAATGTTCTGATCGTTGACGTGCCAGTTCCCCACCAGTTCCAGGCCGTCCAGGCCCTCGACCTTCTTGGAAAGGTCGAGCATTTCTTCAACGGTGTTTCCGCCGCCACCGTAGCCGCCCAGGCAGTAGCGGTCAGCACAGTTTCCAAACGTGGGAAGACAAGCACCGAACGGGTGATTCGCAATCATGATGGTTCCCTCCTCCGATCGCTCCGGGTCGTGTTCGCTACACGCGGCGGGGCTTGCGCGCCGATGATGGTCTCCGTGGTTTTGTTCAGTCGCGCGACTTCTGCCAATCTAAAGATCTAACACAGAGGTCACAGAGAAAACGGGGCTCAGAGGCCACAGAGACACCGCAAACCGTTTTCTCCGTCCCTCTCCGTGCACCCTCTTTGCTCTTGTTCTCCGTCGGCTCAGTGTTAAATGTTCTTAAGTCATTATTCTTTAATTCAAGATATCATCATTCAAATATACAGATCGCACTAAGTCGCACCCCGCCGCAAGATCTCGACGTATCTGGCGTACCTGTCCTCCCAGGCAGCCTGGTCGCGCGGCTGGTATTCCGTCAATTGCGAAGAGCGGTCGATGCAGTCCCGAATCTCGCCGGAGCCGGACAGGCAGCGGGCGGCCAACGCCTGAACGAGCACATTCCCGGCGACCGTAGCCTCGACGGGGCCCGCCACCACCGGCAGCCCGGTCGCATTGGCGGTGAGCTGGCACAAGAGCTCATTCCGTGATCCTCCGCCCACCACATGCAGCCTGGTGAAGCGTCGCCCGAGCACGCGACTCAAATCCTCCAGCGCTTTGCGATACGAGAGGGCAAGGCTTTCGAGTATACAGCGCGTCTCTTCCCCGGGACCCTGCGGCGCGCGCTGACCGGTACGCGCGCAGAAGGCCTGGATCGCCTCGGACATGTCCTGGGGAGCAAGGAAGGGTGAATCATCAGGGTTGATGAGCGCCGGGCTCTCAGGGATCCTGGCAGCCCGTCGAACAAGAGCCTCATAGGAGAGATCTTCACCTCCCTCACGCCATGCGGCGCGAGACTGCTGAAGAAGCCAGAGACCCATAATATTGCGGCACAAGAAAAAGCTTCCAAGGGTCAGCTCGTTGAAGAAACCCGCCGAAAATGCCTCGGGCGATGTAAGGCACTCCTCGGTAAGCGTGCCCACCACCGACCACGTGCCGGAGCTGATAAAGGCCCAGTTGCGGCCCTTCCCGGGAACGGCCGCCACCGCCGAGGCCGTATCGTGCGTGCACGGAGCAATCGCCACTCCACGCTTCAAGCCGACGCCGCGGCGAACCGATTCGTGCAACTCACCCCAAACCGTGCCGGGATCCACGAGCGGCGGCATTATCGAGAGAGGAAGGTCGAGCTTCTTAAAGGCTTCTTCGCTCCATTGGCGCTTTCTCGGATCATAGAGCTGCGTGGAGACAGCGTTAGTGCGCTCACAGCCCTGCTGCCCGGTAAGAAAGTAGTTAAAGAGGTCCGGCATCATCAAGAGGGTTTTGGCCTGGCTCAGCAGTGGACTCTGGCGCACGCGCAGCGACAGAAGCTGAACTGAGGTATTGACCGGAGAGAGCGGGACGCCGGCGCACCGATACAATTCTTCCGGCAACATTCTGCGGGCCGCTTCCTGGAGCATTCCCTCCGTCCGCGCGTCCCGGTAATGGACAGGATTCTGCAAGAGCTTCCCGTCCTCGCCCAGAAGGCCAAAATCCACGCCCCAGGTATCAATGCCCACACCTTCGACGGAATCGCCATAGCGGGCCACGTACGCCCGCATCCCCTTCAGCAGATTGCTATACAAAGCCAGAACATCCCAGTGGAGCGTGCCACAAACTTCCACGGGCTCGTTTGCGAAACGATGAATCTCCTCGAGCGCGAGGGTGTCGTTGTCGAGAGTGCCGACGACACCGCGCCCACTCTCGGCTCCGAGGTCAAAGGCAAGGAAGCGGTGCGCGGGCACGGGTGATAGCCTCCAGCGGGCTAAACTTCGATCCGCATCGGTTTGGGGTGGAACCTGGGGGAGACGCGGAGCCATGGGGTTCGAGGTCGTTCGATGGTGCCCCATTTCTCCAGGGCCCGCCGCAATTCACGGTTCTCCGCCTTTTTCGCGAACTCAACGATATCCTGGCCGCACATGGCCGCCGCAATGGCCTGTTGCCAGGCTTTGGCGCCGGCCGTGTAGCCGTCGGGGTGGCCCAGCATTCCGCCGCCAGAGGGGATTACGATGTCCGGCCCGTACTCGCCCACGAGGATCGGCGCCAGACCCGGATACACCCCCGCGCAGGGCATCGGCCACATGGGCTTGATGTGCCCGAGCGGCGCCAGCTTGACCTGCGCGGTGCGGATGCCTTCTTCCAGGCTGACCATGGGAATGCTCGACCAGTAGGTGGGCGTCAGCATCAAATCGCCGCCGCAGATTCGCGCGAGCTTCGCGAACACCGGCCAGGCAATCCGCGGTTGCGCGGCAATCATGTGCGAACCGTGGACCAGTATGGGCACATCGATCGAGGGGTCTTCGGCCAACTGCCGAATCGCCGCCAGGCCCGCCGAATAACACACTAGCAAACCCCGGGCGCCCAGTTCCACCGCGCGCGCGGCCTTGTCAAAAATACGACGCGGCTCGTCCGTGATGCTCAGAAAATAGATGGGGCGCTTCCCGGTCTTGGCTTCGGCTTTGCTCAGCGCTTCGAGAACCGCCTTGAGCCGATCTTCGAATTTGCTGTTGTAAACATCGCTCGTCATCTCATCGTCTTTCATGGCGTCCGCGCCGCCCAGGGCGGTCTGATAGCACTGATCGGCCACCTGCTGCGGCGTCATGCCCATCTTGGGCTTTATGATGTGCAGCGAAAGCGGCCTCTCCGGGACATTCGCGAGCTTCCGAATTCCCGGGACGCCGAACTTGGGCCCTTTGAAATTCGCCAGGAGATTCCTGGGAATGAAAACGTCGACCAGACGGAGTTTGGGGCTGAAGGCAAAACAGTTCCCCGCGATGCTCAGCAGCATCATCGGCACGTTGTCGATCCAAGCGTCGATCGGAAATGCCAACTGCACAACCGCCGCGCGCCGGGAAGGACAGTTCGTGGGAATCTCGTAGTAACCCACCATCTTGCCGCTCAGCTTGCGCCGGACATCAGCGTCTTCTTCGCTCACCTTCTCCCAGGTGCCGGTGGAACCTTCCACGGTCATCGATTGGATCAAGGCGAAATGGTCCACAAAGTCTTCCCCGGGCAACTCATCGTCCATGAAGTAAGTCGCGACAATGTGATTGTCCCGGTCGATCCCGTCCAACGTATGCGTGAAAATCTCGGGATCGTAGTAGCGCTTGTTCATATCTCTTCTCCTTTAGAGGTCAGGATTGTTTCCCGGCACGCGTGGCGCGCAGCAGTCTCTGGGTTCTTCGTTCGGCTTCCCTGGCGTACTTCTTGGCCTTGCGTCCTCCCCAACTTCCTAAAATGAAATAGAGCGAATGGATGACCGACAACTGCGCGACGATCGACGAAGAAATCGCCGCGTTGATATGATGTTCGCGGAACGCCGTAGACAACCGGAACGTGGCCTCGGTCGCCAGGAGTGAGCGGGGGTAATTGGAGAGGCTGACGGTGCGCGCGCCTTTTTTCCTCGCTCGCTGAAGCGCTTCGATGATCGTGGCGCTCTGGCCCGTATGGCTGATTCCCACGACCACATCCGTCGGTCCAACGTTTTCAGTGGCGAAGATCTGTTGAACCGGATCGTCGACCGCAATCGCCGTGAAACCCAGGCTGAGAAGCCGATACGCTGCGAACCGAGCCACTAATCCCGAACCACCAATCCCTAGGAACAGGACCCTTCGACTGCGCTGGATTGTCCTGGCGACCTGGACCAACACCCGGTCGTCGAGCATGCGCTCGGTATCCGAAAGACTGCGACGGTTGTATTCGAACACATTGCGGACGATGGTGCGGGGACTCGCGTCCTCGGCAAAATCCTCCAGATCTACAATATCGTTCTGCGCCACCGCCGCCGCGAGGTCCAGCTGGAATTCCTTGTAGCCGTCGTAGCCCAAGTCCCGGCAGAACCGGTAGACGGTGGCGGCGCTTGCTCCGCAGGCTCTCGCCAGCGCGTCAATGGACAGGCTCCGCGCGCGAAAGGGGGACTTCAGCACAAATCGCCCGATCGTCACCGTGGCCCCCGACTCATGTTGGATCGCCGCACGAATCCGTGCCAGACAAGAGCCATGCATGTCAGCTGGTGTCATAGCGTCGTCAACCTTGAGCCGGCTCGATTGAAACACCAAGCGCTTAAAATCAGGACAGTACGTGCCACATTACTAAAAAACTTTTCGTGAGGCAACTGTTCTTTTTCGGTTTCTGATTGCTACAGGTGATCCTTGAAGGGGCACGGCGCATGGACGAAGGTTTTCGGTTTGAATCCCGAAAATACGGCCTAAGTGGGATTCCGTCTGGCAATGCAAGTGATAAGTCGAAGTCCCGTAGTAAAGATATTTTCATCAGGATTTCGCAAGCAGCAAAAATATTTTGTCTAGGCACGTAACTTGTTGAGTCGCGTTTCTTCCTCGTCGTGCTGAGCCCCATCCTTGGAAACCGTGTCTTGACCGTCTCTGGCGTATCCGATAGTATCCCCTGGCCCTTGGTGTTTCCGAAACTTCGGCGGAGGCGCTGGGCCACGAATCTTCGCTCGAACGCTAGGGTGAATTGCTCCTCGAAGCGAGCGCCCTTGGAAGCGCTTACAGCGCTGAGCCTCCAAAAGGAGCCGCACATGTTTCACAACCATGACCAGATCATGTCGAAGGGGCTGCCACTGCCCCAAGGCATTCGATTCAAGCGACTCCTCCGGACCCGGCTGAGAGTTTGCAGGCAAGTGTCGATCGCCGGTTGCCTGAGCGTTGGCTTGCTGGCCACAGTCTCGCCGGCCAAGGCACCGCATACCGGCGTTCTCCTACCGGACGGGCGCGAGTTCGTATCCTGGGAGCAGCCGCTGCATTTCACCAGGACTTATTACGTCGATAACCGAAATCCTCGCGCCGCAGACTCGAACCCCGGAACGCAGGATTTGCCCTTCCTGACCATCAACAAGGCCGCGCAAGTGCTCCAGCGCGGGGAGCGCGTGGTAATCATGACGGGGGTTTACCGAGAGCGCGTGGCGCCTCCGCGGGGCGGCACCGGCCCCGATGCGATGATTAGTTACGAAGCCGCGCCTGGCGCCAGCGTGGTGGTAAAGGGCTCGCGCCTCGTGAAGGGCGGGTGGGAACCTTCCACCGAATACAAGTTGGACCTTCCCGGCCCCGCACGAGCCAAGGTGAAGATCTACCAACGCCGCCTGGACGACCTGGATTTCCAGGGTTACAACCCCTTCGGGATGGTCAACATCATGCAAGACCGTATCTACCTCCATCCCAAGCCCTCCGAGTTGCGGCCCCATCTCTTGCGCCGCGGGATGGTGTTCGTGGACGGGAAGCGCCTGGAGCAGGTCGAGCTTTACGGTGAGCTCGCCCATAAGGATGGCGCCTTCTGGTGCGAGCACGACGGGCTTACCATCCACGTGCGCCTTGCGGGCGATGCCGACCCTTCCCAGCACGAAGTCGAGTTGGCCATCCAGGAGCAGGTGTTTGCACCGCGGATACGCGGGTCGAACTATATTCGGGTCAAAGGAATCACCTTCGAACACGCCGCCAACGGCTTTCCCGTCCCGCAGCGCGGAATGGTTTCCGCCAGCCGAGGTAACCACCGGATCATCGAGGACTGCGTCTTGCGGCACGCCAATGGCGTGGCGCTCGATATCGGCGCGCAGGACTGGGACATGGAACCGCCCGCCGTCATCGGCTACAGCATTGTGCGCAGGAATCACATCGACGACGCTGGCGTATGCGGGCTGGCGGGCCTGGCCGTCCAAAACACTCTCATCGAGGGAAACCTGATCGAGCACGTAGGCTGGCAGGACGTTGAGCTGACCTGGGAGACCGGCGGGATCAAGCTGCATGTGACCAAGAACTGCCTGCTGCGGAACAACGTCATCCGGCACACGATTCACGCGGAAGGCATCTGGCTCGACTACCAGAACGCCAACACTCGCGTGACCGGTAACGTGGTGGGCGACAACCTCGAGACGTTGCGCGGCGGTATTTATCTTGAGGCCTCCCACGAACCCAACATGATCGACAACAACATCTTCTGGAAAGCCACGGAGGGCAAAGGCGGCTCCGCCGACAACATGGCGCCCCACGGCGGCTGGGGGATCACCGTGGACGGCAGCGACGAGACCGTCATCGCCCACAACTTGATTGGCGAAACTCAGGATGCCGCGATCAAGTTTCGAAATGTCGAAGGCCGGATCGTTGGCTCCCGCGGTGGCACCGCCCGCGGCAATAAGGTTTTGGATAACATCTTCTATCGTTGCGGCAAGGCAATCGATTTCTCGAACCAGGGCAACACCGCGGACGGGAATCTTTACACACGTGACTGGGGTGAGGTGACGGAGGAAAACCAGTCGGTTGGGCGCGGGCTGAATTGGATTCCTGACTCGGGCGCTATCCTCCGCCTGGACCTCGACGCGTGGCAGAAATTCTTCGGGTTCGACAAGCACGGCGCCTACGCCGACATGAATATCGACGTGGACCTGGACGCGCTCACCATGACCTGGTCGGCTTCCGGCAATGTGCCGGACCTGCCGACCGATGAGCACTTTCAGCGGGACTTGCTCGGAGAGGAAGCAGGCAAGGCTCGGAAGCCCGGCCCGTTCCTTCGCTTGCCGGATACACCCACCAAAATCGTGATTGATCCGCGCCCGTTAGTCAGGGATTGAGTGACGTAGATACAAGCACGGCCATCCCCGGCTCCGTGGCCGGGGCAAGCTTGGCCGTGCGGGCATCTCACGGGCGAGACGCCCGTGTTACAAATCGGCGATGCTTGAGGGCCGGGCACAGTCGTTTCCCTTATCCAACCATTTTCGCGCCAGCTTCCGAATTGATTCCAGGTCGTGGCCAACGCCCATGAGCGTGTAGTAAACGTGTCGCTCCGTCCAGCGATTGAGCTCCATGTCCCGGGCTTCGATGGGAAAATCCCGTTTCACGTCCTGGATGGGCTTATTCACGATGTAGTGGGAGAGCGGACCGAAATGGTACGGGTAGGGTGAGCCGGGCTTGTAGTCATTGGCCTGAGAGTTCAGCCAGCCGATGGGCCAGTGGTCCCAGCGCGCCGAGCGCCACCCCCAGCCGCCGGTGTCGTCAAAGGAATGGTCCACGATCTGGCTCTTCTCCGAAGGGAACCCGCTGGCGTTTCCCAGGACCGTGAACAGATGCCCCGCCTTGAGCGGCATGACCATCGCGAAGCCCGGTGAGTGCGAGATGCTCAGAAGCAAATCCTTGTCGCCCACGCGGCGCGGCTTGCCGTCATCGTCCCAAAAGATGTCGTAGCGCCGGTCGGAGTAGGCATCCAAAGTGGAGGCCACATGATAATCGCCGTGAGTCTCGTCGCGCGGGAACAGGTCCTTCCAAGTGGTCCCCGTGGGAGCAATCGCGAAGTAATCAATGGGCTGCCAGCTATAGCCCTCGAACCTGTCGGGCATCAGGCTGGCGTACGTCAGGCGGCGCCACACCAGTCCACGCGTGTACGCAACGTAGTCTTCGGTCCCGCGGATGGCGGGATGGGAGTCATCATCCTTATTTACGCAGAAATAGTTCCAGCGCACCCACACGTGCCCGGGTCCGCTGCGGATGATGTCAACGAAGCTGTTGCGCTCCTTTCGGCCATTGCTGTTGAAAAGTTCCGCCCAGCCGTCGTTCCCTTCAAAGAACTGGTTGCACAGCGCGACACCGTTGGGAAGCTCCAGGATGGGGTCGTAGCTCGCCTCGTGGCTGAATACGAAGCGCTGGGGAAAATTCTCCCACACGACGACGATGGCCTTCTTTGGGTTCATGTCCGCATGCGGCGGGCTGGGACTGAGGTCGCCCTGATAGTGTCCCGGTGCATAGTCGCTCACTTCCACGGCCGCGACCCCTTGGATGGCTTTGCGCGCCAACTCGGCCATGGTGATGGGCGAGGGCTTTTCAAATATCGGGTCGGGGCCCACTTCCCCATCGCGTGGACCTGCGTCGGCAGAACTTGCGCCCCCATTTCTTCCGTGTGCAACAGGCGATGCGCCCTTCAAACCCTGCAAGCCGCCCAATCCCAGGCCTGCGCTCGCTGCGACCCCTTCGAGAAATTTTCGACGTAGCATAGTCATAGCTGGACCTCCACCATACGGAGACGCGTTAACTGTACCGGCGCTCTACGAGCCCCGGCTTTGGAGTGCGGCGGCTTGTCCCGACCCCAGCCGGGACGGGGCCGCCGCTTTCAAAGGCGGGAGCAAGGACAAGCAGCGCTTGCCGGGCTCCCGCACTCCATAGAAAACCGGCGGGCATCCCCAATTTGCCGCCCGAGGCACAATTCGCCCAGCGCGAATCTGGCGGTGCCGTAAGCGGCGTGGTATTATCCCACAGGAAAAAAATTTTCCCTAGAGAGTCGCCATGCTGAAGAAAATTATCCTGCTGATCCCTGCCCTGTTGTTGGCAGCCGTCGGATTCGCCAAAGAAACCGGCAACGCTCGGCAGTACGAATCCGCTTATATGCGCGTGGAACTGGCGCCGGACCAACCGGCCCTGGCAGCCTTGTCGGTGGACTCCCTGGGGAAGAAGAAACTCGGCCCTAGCCCCCTCCGGCCTCCGGCGAAGTCGGCAACAAGCTACGAGGTGCGCCTTGCCGGCTCGCGCTATGAATATCGTCCCGCAGGCAGCCCGGCGAGCGCGCCTCCGGCCTGGACGTTCGATTTTTCGACGCGGCGCATCGTGGCGCGCTCCACTTTTTCCGCGCAGAACCCTCCGCCGCCCTTGCTTCTGGATTTCAATCCCCACATCAACCGCGCCACGCTCCTCGGACTGATCAACAGCGACGGCAGCGTCCGCCTGCCCGCGATTCTCCATCTCCCCGACCGCGGGACGTTCCGGATCACGTCGAGCACGCCCGGTGCGCCGCCGCTCCCTTACGACGCCCTGCGCTATCCCGAGGGGCAGCGTGCAAACGACTACGTCAAGGTGACTCTGCCCGCGGCGACAGCCAGCCTACCGCACGTGGATTACACGCTGGAAGTCGTGGCGATTTATCCGCACATCGCTAAGATCCATGGCGACCCACGCTTCGACGGCTATCGACGCGGTTGGCTGAACATATTGCAGTTGAGCCCCCGCCACCGCGCGCTGGCCAACCACGCGGCGAGCGACGTTTGCGCCTTCACGCTGTTCGAGTATTCTGCCGTGGCGGTGAAGTCGCCGCCACTTGCGCCGGGACTGACCGCGCTCGACCTGATCCGGCAGACTCTCGACCGCTACCTCGACGGGATGAAAGCCTACGGCCTCGTGGGTTACGTCCCCAACGACCCATCGCTTCCCTACGACTTTCTGGATACCTATCCCTCGCTGTTGACCACTGCCTGGGATTATGTGCGCGGCAGCAATGACACGGCTTGGTTAAAGCAGAACTATCCTGGGGTGAAAGACTGGGCCACGAAGTTGCTTGCCATGGATAAAGACAACGACGGCCTCTTCGAATACCCGGTAAGCGGCAACTCCGGTATCTGGGACAAGAAGTTTTCGATGCACGCCGCGAACTGGTGGGACGATATTGGTTTTGGCAACAAGGACGCGTATTCGAACGCCCTTGCCTATCACGCTTTGCTCGGCATGGCCGATCTGGCCCGCCGCGCGGGCCATCCCGAGGATGCACAACTCTACACATCCCGCGCCGAAAAACTTCGCGCGATTTATTTCCAGACGTTCTACAACCCGGCCACGGGAGTGCTCGCCGGCTGGAAGAGTGCCGACGGCAACCTGCACGATTACTACTTCACGTTCGTGAATGGCGTGGCAATCACCTACGGCCTCGTCCCGCCGGATAAAGCCAATCCCATCATGGATCGAATGGTCGCCGAAATGAAGAAAGTCGGATACACCCATTTCGAATATGGCCTGCCGGGCAACCTGATTCCCATTCGCCGCGACGATTACCTGGAGGCTCGGCAGGAATGGGGCGGCGGCAAAAAAGAGGATGGCTCCGACGGATTCCAGATCTACGAAAATGGCGGCGCCACGGCGTGCTATGCCTACTTCACCATCGAGGCGCTCTATAAGCTGGGCCGGCATAAGGAGGCCGACACCATTCTATTCCCCATGCTCCACGCCTTCGAAGAAGGCGGTTTCCAGGGGCAGGGTCCCAGCGGCCGAACCTACGATTGGAAGGCCTGGGATGGCACGCCCTATGGCTACGAGGGTCTGCTTGTGGATGGCTACATGACCTTGTTGGCGGTGCTGTCCTACTAAAGGACAGTTAAAAGTTGAAAGTTTAAAGTCGAAAGGACGTTAAGCTGATTGTTGATTGCTGATTGCCGATTGTGGGTGTGAACCAGTTTCCCGATGTGCCCTGATGAAGGGACAATGAAAAAAAACCGGAGAGTGCAAGGCGCTACCTGTACTCTATCAGGTCGACCTGCCGTGAGAAGAGGATTGATACAGGCTATCATTCCGCTCTTGATCCTCATTTCTGCGTTCATTTCTCCAGCAGAATTCCCCCGGGCGAAGAATGACCCGAACTATTCCGCGCCGCGCCTCGATGCCTGGCGCATTTTGGGTCCAGGGGGTGGCGGTGCACAATTTCATCCCGCCGTAAGCCCCCACGATACGAATCTAGTCCTGGTGGCCTGTGATATGACGGGCGCCTACATCTCGGAAAATGGCGGCAATACCTGGCGCCTGTTTAATCTCCGCAGCCCCGTGCGCTTTTTTGCGTTCGACCCCTTCAACGCCAATGTGATTTACGCAGGGGCGCACGTTCTATGGCGAAGCGCCGACCGTGGCCGCACCTGGAGCCTGGTTTATCCGCCACCCGATTCCGTCACGCGGCTCATCATGCCGGATGACCACGCCAGTCCCGAGGTCCTCACGGCCCAGGGACCGAGCGGCGCCGTGACGGCCTTCGCTATTGACCCCGCAGACTCCAAGAAACTCTCCGCGGCAATCGTCGAGGCGGGTGGCCCTGCGCTTTATCTCTCGAGTGACTGGGGCGCGCACTGGCAGCGCACCGCAAGCCTTGCCGGCGGCGCGCGGAAAATCTATATTGATCGACGCTCGCCCGTGTCCGAGCGCACTTTATATGTCCTGGGAGGAAACTCCGTCAGCATCCGCAAGGCGGGTGTTTGGCAGCAGGGGCCGGCTCCCGCGGGAGTGACGCAGTTCACCGATGCCTCCGCGGGATTCTCCGGCGATGGCCAACTGACCGTCTATGCGATTGCGGGGGGAAGGAGAGCCGGCCCCAGTCGGCTGTTCATTTCGCACGACGGCGGCGCCTCCTGGGATTCGGCGAATGATGCCTTCCTTCGTAGTGCCGGCGACGGAGGTTCTCTGCCCCAGTTCACGTGCGTGGGGACTTGCTTCGACCGGCCGAAAGTCGCCTACGTCTCTTATGAGGGCTTGCGCCTGGGCGGCGAAGTCTTCCACGGAGTGGCAAAAACCCGAGATGCCGGCGCCACCTGGGAACTGGGCTGGAAAGAAGCGGAGGCCCCGGCCTCCAACGTCCGCGATGCATGGATCTCCGAACGCTTTGGGACGGGTTGGGGCGAGCCGGGAATCTCGCTGGGCGTGGCTCCGAAGAATCCCGAGATCTGCTATCGGACGGACGATGGCCGCACCATGCGTACGCTCGACGGCGGCAAGACCTGGGGGGCCGTCTACTCTCATCGTCTGGCCGACGGAACCTACACGACAACCGGACTCGACGTGACCACGAACTACGGAGTTTTCTTTGACCCCACTGACTCCCGCCGCATGTTCATTGCCTATACCGACATCGGCTTATTTCGAAGTGAAAATGGCGGCCAAAGCTGGACGAGTTCGACCCAGGGCGTGCCGCGCCGATGGGTCAACACCACTTATTGGATCACTTTTGATCCCGCTGTCAAAGGCCGCGTCTGGGGCGTGATGAGTCATGTGCACGACCTGCCGCGCCCCAAGATGTGGCGCCGCACTTCTCCGGAGCGGTACGACGGAGGAGTCTGCCTCAGCGAAGACGGGGGGAAAACCTGGCGAGCGTCCAACCAGGGTATGCCTCCCACTGCGGCTACTCACATCCTGCTGGATCCTGCCAGCCCCGTGAGCGCGCGCGTGCTCTACGTGACGGGCTTTGGCAAAGGTGTTTTCAAGTCTGTGGATGGCAGCGAGACCTGGACGCTCCGGGACCAGGGTCTGCCCGGCCCCGAGCCTTTCGCATGGCGCCTGGCACGAGATATGAACGGAGTCTTGTATCTCATTGTGGCGCGCCGCAGCGAGGATGGAAGTTTCGGGAACGCTCAAGATGGCGCGCTTTACCGCTCGCGCGACGGCGCCGATCATTGGGAGAAGATCACGCTGCCCAAGGGCGTGAACGTGGTCAGCTACGTGCCGGTCTCGCCGCTGATGGTCTACGTCATGGGCCT
>JAIQGA010000079.1 GCA_020072925.1 Terriglobia bacterium | reverse complement strand
CCAGGCGCCGAACAGCGTGGTGACCGTGCTGCTGATGAAATTGATCGTCACATAGTAGCCCGGGTAGTTGTAACCGAGCAGCGCCTTGTCAATCACCTGCCCGATGTTCCCCTCGCGGGAAAACGCTCCTGCGGGGCCGGGGAAGATATAGAACAGCGCGCTGTGAAACGCCAGGAGCAGCAAGGCCGCCAGCACCTGCCAGCGAAAACGCAACTGGATGATCAGGTAGGTGAGGAAGTACGTGAACGCGATCTGCGCGAGCACGTTGATGAGTTGAAGATAAATGCGCTGATCCGACACGATCATCAGAAACTGGCTCAGAAGGAGAAGGCGCAGCCCGCGGCTGCCGACGTGCCGGAAGTTCTGACCGGGCGTGGCGCCGCGCGCCGTGCGCGCCGCCAGCGCAAAGGGCATCGCCACGCCGACCATGAACATGAACGAGGGCTGAATCAAGTCCCAGAACACGGCGCCGGTCCAATCCACATGATCGAACCAGGAAGCAACGCGTCCCCAGGTGGGGTCTTTCTGCAACTCCCCGAAGCCGAAGGCGCCGGAGGCCAGCATGAACATGATGAATCCCCGGAACGCATCGAGAGCGACGTAACGCTCTCCTGCGGCGGGCGCCGCGGGCGCGGCGGGCTCACTCGTGTGAGGAAGGGTGAAGGTTGACATGGCGCGGATTCTAACACAAGGGCAGCCCGATGAGTCGTCCGACTGCTTTGGGCGAGCCCCACTTGCTGGCAGGGCGGCGTCTATTTGAGGAACAGCGTGTGCAAATTGCGGAATTGCTGCGTCGAGAAGAAAAGCCCCATCATCATGCTGGCGTTGTAGCCCATGTGGAGGATGACGCTGGGCGCCAGCGAGCCGGTGATTCCCCGCGCCAGTGAAAACGCCACGCCCACCACCAGAATCATGAGCACGTGGTTCCAGGCGCGCCAGTATTCGGGCACATGCAGCCCCGCAAAAAGGACCGCGGTGGCGAGGACCGCGAAGCGCAGCCCGGCCCGGCGCTCAAACACCGCGAACATCACGCCGCGAAAAATCAATTCCTCCATGAAGGGCGCGACGGTGATGGCGAATGCGCCGATGGCGTAGGAAGCGGCCCGCGAGGTGAACATCTCCTGCAGGGGAAAGCTCTCCGTATCGGGCAGCAGCGGTGGGGCGAGGAGAACGGCGAACGCCAGAACCAATCCTGCCAAAAAGTAGGCGGGCACGTGCCAGGAGCGGGGCATCCGCCATCCCACGCCACTCCAGAAGGGTAACTGATAACGAACGGCCACCAGAAGGTAGACGAGGCCCAGGACGAAAAAATAGAGAACCGTCTGAACCACCAGCAGGAAAAGCGTGCCGCCAGCGATCTTCGGTGTGAGCGAGGGCCAGCGCGCGAGCGGCGCCAGCAGGGTGTAGCCGATCATGACAAGGAAATACGCCGCGACAAACGCGATGGGCAGGAGGGCAATGAAAAGGAGCAGGTCGCGAACCGTCCAGGGCTCCGGAGTCGGGGCGGGCGGTGGAGCGAAGACCGGCGCGGCCTCGCCTAGCGGCTCCGCGGCGGGGGGAAGGTTGCCAGGCGTGCCGTCATCCGTCATGCGCATCCTCGCGTAGACGATAGTGCCGCCCGGTCAAGGAGCAGGATGTACATCGTGCGAGCATATTGCGTGGCTTGCAGTTTAACCCTTTTCCTACCCTGGTAGATCGAGCTCTCCCAGCATCACGACTACTCCCTGCTTCAACTTGGGCAGATCACGTTGGCAAATTTCCCACACCCTTTCCAGATCAACGCCGAGATAGTCGTGAACCAGGAGATTACGGAATGCCGTTATACGTTTCCATTCGACCTCTGGATGGCGCGATTTCATCGCCTGCGACAGGCGCTGCATTGATTCGCTAAGGGTTTGAAGATTTCTCAGCACGGCGTCTTGTAGGGTGTGAGAGGAGAGGAATTTTCCGCGGCCTTCGCGGGTATCTTCTTCGATAGGGCGGATGGATTCGAGAATGTGCTTGAGGTAAACCGAGTCATCCTTCACAGCGGGACGGCCTCTTGAAGCACGCGTTCCCTGAGATGAGGATTCAGACCTTTTTCCGTGACAATCTCAACCTTGCACCCGAGAAGCTCCTCCAAATCGATGACCAGTCCTGCGGGAAACCACGAACTTGTCTCGGGGCCGGTGTCCACAAGAAGATCGACGTCACTATCCGGGCCAGTTTCGCCCCTGACGACTGATCCGAAGACGCGGACATTCGTGGCGCCGTGCTGTGCAGCGATGCGCTGAATCTCGGTTCGCTTTTCGCGCAACAGTCGTTCGATCTTCATGAGATGCGCCTCGGGACGCAAGCACGATCCGCTAACTATGATACCGCACTCTCGGCTCTGCTAGACGGCGCCGTGAAGGATTTTGGCGAGCGCCTGGCCGGTGAAGGACTTCTTTACGCGCGCGACTTCTTCCGGGCTGCCCTGGGCGACAATGCGGCCGCCCTCGTCTCCGCCTTCCGGTCCGAGGTCGATGATCCAATCGGCCTGCTTCACCACGTCAAGGTGGTGCTCGATGATGATGACCGTATTACCCAGGTCGGTCAGCCGGTTGAGTACCTCCAGGAGCATCTTCACGTCGTCGAAATGCAGCCCGGTGGTGGGCTCGTCGAGGATGTAGAGGGTGCGCCCGGTCTGCCGGCGGCTCAGCTCGCGCGCCAGCTTGATGCGCTGCGCCTCGCCGCCCGAAAGCGTGGTCGCGGGCTGGCCCAGGTGAATGTAGCCCAGGCCCACGTCGACCAGTGTTTGCAGTTTCTGCTTGATCTGCGGAAGGTTCTCCAGAATCGGCAGAGCGTCCTTGGCGGTCATCTCCAGGATGTCGGCGATCGAGTGGCCCTTGTATTTCACCGCCAGGGTTTCCGCGTTGTAGCGCCGTCCGCGGCAGACTTCGCACGTGACGAACACGTCGGGGAGGAAATTCATCTCGATGCGCCGCAGGCCTTCGCCCTGGCAAGCCTCGCAGCGCCCGCCCTTGACGTTGAAGCTGAAGCGCCCGGCGCGGTAACCGCGCTCGCGCGATTCGGGCAACATCGAGAAGAGTTCGCGGATGGGCGTAAAAACGCCAGTATAGGTGGCGGGGTTGGAGCGCGGCGTGCGCCCGATGGGCGCCTGATCGATGACGATGATCTTGTCGAGATGCTCGAGTCCCAGGATGGCCCGGTGCGCGCCCGGCTCCTCGATGGCGCGATACAACTTCTTGGCAATGGCGCGGTAGAGAATATCGTTGACTAATGTGGACTTGCCGGAGCCCGAGACGCCGGTCACCACCGCCAGCACGCCCAGAGGAAATTGCACATCGAGGTTCTTCAGATTGTTGGCGTGCGCGCCCAGCACCTGAAGGAATTTGCCGTTCGGAGTGCGGCGCTTGGCGGGAACGGGGATGCGCAACTTGCCGATGAGGTATTGCCCGGTCAGGGAATTCTCCGCGGTCGCGATAGTCTCGGGCGCGCCGCAGGCGACCAGGTTGCCGCCCTGTTTCCCCGCGCCAGGACCCAGGTCGATCACGTAGTTGGCCCGCCGGATGGTCTCCTCGTCGTGCTCGACCACCAGCACGGTGTTGCCCAAGTCGCGCAACTGCTCGAGCGTGCTGAGCAGCCGCTGGTTGTCGCGGGGATGCAGTCCGATGCTGGGCTCATCGAGGACGTAGAGCACCCCACGCAGCTTCGATCCGATTTGCGTCGCCAAGCGGATGCGCTGGCTTTCGCCGCTGGAAAGCGTGGCGGCGGAGCGGTCCAGGCTCAGATAACCAAGTCCCACGGCGTTCAGGAACTCCAGGCGCTCGAAAACTTCGTTCAAGATGCGCCGCGCCAGCAGTTCCTCGCGCGCGCTGAGCTTGACCTCTCTCAGCCTCTGCTGGGCGCGGCTCACCGGCAGGGCGGTCAGGTCGGAGATCGAAAGGTCCATCACCGTCACGGCCAGGCTCTCGGGTTTCAGGCGCTTGCCCTGGCAGGTCGGGCAAGGCACCGCGGACATGTACTGGCTGTACCAATCGCGGTAGCTCTCCGAGGCCGCCTCGCCGTACCAGCGCTCCAGCAGGGGCAGGATGCCGGGAAAGACCGAGGTCGTCTTCCCGTTCTCCGGGCTTCGCCCGTAGAGCAGCAAGTTTTGAATCCGGCGGGAAAAACGCTCGAAGGGTGTCTTGAGTTCAAAGCCATAATGCTCGGCGGCACGCTGCAATCCACGGCGCATGTGCTCGGAGCCCGCCCCCGGGCCCAGCCCGCCTTCCAGGAGCGGGCGCGACCAATCCACGATAACCTTGGCGGGATCAAAGCTATACTGGCTGCCCAGGCCTTTGCAGGCGGGGCAGGCGCCGTACACGCTGTTGAAGGAAAACGAGCGCGGCTCGAGCGCCGGAATGCTGAGGCCGCATTCCACGCACGCCCACTCCTGCGAGTACAGGTGCTCTTCTCCATTGACCACGGCCACCTCCACGATCCCCTTGGCGAGTTTCATGGCCGTCTCGATGGACGCGGCCAGGCGGCCTTCAATGCCGGGCTTCAGCAGCAGTCGGTCGACGACAACCTCGATCGTGTGATTGCGGCGCCGGTCGAGGGGGATTTCCTCGTCGAGCTGGCGAAGCTGCTTGTCCACGCGCACGCGCACGAAGCCCTGCTGGGCGAGCTGATCGAAAAGCTTGCGGAATTCGCCCTTCCGCCCGCGCACGATGGGCGCCAGGATCATCACGCGTTCGCCCTCGCCGTTCGTCCGGATACGGCCGGTGCGCTCCTCTTCCATGACCGAAGCCACAATCTGCTCGGTCGTCTGGCGCGAGATCGACCGCCCGCACTGATGGCAATGCGGAACGCCGATGGAGGAGTAAAGCAGGCGGAGGAAGTCGTAGATTTCCGTGATGGTACCGACCGTAGAGCGGGGACTGCGCGTGGTGGTTTTCTGCTCGATGGAGATTGCCGGGCTGAGGCCCTCCACTGTGTCCACGTCCGGCCGCTCGAGTTGATCGAGGAATTGCCGCGCATAGGCGGAAAGCGTCTGCACGTAGCGGCGCTGGCCCTCGGCGTAAATCACGTCAAAGGCGAGGCTGGACTTGCCCGAGCCGCTCAGACCTGTGACCACCGTCAAGGTGTGGCGCGGAATCTCCACATCGATGTTTTTCAGGTTGTGTTGCCGCGCCCCACGTACCGTAATCCGATCGATCATCCGCCCTGAGCCCTACATCGAGGAATTTCGAGAAAAAGCCAACTTACCATGTTAAAGGATGACACTTGGGAGCGCAAGTGAATTGGGACTGCGGGTAGTGGGCTAGTTAACGGGTAGCCGATTAAACCTCCGGGTGTCTTTGGCAACCGGCCCACGCTCACATTTGCTCTCCTGGAAGGGCAATTTGGCAGGGGATGGGCGGTGACCGATGACCTGCCACAAACTAATAGCCGGCATTCGGCGGCTTGAGAACGAGTTCGCGGGTACTCGGAGTGTTATCGCGGGAAATTGATGCGGCGCAGGAGGCCCTGGAAGTGCGGATGGAACCAGGGGGGATCCAAGAACGCGTACACGTTGGGCAGAAACACTTCGGCGTCAAGGCCTCCGCTGTCCAGACCTGATATCAGGCTGCGACGATTTCCAGTGCCAAGTATGAATCCACCTCTCGCCAGCCGACGGTCACCCTCTTGTCACCATCGCTCCATAGTGGTTCTTAACGCAATCGCACTACTTGCGGAGGTCGTCAACTTTTTCTGCTTCCGAGGGTGGTTCGGCACGGCCGCCCAGGTATTTCGCAAGAAAAGGTTCAGCAGCGGCGTAGAACTTCAGTCGGTTCTCTGGCCGGGCGAACCCGTGCCCTTCATCGGGAAAAACAATGTACTCAACCGGCTTCTTGTTCTTCCGCATGGCCTCAACGATCTGATCGCTTTCGGCCTGCTTCACCCGAGGATCGTTGGCACCCTGACCAATGAGCAGCGGCGCCTTGATCTGGTCCGCCTTGAAGAGGGGCGAGCGTGACTTCAGGAACTCCTGCTCAGTCTCAACGTCCCCCACAACCCTCTTATACACCGCCGTTAACTCTCTTTCCCAGTAGGGGGGAATAGCCCTGAGGAACGTCACGAGGTTGGAGATGCCAAAGCTATCGACGCCACACACGAACTCATCGGGAGTGAAGGTGAGACCCACGAGCGTGGCATACCCGCCATAGCTCCCGCCCATGATGCAAACCTGTTTGGGGTCAGCGTAGCTCTGTCTCACTGCCCAGTTCTTGCCATCGATCAGGTCGTCGTGCATCTTGCCGCCCCACTCACGGTCGCCGGCATTGAGGTACTCCTTGCCGTACCCCTCGGAGCCACGGAAGTTGATCTGCAAAACGGCGTAACCGCGGTTGGCCAGCCACTGGACTTCATCATTTAGCTCCCACACGTCTCTTAACCACGGTCCGCCGTGGACCAGCAGCACCATGGGCAGGTTCCTGGGTTCAAGCCCGACGGGTAGTGTGACGTATCCATAAATCGTCATCCCGTCGCGCGCCTGGAGTGAAATGGGCTGCATCTTTGCTAACTTATACTTCTCGAGAGCCGGGCGGTCGCTGAAGAGCAGCGTTGCTTTCTTGCTGGCGCGGTCGTAGGCATAGGTCGCGACCGGGGCATTGTCTACGACATAGCGTACGATCCATGTGTTGTCCGCCAGGTCGCGGCTGTCGACGTAGAAGTCGCCGTCACGAACCTTCCGCAAGGCATCAAAATCGGCTTGCAGGGATTTGTCGATAACTGTCCACTCGGTCCGCTGACGGACGAACGTAACGGCTTCAAGCTTGTGCGTCTTGGGGTGCGTAAGGGACCAGCCCACATCGTACTGCTTGTCCTCAGCCACCACCTTGCTCTTGCCGGTGGCCACATCGACCTCCATCAATCGTGCCGCATTGGCATCGACACTCGAAGCCAAGTAGACGCCCGTATTGTCCGGTGTGAAGCCGGCAATCCAACCAATCTCCTCCGGGCCCCACTTCTGGAGGGTGCGCCAAGGCGACTTCACGTCGTCGCGGACGCGGATTTCCTTGCCGCCATCGGGCAGCGTCACCTGCGCAGCCCGCACCTGAAATTTGTTGTCCACCACAAAGTAGGAGACGTCGCCGGGATTCTCGGTGTCCATTTCTACAGCGCCGTTCTTCAGGTCGATGCGATACATATCGTTGAGACGACGGTCCCGGATGTTGAGCGGGACAATTATCTCGTCGGGAAAATTTGGATCGGCGGAGAAGAGCCCCGCCCGCACTCCTTGGAAGGGGGTGAGGTCGCGCGTGTTCTTGGTCTTCAAGTTCGTCTGATATACGTGGTAGTTCTCGTCGCCCTTGAAGTCCTGACCGTAGAGAAGGTGCTCGCTGTCCTGCTGCCACCAGCAGCCGCGGATGCCCCGCTTCGTGTCGGTCGTTACGACTTTGTCATCTTCCTGGCCCAGGGTACGGACCCAGACGTTCATGACCCCTTTGTCGTCGGGCGCCAGGTAGGCGAGCATCTTGCCATTGGGCGAGATCTGCGCCTGCGTCTTTACCGGGTTGCCAAACAAGGTCTCCCGCGGGATCACCGGCGGGAGTTCACCCCAGGCGGGCAGAGTCGCCAGAACCAGACACGCCATAACTGCCGCAGGAGCCAGGAACAGCCTGAAGCTACACTTCGCCTGAATTCCCATTTCTCACCTCTTCCTTCAAGTCTCGCTAACGCAATGAAGTCGACTGGCCAAGGCTGATCGCCAAGAACACAGCGCCTGCCCACAGATAGTCTGGCCGGGACCTGTTCATCGTGCTCACTTCTCAGGAGGTTGGTTGTTGTTTACCTCGCGAGATTGTACCTGATAGGGAAGGATGTCAAGGGACAGGATGTCCAGGGGGCACAGCCCACACTGGCTCGTTGTGGAGCTGCGGACTCACGCCAGATACCCTCACAGAAGGTGTGAATGGGGACTCCGGGTACCGTCATCTGGATCTTGGGCCGCAGCTGCGGGAAGGCAACGCAAGTGATCTACTCCAGAAAATTCGCGCAGTCGGGACTATCTGGATGCTCCGACGCCCCGTACTTGGACGTATAGCGCTAGTTCTCGGAAACTGACCGACCACTGGGGCTCAGGGTGTTACCCGCAGAAATGAGCGGATTATCTCTGGATGCGACGCGCCACAAGGAATGCGGCCGCCGCAACGGCCGCGCCGGCGACAGCGTCGGCGGAGTAGTGGTAGCGGCCGTAGACGGTGGCAAGGGCGACGCTGGCTGCGGCAACAAGAAAGAGCAGGCCGACGCGTGGCAAGTACGCGCGAACGGCCAGCGCCGTGGCGGTGACCGCGGCAACGTGGCCGCTGGGGAAGATGCACGCCTGCACGCTGTACTGATTCAAAATCCAGAAATTCACTCGTCGCAAGAGCGGTTCGACGACAGGACCGGGCACGTCGTGGAACAGTACGCGCGGCGGCGTAAGTGGGAAGAACGGATAGATGGCGTAGCAAGTCAATACGGCCAACAACACGGTGGTCCAGAAGCGATCGATCGCCTCCCTGTAGCGGCGCTCTATGAGCGCCGCTTTATTCGGGTCGTAGCCTGCCGATCCACGACGGCGGTCATAGACCGCCGCTACAGAAAGAGCAGCGAGCCCGAGTGGCACGAGCGGGTAGCACATCAAATAAGCCAACTCGAGATACCTCTGAAGCCAGGGCGCCGTCGTCGAAAGCAGAGCCGTGACCGAGGGATTCTGCAACAGCGCTCGGTCCCACTGCACAAAGAGTAAGTCCAGCCGGCGCGTAGAATCAGGAATGAGAAACAAACCCGAGACTCGGTAGGCAACCAGGATAAGGACTGCCGGGAACCAATCGCGCACGGCGGCAGTCAATCGGCTGGGTCTTGCGATTCTGCTCATGGAGATGACAACCGCGCCGGTCAAGACAAGCAAGCCCACCGCGAGCCATCGCTCTCGCGCGCCGAGGGCAAATGCCAGGGAAGCGACCAAGCCATAAATGAAAAATCCCAGCGCCACCATTTCGCCCGGTCGCAATCCGGCTCCCAGTTCGAGGGTGTGGGGTTCACCCGTGACCGCATTCGCAACGCTTGTCGAGGTGCTCATCCCTGTTTCCTCTGATCAAGACGGATGACTGATGGCCAGGCCGACTCAGGACCGAGTCCCACCCGGCCTGACGTTCTGAGCCCTTCCACACACCACCTCGTTTGATTATAGCCGTTCCATAGCCAAACGGTGCTTGGCTAACACGTTTATATTCAGTGGGTTGAAGAGTCATCCCCAGAGCGTGCCGAGAGAAATCGTCACCCGGACCCTCCTGCTGCAGGCTTCTTCTGACAGGCTAAAGCTGGGCGCTGGGGCTCACGTATGGTTGCCACGGTTTCGCTCTTCCTGCTCCCAAGCCCGTAGCCGTCTTCGCCACACCTTACTCCCTCTTGTCAACTCCGGGGGGGTACAATGTCCTAGGCCAGTTCCGAGGATTTTGGGTGCTCGGCAAATTTCCCTGTCTTGACGCCCTCTCCGCAAATCAATAGACTCACTTGTTCGGGAGGTGGATATGCCTGGAACATCGCAGCAAGAAACACTTTGGAAAAAGCTGAACGAATTCCAAATTGAGATACCGTCCTGGGGATTCGCGAACACCGGGACGCGTTTCGGGAAATTTATTCAGCCCGCAGCGGCCACGACCGCCGAGGAAAAGTTGAGCGACGCCGGCCAAGTGCACAAGTTCACCGGCTGTTGCCCCACGGTGGCGGTACACGTTCTCTGGGATTTCCCGCAGGGTCTCGCAAGCACCGCTCAAGTCAAGTCCTTGGCGGATAAGTACGGGGTCCGAGTGGGCTCGATCAACCCCAATGTCTTTCAGGACCAGGAGTACAAGTACGGCTCTCTTGGCAACCCCGACCCGCAGATTCGCAAGAACGCGTTGCAGCATATCCTGGATTGCGTCGAAATCGGCAAGCAGACGGGCAGCCGGGATGTGTCGCTTTGGTTCGGGGACGGGTCCAACTACCCCGGCACCGCAAACATTCGACATCGGCGGCAGTGGTTCGAGGAAGGGCTCAAGGAAACGCACGCGCACCTGTCACCCCAGCAGCGCATGCTGGTCGAGTACAAACCCTTTGAACCAGCGTTCTACCACACGGACATTGCGGACTGGGGGATGGCGCTGTTGCTGGCTCGGGCCGCTGGACCGCGCGCGCGTGTGTTGGTGGACACCGGCCATCACTATCAGGCCCAGAACATCGAGCAGATTGTTACCTGGCTTCTCAGCGAGAACATCCTGGGCGGTTTCCACTTCAACGACCGGCGCTATGCGGACGACGACCTGACCATCGCGTCCATCGATCCCTACCAGGTGTTCCGCATCTTCCACGAGATCGCCTACTTCGAATGGGAAACCGGGGCGCGCGCGGACATCGCTTACATGATCGATCAGAGCCACAACCTGAAGGGCAAAATCGAAGAGATGATCCAGACCGCAGTGACCGCGCAGGAAATGTACGCCAAGGCTGCCCTGGTCGACCACGCGGCGCTGGCCCGCCACCAGGAAAAGTGCGAGTTGATTGACGCGGAGGAATGCCTGAAGCAGGCCTTCGCGACCGACGTGCGGCCGATGTTGCGCGAATGGCGGCGCTCGAAGGGGCTTGCCGAAGACCCCCTGGCGGCGTTCCGTCAGTCCGGCTACCTCGAGCGCATCGCCCGTGAGCGCGGCGAGAAGAATAAGTCGGCGGTGGCGAGTTACGCCTGAGATCTCCAGGCCACCCGCGCACCGAGCCCCAGGCGGGCAAGCTTTGCATGCTTGGTCCCGCTGGACGGCTATCTCTTTACCCGTTATCGTCCAGCGGGACTCCGCGCTTCCGTATGATTTCGTTCGCATTCCTATGGGCTAATCATGAAGTTTCTGAAGGACCTCTGGGACGAGACCCAAGCCACGCAGTGGGAGAGCGACCCTCTTGAGTTGCTGCGCTACCGCTCGAATTTGCTGGGCGCTGACCTGCGAATCACGAACTTTGGCGGCGGCAATACCAGCTCCAAGTTCGAGCTGACCGATACCTTCACGGGATTTCCAGCGCGAATTCTGGCGGTGAAGGGCAGCGGCGGCGACCTGGGCAGTACGGGCAAGCGGGGCTTCGCGCTGCTCTACCTTGACAAGCTCGAGGCGCTTCAGAAAGTCTACCGCGGACGCGACCACGAAGACGAGATGGTGAATTACTATCCGCGGGCGGCCTTCGGGGAGAGTCGCGTCGCGCCCTCCATTGACACGCCCTTGCACGCGTTGTTGCCATTTGCCCATGTGGATCACCTGCACCCGGACTGGGGCATCGCGCTTGCCGCCAGCGCCAACGGGCAGCAGAAGCTTGAGGAATTTAACGAGCGATTCGGACACCGTCTGGTGTGGCTGCCCTGGCAGCGGCCTGGCTTCGATCTGGCGTTGCGCCTGAAGCGCGCCGTCGAAGCAAATCCCGGCTGCTCGGGAATCATTCTGGGTGGGCACGGGCTGTTCACCTGGGGCAACACGCAGAGCGAGTGCTATCACAACAGCTTAGGCATCATCGATCAGCTTGGCGAGTTCGTCATGGAGCACGTGGCGCGGCGCGGCGAGAAATTGTTCGGCGGGTCGCGCGCCCAGACGCGGGCCGACGCGCGGGATGTCGCCGCGGAAATTTTCGCGCACCTGCGCGGAAAGCTGGCCGTCGAGCGCCGCATTATTGGTCATTACAACGATTCGGCGGACGTCATGCAGTTTGTGAATTCCCGCGACGCTGAACCCCTGGCGCGGCTGGGCACGAGTTGCCCTGACCACTTCGTTCGAACGCGGATCCGGCCGCTTTATGTAGGCTGGAATCCGGAAACCGAGGATGTCAACAAGCTGCGCGAGCTAATCGACGCGGCGGCGGACAAGTATCGTGAAGAGTACGCCGCCTATTACCGGAGCTTCGCGCAGCCGGACTCGCCCGCCATGCGTGGGGCGAGTCCCAGCGTCGTGCTGGTTCCCAGTGTGGGAATGTTCACCTTCGGGAAAAACAAGACCGAAGCTCGCATCACGGGCGAGTTTTACATCAACGCCCTCCACGTGATGGCCGGGGCGACGAGCCTGGGGGAAGGCGCCAAGCCACCCGACGTGCTGCCCCAGGCGCCGCGGCCCGAGGATTCCTCGCTGTTCACCAGCTTCGACAATTACGTGGCGCTGCCGCAATCGGAAGCTTTTCGGATCGAATACTGGGCCCTGGAAGAGGCCAAGCTGCGCCGGCAGGCGCCCGAGAAGGAATTCAGCCGCAAGGTTTTTGTGGTGGTGGGCGGGGGAAGCGGAATCGGACGCGCCGCGGCGTTGCTGCTCGTCGAACGGGGCGCACACGTCATGATTGCGGACAAAGATGAAAAGGCGGCGGCCGAGACTGCGGCTTCGGCTGCGAAGCTCGCGGCCCCGGAAGCCGCTGCCTTTTGCGGCGTGGATATTGCAAACCGGGCAAGTGTCGCCGCCGCGCTTCGCGCCGCGGTGCTACGCTTCGGGGGGCTCGACGGACTGATCAATACCGCGGCCATCTTCATGCCGCCCGACGACCAGGGCCACATCAGCGAGCGTGGCTGGAGGCAGACGCTGGACATCAACATCACAGGCAATTATCTCTTGGGGGAAGAGGCTGGCAAGGTCTTTCTCGCGCAAGGCCTGTCCGCCGCCGTCATCCTCCCCAGCTCCGCCAACGCCGTGGTGCCCAAGTGGGGCAGCGAAGCCTACGACGTGAGCAAGAGTGCCGTGAGCCATCTGGTTCGCGAGCTCGCCGTGGGTCTGGCGCCGCTGGTGCGCGTGAATGGCATCGCACCCGCCACGGTCGTCGAAGGTTCCGCGATGTTTCCTCGCGACCGGGTCATCGATTCCCTCCAGAAATACGGTGTTCCGTTCAAAGAGGATGAAACGACTGAACAGCTTCGCAGCAAGCTGGCGGAATTTTATGCGCGCCGCTCGCTCACCAATCTTCCCATCTCGCCGATTGACTGTGCGGAAGCGATCTGCTTTCTGGCCGGGGAACGGGCGTCGAAAACCACCGGGCACTTGATTCCCGTGGACGGAGGGCTTGTGGAGGCATTCCTGAGATGAGCGCGGAACGGAACATCCTGGCGGTTGATCTGGGCGCCGAGAGCGGGCGCGTCGTCCTCTGCCGTTGGACGGGGGAGGAGGGGCGCCTGGAAGAAATCCACCGCTTTCCCAACGGCGCGCGGCCGGAAGGCGGGCACTTGGTTTGGGAAACGGAGCGCCTGTGGCAGGAAATCCTGCGCGGCCTCACCGCGGCGGCCGCACGCGCTGGAGGCCGTATCGACAGCATTGGCGTGGACGGCTGGGGCGTGGATTACGTGCTCCTCGACCGCGCCGGAAACCGCATTGGCCGCACTTACTGCTATCGCGATCCGCGTAATCCGCCGGCGATGGAGCGCGCCTTCGCCAGCGTTTCGAAAAAACGCATTTACGAGATCACGGGCATTCAATTCCTGGTCTTCAACACCCTTTTCCAACTTCTCGCCCACCGCGCCGAGTTCCCGGAAGAATGGGAACGCACCAGCGTCTGGCTGACCATCCACGACTACTTCCAGTACCGATTGAGCGGCGTCGCGGTGGCGGAATATTCCAACGCCAGCACCACGCAGTTGCTCGAGGTGTTCTCGCGCTCGTGGTCCAAGGATCTGGCGAAGGCATTTGGCCTGGACCTGGAAAAGTTCGCGCGCCTGGTGCAGCCGGGGACTATCCTCGGCGAATTGCGCCAGGACCTCGCGGATCAGACCGGTTTCACGGGCGCCAAGGTAATCGCCCCAGCCTGCCACGATACCGGCTCCGCGGTGGCGGGAATTCCCTATCCACATGACGGGCTTGCCTTCATCAGTTCCGGGACGTGGTCGCTGGTGGGCACGGTGCTGCCTCAGCCCATCGTCAGCGAAGACGCTTACGCGCACAATTTCACGAACGAGGGCGGTGTGGGTGGCACGATCCGTTTCCTGAGCAACGTGATCGGCCTCTGGCTGATCCAGGAATGCCTCCGAGAATGGAATGCGCAGGGGCACACTCTGACTGCCGCGCAACTCGCGCAGCAGGCTGCGACCACGCCGGCCGACGGTCCGTACTTCATCGCGGATGAAACGGCGTTCCTCGCCCCGGGCAACATGATCGAGCGCATCAATGCCGCGCTGCGCGCGCAGGGATTCACGGAAGAGAAGCGGCCGGTGGAGCTGGCGGGCATCATCCTGCGCAGCCTCGCGCGCCGCTACGCGGAAGTCATTCGCGAGGTGGGCAGAATCTCCGGCAAGCGCCTGAACCGGATCTGTATCGTGGGCGGAGGGGTCAAGAATGAAGCGCTCAATCGGTTGACCGGCGAGCTCACAGGCATGGAAGTCGTGCGCGGGCCGAGCGAAGCCACGGCCGCGGGCAATGCCGCTGTCCAGATTGCCGCCCTGGAAAATGCGCGCTCGGTTGAAGCGATTCAGGCGATCGCCGCTCGGCTGAGGTAGGGGCGGGTTTGAAACCTGCCCCTACCCATGGTTGACCGGCGTGCCGAATTCCGTTAGCGTTTGGGGTCTGCGACTGATGGCAAAACCACGAGTGGCGCTTTTCATTACGTGTCTCGGCGATCAGTTCTTCCCTCAGGTCGGCGAATGCGTCGTTAGGATTCTGCGGCGCGTGGGCGTCGAGGTGACGTTCAATCCCGCCCAAACGTGCTGCGGCCAGCCGGCGTTCAACACCGGATACCGTGACGAAGCTCGCGCCGTCGCCTCGCGCGTCCTCGATCTCTTCGACGACGCGGACTACGTGATCGCGCCTTCCGGGTCCTGCACCTCCATGGTGCGGGTGTTTTATCCGGAGCTTTTTGCGGGCGACGCGAAGCGCCTGCAAAAACATGCCGCGCTGCGCGAGCGGTTTTTCGAGTTCTCAGAGTTTCTGGTGAATGTAATGAAGGTGGAGGATGTGGGGGCAAAGTTCCCACACCGGGTCACCTACCAAGATTCCTGTCACCTGCTGCGCGAATTGGGCGTTGAGGAAGAGCCACGGAAACTCCTCCGCCAGGTGCGGGGAATCAATCTGGTGGAGATGCAGGATTACAGGCTCTGCTGCGGATTCGGCGGTACGTTTTCCGTTAAGTACCCCGAGGTCTCCGTGGCCATGGGCGACGACAAACTGCGTGCCGCGCGCGAATCGGGCGCGGAATATCTGGTGGCCAACGATTCTGGGTGCCTGATGCACCTCGCGGGACTGATCCACCGCCAGGGATTGCCCCTCAAGACGCTTCACTTGGCGGAGGTGCTGGCAAGTCAGTAGGTAGCAGGTAGTAGGTGGGGCAAGGCCCGTATGCCGCCTACCGTATTCCGTTTACCGATTTCAACATGCACGACACCGGCGTTCACAGTAGCGAGATCCACGAGCAGGGCAACAAGGTGATGGCCGACGCCCACTTGGCGGAGGCCTATCGCTCTTCGACCCTGCGCCTGTTCACGCATCGACTCCAGGCGATCAGCGAAGTTCCCGGCTTCGAGCGGTTGCGCGACCGGGCGCGCGCCATCAAGTGCGAGGTGATCGAGCATCTGGACTATTACCTCGAGCAGTTCGCGGATAACGTCGAGCGGCGAGGCGTCAAGGTACACTGGGCGACGACGGCCGAGGAAGCATGCGCCGTCGTGCGTCAAATTGCCGAGCAGGCCGGCGCGCGGGAAGTAGTGAAAGCGAAGTCCATGGTCGGGGAGGAAATCGAGCTGAACCAGGCGCTCGAGGCGGCGGGCATTCGCCCCGTCGAGAGCGACCTGGGTGAATTCATCATTCAACTCGCCGGCGAGCGTCCCGCGCACATCGTCGCGCCGGCCATCCACATGACGCGCCGGGACGTTTCCGAGCTCTTCGTCAAGCACATCCATTCTGAACGTACCGAGGTGCCGGAACGCCTCACGGCCATCGCGCGTCGCACGCTGCGCGAGATGTTTGCCAAAGCGGGAATGGGCTTGAGCGGCGCGAATTTCCTGGTGGCGGAGACCGGCACGGTGGTGCTGGTGGAGAATGAAGGGAATATCCGCTTTTCGACAACCGCCCCACGCGTGCATGTGACGCTCGTGGGAATAGAAAAGCTTATTCCGCGCTTTGCCGACCTGGGGGTTTTCCTGCGCCTGCTGGGCCGCTCCGGAACTGGCCAGAAGTTGACAAGCTACACCTCGCTCCTCACCGGCCCGCGCCACGCAGGAGAAGACGGCCCGGAAGAAATGCACGTCGTCCTGGTGGACAACGGCCGCATCAAGACGCTCGCCGACCCCAAGATGCGCGAGGTGCTGTATTGCATTCGCTGCGGCGCGTGCCTCAATACCTGCCCCGTGTATCGCAAAATCGGCGGGCACGCCTATGGCTGGGTCTACAGCGGACCCATCGGCGCGCTGATCACGCCGCAATTCGTGGGGCTCCAGCAGGCGCGCGAGTTGCCCTTCGCGTCGTCGCTCTGTGGCGCGTGCCGGGAGGTCTGCCCCGTCCGAATCAATATCCCGGATTTGCTGCTGCACCTGCGGAGCGAGGCGCAGGAAGAAGTCCCGTTGCCGAGACCGAAAGGCTCGCCGGTGCGCGAGCGGACGTCTATGCGCCTCTGGGCCTGGGTGATGAACCGGCCGCGGGTGTACGCGCTGGGGAGCCGCCTGGCGCGGTGGGGACAATGGATCATCGCCCGCAAGGGTTGGATCCGCCGAATTCCTTTTTATCCGGCCTCCCGCTGGACTGATCGCCGGGATCTTCCGGCTCTGGCGCCTCAGGCCTTCCGGACTCTCTGGAAGGAATTACACGACGGAGACGAGTGAAGAAATTGAATCATTGATTCATTTGGTCATTGAGTCATTGAAAGAATCAAACCCGAAAACGCTTTATGATACAAGGGCTGGTGACCTTGAAGCCTGAACGGTCGTTCACGCGCTAGTTCAGTTTCTCGCTGCTGATGAGGAGGTGCTTCATGTGGAATGCGAAGCGAGCCGTCGTCATCCTGGTTGCATTCATCCTTTCGAGCACTGGGTGGTTGGCCCGACCGAGCCAGGGGGCGGAAGGGCCTTCGGCGCCCGTGAACCTGCGGTGTGAGTACCTGAGCAATCCCCTTGGCATCGATGTTCGCCAGCCGCGCTTCGCCTGGGTGCTGGAGCACTCGGAGCGCGGCCAGAAGCAGTCCGCCTATCAAGTCCTGGTGGCGACGCGGCCCGCGCTGCTCGATCAGGACAAGGGTGACGCCTGGGACAGCGGCAAGACGGAGTCCGACGATTCCACGCAAGTCGCTTACAACGGCAAGCCGCTCGAGAGCGGACGCACGTATTACTGGAAGGTACGTTACTGGGATCGTGACGGCCACGCCAGCCCATACAGCGCGCCCGCGCATTTCGAGATGGGTTTTCTCTCTGCCGAGGAATGGAAGGGTCAGTGGATCGGCGGCGCGAACCAGCTCCGGACGGAATTTCAAGTTCCCGGCGCCATCGCCCGCGCCCGTGCGTACATCTGCGGCCTTGGTTATTACGAGTTGCGCCTCAATGGCTCGAAAGTTGGGAGCAACGTCCTGGACCCCGCGTTTACCGACTACGCCAAGCGCGATCTCTACTCGACGTACGATGTGACGCCGTATCTCAGGCCCGGCGCGAATGGCGTTGGCGTCATGCTGGGCGAGGGATGGCATAACTCGCGAGCGCTGATGTTTCAGATGAACATTGAACTGGCGGACGGCAAACGAATCAGCGTCAGCAGCAACACGCAGTGGAAGGGGCATAACGGCCCTATCGTCAGCGACAGCATTTACAACGGTGAGGTCTACGACGCGCGCCTCGAGACGCGCGGCTGGGACACGCAGGCCTTCGACGATTCCGCCTGGGACGCGGCGCAGACGGTGAAGCCGCCCGGCGGGGTGCTTTCCGCGGAGATGATGCCGACGATTCAGGTGACCGCCGAGATGGTGCCGCGTTCGATCTCCAGTCCTCATCCTGGTGTCTACGTGTACGACTTCGGCCAGAACTTTTCCGGATGGGCGCAGTTGCGCGTGCAGGGGCCGCGCGGCGCGCGCGTGCAATTGCACTTCACCGAATTGGTTTACGACAATGGCATGGTCAACAGCGAGAACATTCGCAGTGCCAAGGCGCGCGACATCTATATCCTGCGCGGCGACGGCGGGCTCGAGACCTTTGAGCCGCACTTTACCTATCACGGATTTCGCTACGTGGAAGTGACGGGGTTTCCGGGAACGCCCGGGCTCGAGTCGCTGCGCGGGCGCTTCGTTCATACTGCAGTCGCTTCGGTAGGAAACTTCGCCGCGTCGAAGCCGGTCTTGAACCAGATCCAGCGCCTGATCCTCTGGAGTCAGCTCACGAACCTCTTCAGCATTCCGACGGACTGCGACCAGCGTAACGAGCGCCAGGGCTGGATGGGCGACGCGCAGGTGACGGCCGAAGAAGCCATGCTCAATTTTGATATGGCGGCGTTCTACACGAACTTCCTCCGGGATATTCAAGACGCACAGCAGACCACCGGCGAGGTCCCCGACACGGTCCCGCACATCTTCGGACAATACCCCGCGGACCCGGCTTGGGGTACGGCCTATCCGCTCATTGCATGGTATATGTACGAGCAATACGGCGACCGGCGCATCATGGAGGAGCACTACGACAGCCTGAAGAAGTACGTCGAATCCCTGCACCGCCGCGCGCCCGACAACGTGCTGCGCTTCAGCTACTACGGCGACTGGGTGTCGATTGTGAAAACTCCCGGCGCGCTGGTTTCCGATTTCTATTACTACTGGGACGTCCAGATTCTGGCGAAGGCCGCGCAATTGCTCGGCAAGAGCGACGACGCACAGACCTATTCGCAGCTTGGCGCCCAGATCAAAGAGGCGTTCAACAAGGAATTTTACGACGCCAAGACCGGGGAATACGCCAACGGCACTCAGACCGCCAACACGCTGGCGCTTT
>JAIQGA010000403.1 GCA_020072925.1 Terriglobia bacterium | reverse complement strand
GCGTCAATTCCAGCGCGTCCACCGGGCAGGCATCCTCGCACAGCCCGCAAAACATGCACCGCGACAGGTCGTAGGTGAACGTCGTCAGCCGCTTCTTGCGGTCCTCCGTGCGCGCCCAACCCACCACGATCAGGTTCTCCGGGCAGGCAATCGAGCACAGGTTGCAGGCGATGCAGAGCGTCTCGCCGCTCTCGGGATGGTTGTTGAGCCGCGGCGCGCCGCGGTAGCGCTCTGCCACCGGCGGCCGCTCCAGCGGGTACTGCTCGGTGTACACGGCGCTCGGACGCTGATAAGAAAACGTCAGCCTTAGACCCCGAAAAAGGTCGATCAGGAAAATGCGCCGCAGCCAACCTTTCAATCCCATGCAAATCACCTGAGGAGCCACGCCACCGGCGACGCAGGAGTGTGCGCGCTCAGCAGGTAGCGGACGACGGCCGTGACAATCAAATTCGCCAACGCCAGCGGAATCATCCAGCGCCAGCCGACGTTCATGAGTTGGTCGTAGCGATAACGTGGGAACGTGGCGCGATACCAGATGAAGGCGTACAGAAACGCCAGCACCTTGACGCCAAACCAGAAAATTCCTTGAACCGCATTAAGGATCAGCGGGTACGAGATGATGACTCCCACCGCCACGCAGCCGAGCGCCAAGGCCACAAAGAAATAGCGCTCCAGGGGGACCCGGCTTTGCAGGCCCAGCCACAGAATGAACACCGCCGCGCCCACCAGCGACACAGGCGGCGCCCAGCGCAGAAAGTCAAGCGCATGGACGCTCGAGAAGGGGCGCAACCATCCTCCCAGAAACAGGGTGACGGCGATGCAGGACACCAGCACCATGTTGGTGTACTCGGCCATGAAATAGAGCGCAAAGCGGAAACCGCTGTACTCGGTGTGGAATCCCGCGGTCAACTCCGACTCCGCCTCCGGCAAATCGAAGGGGTTGCGGTTGGTCTCGGCCACCGCGGCGATCACATAGATAACAAAAGCTAGAGGCTGGAGAAAAACGTTCCACACGCCCATCTGCTGCTGGCGGTTGACGATTTCGACCATGCTGAGCGAATTCGAAATCAGCAAGACACCTACCAGCGCCATGCCGGCGGCGACTTCGTAGCTGACAAGTTGCGCCGAGGAACGCAGCGCCCCGAGAAGCGGATAGTGGCTGTTCGACGACCAGCCGCCCAAAATGATGCCGTAGATGCCCAGGGACGATACTCCAAGAATAAAGAGCAGACCGATGTTGATGTCGCTGATGTAGAAGTTGCCGGCAAAGGGAATCACGGCGAAGACCGTGAACGCCGCGAGCACGCTGATGGCGGGCGCCAGCAGAAAAACGAACTTGTCCGCACCCGCCGGGATGATGTCTTCTTTCAGCAGCAGCTTCAAACCGTCGGCAATGGGCTGGAGAAGCCCCCAGGGCCCCACGCGCATCGGCCCCAGCCGCGCCTGCATGAAGGCCAGCACCTTCCGCTCCATGTACACCAGGTAGGCCACGATTCCCGAAAGCACGGCGAAGACAATCAGAATCTTGATCACCGCGAGGAGCAACGGATGGGCCATCACCACGTTGAACGCGTTTTCGAGCATTGGAAGCTACTAAGTCAAATATTATTAAGCGTTAGGATAGAAATTCTGAATTATGAACACCAAAGCTGGGTGAACATGGGATCGCCTTTGTTCATCATTCATAATTCATCATTCATCATTCGTTCTTACCGGTCCACTTCTCCCAGGACGATATCGAGCGTGCCGATAATGGCAACGATGTCCGCCACCAAATGTCCGCGGGCCATCATATCGAAGGCCTGCAGGTTAATAAGCGAGGGCGGCCGGACGCGCACGCGGTAAGGATTCGTGCTGCCGTCGCTCACCACAAAATAACCCAACTCGCCCTTCGGCGCCTCGATGGAGTGGTAAACCTCACCGACCGGCGGTTTGATCACCTTCCCGACTTTCCCGAAAATGGGGCCGGGCGCCAGGCGCTCGACGCACTGGCGGATAATGCGCACAGCTTGGCGCATCTCCTGGACGCGCACCAGGTAGCGGTCGTAGGTGTCGCCGTGCTCGCCGATGGGAATATCAAACTCCACCTGGTCGTAGGCCTCATAGGGCTGAGCCTTGCGAATGTCCCACTTCACACCGGAGCCGCGCAGCACGGGTCCCGTCACGCCCATGGCGATGGCGTCCTCGCCGCTGAGCACGCCGATCTTCCGCGTGCGATTCACCCAGATGCGGTTGGTGGTCAGCAATTGTTCGTATTCGTCGATCTTCGGCATGAAGTAATCGCAGAAAGCGACGACTTCCCTTTCAAAGCCATCGTAGAGATCGTACTGCAGACCGCCGATGCGGAAGGCGTGGGTGGTGAGGCGCGCGCCGCAATACTTCTCGAGGATTTTCAGGATCTCCTCGCGCTCGCGGAACGTGTAGAAAACTGGCGTCATGGCCCCCAGGTCGAGCGCGTGCGTGCCGAGCCACAGCAGGTGGCTGGCGATCCTCTGCAATTCCGCCAGGATCATGCGCGTGTACTGCGCACGCGAGGGAATTTCCACGCCCAGCAGTTTCTCCACCGCCTCGACGTACCCCATGCCGTTGGTCACGGCGGCGACGTAATCCATGCGGTCGGTATAGGGCGCAAATTGGGCGTAGGTGCGGTTTTCGGCGATCTTCTCCACACCCCGATGCAGGTATCCGATTACGCACTCGGAGCCCATCACGCGCTCGCCGTCCAGGTTCAGCTTTACGCGCAAGACCCCGTGCGTGGCGGGATGTTGCGGCCCCATGTTAATGACGAGTTCGTTGGCGTCGAGATAAGTTGTTTCGGCCATTTTCAAGCTTTCAGCGGTCAGCCGTCAGCGTTCAGTCACGCCACTCCGGGCTTATGCGAGAACTTCCTTCAAACTCACTTGCCGCTTTCAACTTTCGACTTTTGACTCTCTCCTACTGTCCGCTCTTAATGTTCAGGTTCGCCTCGACCCAGGCGTCGTCCTGACGGAGGATATCGTAATCTTTGCGCAGCGGATGGCCCGTCCACTCGTCGGGCAGCAGGATACGCTTCAAGTCCGGGTGACCCTCGTACACTACTCCGAACATGTCGAACACTTCCCGCTCCAGCCAATTCGAGGTGGGCCAGATTCCCGTAACCGACGGCACCTTCTCGCCCTCACCCACCAGGACTTTCAAGCGCAAGCGATCGTTTCGCTGGAAAGAGTACACGTGGTAGATGACATCGAACCGCTTTTCGCGCTTGGGGTAGTCGACGGCCGTCTCATCCGTGAGCAGCGTGTACGCTCCGCCTTCGTCGCTCTTCAGGAACTGGCCAAGCGCGAGCAGACTCTCCTTGGACACCGTGAGAGAGGGCATCTTCCGGAAAATTACCGCCTCGCGGATAGCCCCGGGAAAGCGTTTCTGCAATTCATCGAGGAGGGGACTTGACCACGGCTCAGGCTTGACCGGGGCCTTCGCGGCCGGGGCGGGCGGCTTGGCAGGAGGCGCCGCGGGCTTCGCAGGAGGAACCGCCGCCCCACCCGCGGGTGCCGGAGGTTTGGGTGACGCCGCCGCAGGTTTGCCGGGAGGGGCCGCAGCCTTGCTGCCTTCCGCGGCAGGCTTTGGCGTCTCGCCGCCTTCAGCCGCCTTAGGCGGCTCCTTGGGTTCTTCCATCATTGATGGTTACAGTGAAGACTCTCGATCCTGCCTCAAAACAAATAATTCTGTCACACGCTGCGCAGTCCTGTCAACAACAGCGCTATGCGGGTAGCGTCAACTCTTTTGTGTAAATTGCTTGAGGGGTTTCTTCTCCCAGGAGCGGTTTAAGTGACTGATGACGCCGAAGACGATACGGTCGCAACTGGCCGGATTCGTGAAGCTGGAGATCGGCCGAGTGCGCCGCC
>JAIQGA010000078.1 GCA_020072925.1 Terriglobia bacterium | reverse complement strand
AAAAACTTCTGGGTGGACCCTGCCACAGACGCGTCGTGAGATCCAACGCCTGTTGTTTACCTGGACCGGAGAGTGTGCGTATTGTGGCAGCGTAATTCGCAAACGAAACCGTCCACCCTAACTTAACGTAGTAGTACTAGTCCCTAGTCCCTAATCCCTCTTGCCCAGCTCCACCGCCCTTTCCTTACTCGCCAGAATATCCTGCGGCAGGCCGAGCAGGTGCGCCAATGTCGGGGCGACTCGCCGGAGAGAAAAGCGGCCAAGATTCTTGCCGGGGACAATGCCCTGCCCCACGGCGATGAACGAGGCCTCGAGCCCCGGGCAGGTGGGGAGTTGGCCGTGCGTGCCGCGATCCTTGACCGTGTCGCGAACCACCGGGCCTTCGAAGCGATCTGAGAAATAGAACCCCGGAGCCGCCTCCAGCATGACTTCCGCATCCGGGTCGGCTTCCAGGTCCCCGAGCCGGTTTCGGCCCAGGATTTCCGCGACGGCGTGAGTTTCCAGCAAGCGGCGAAGAGCCTTCCCAAGTTTGTTCCTATCCTCCGTGGAAGGTTCCTCGAGCCAGTAAACCGCAAACGATCCGCCGGCATGCACGGCGCCCAGGCGATCCAGTTGCGGCTTGCCCTTCTTGTCGCGGCCAAAAAGCTGTTCTTCCGCGAACACCACAAGGGGAGCGGCTTCTTTTTCCACGGGCACAAATCCGTGGTCGGAGAGCACCACCAGGGTGACAGGTCCGGAGCCGGCAAGGGCCTCTCGAATTCGGCCGATTTCCGTGTCCATCTCCTCGCAGGCGGCGAGCGCTTCGGGGGACAGCGGTCCGAAACGATGCGCCTGCTGGTCGTAACGGACGAAGTGCACCAGCAGCAGGTCGGGCTTGTAGCGCGCCCAGAGATAGAGCGCCGCTTCCGCGCGCAGCCGGTCAGGGGAAACTTCCGGCAGGGTGAGGGCGTGGCCATGTGGACTTTTGCGCGAGGGCTTGTGGCTGTGGCCCGTTCCAGCATGCGCCTGCGCGATCAAGGTCTTGGCCACTTCCTCGAAGAGTCCCGGGCTCGAATGCTGCGCTACCCTGGAAAAATCACGGTGAGGGTCGGGCAAGGCCGGGTCCCAGATTTCCGGGATGTTGTAGTCGATGCCCGCTCCCGCGCTCACTGGCCAGCTTATCGCGGCGGTCTTGCGCCCCGAGGCCCGCGCCACGTCCCAGAGCGCCGGAACACGCAAGGCGCGCGCATGCCAGCACCAGGGCCGCGCCGGCTCCGTGGGATCGAGCGAGGCCAGGTGACCGTAAATGCCGTGCACGCTCGGGGGGACGCCCGTGACCAGCGTCGCGTGCGCCGGGTAGGTCGTGGAGGGATAGATGCTCTCGACGGCATCGGCGCTCGCGCCCGAATCAACCAGGGTCCGCAGCGTTGGTATCTTCAATCCGTAATCCGCCGCCCGGCGGTAGAAATCTGGACGCATTCCGTCCGCGGACAACACCACCAGCTTAGTTCCCCGCGCCGGACTCTTACCGGCCGTTGACGCCCCAGGCTTCGTGCGACTTTTCTCCAGGAGGTCGGTGGCGCTCAAGGCCTTTCCTCCGAATTCCCCGTCAACCCGATGGGTGCTGCCCCAATTTCTGTAGCGCCGGCTTCCAGCCGGCCCTGGGCCGCCAGGATGGCGGCGCTACGAGCACATCAGCACAGCATCCCGCGGCGGCAGATGCCGCGGCGGCATGGTATAATAACAGCATCCAGGCGATGGAGTTCGCCGAAACCGTCCTTGATAAGGACTGATGACTCCTGGCCGCCGGCAGGCGTTCAGGAGTTTTCTTTTTATGTGGCCTCGCGGCGTGCGGAGAGAGAATTGAGCGTGCGCATTTTCTTTCTGATGGTTTTCGGCGCGTTGGGTACCCTGGCTCGTTACGGCCTGCAAGGCCTGGTGCAAGAGCGAACGGGAACTCTCTTCCCCGCCGGAACGCTGATGGTGAACCTGGTGGGTTGCTTCCTGCTGGGCGGCATCGGGCAATACGCGCTTCAGCATCTCTGGGTTTCTCCGGAATGGCGCCTGGCTATCACCATCGGCTTTTTCGGCGCCTTCACCACCTTCTCGAGTTTCGGTTGGGAGACCATCCACATGCTTCAGGACGGCGAATGGACAAGCGCCGCGATCTACGTGGGGGTGAGCGTGGTCGGCGGCCTTCTGCTGGTG
The DNA here is from genome assembly GCA_020072925.1 of Terriglobia bacterium. GTDB lineage: Bacteria > Acidobacteriota > Terriglobia > UBA7540 > UBA7540 > JAIQGA01. Next base: position 16,948 of record JAIQGA010000078.1, on the reverse strand, counting down.
GCCCTGGGCATGCGATTGGCGGATCGCCTCTAGGAGATACCTGTAAATGCCACGGGCCTGTCATTCTGAACGCAGCGAAGAATCCTTGCATTTTCGGACTCAAGCAAATGCAGTGATCCTTCGTCGCCTGCGGCTCCTCAGGATGACAATGCGAGGTTTATTGCGCCAAGTTGCGAGGAGGCACCATGGAACATGACCGCTTCGAGGGCGAGCGCACGCTGATGCGCATCCACATTGGCGAATCCGACCGCTGGGAAGGCAAGCCCCTTTATCAGGCCATCGTCGAGTTGTTCCGCAAGGAAGGATTCTCGGGCGTGACCGTTTTGCGCGGGGTAGGAGGCTACGGCTCCGCCAGCCGCTATCACACCGAAAAGATCCTCCGGCTTTCGCAGGACCTTCCCATTGTCGTCGAGTCCGTGGAGGACTCGGAACGGATCGAGCGCATCCTTCCCCGATTGGATCAAATGGTTGGCGGAGGACTGATCACCCTCGAGAAAGTTCGGGTCATCCTCTATCGGTCCCACAAATAGCCCCGTCTGTGGGGAGACCATCCGGCGTCTCGATACCCACCCTGCAGCGAATTGACGGAACGACCTGAATGGGAGGGACCTCTGAAGGAAAGCGCACCGACCCCGGGGCTGTATTAACTGACCAGGCACCCCCTAGCAGACCTCTAATTTCCCTTTTGAGATGCGCGCCAGGCCATTTTGTGTTAGACAATAGGCAGACTTTGGACCCGATTCCAGAAGGAGCCTGCGGAAGGTGACAATGGCCACTTCACGCCAGCTTGTGTCCATCTATCTAAACGAGGGAGATGAGTGGGAGAAGCGGCCGCTTCACCACGAGATTCTCCAGCAACTCTTCCGATTCGGTTGCGCGGGAGGAACGGTGTTGCGTGGCTTGGCGGGCTTCACCGCCAGCGCGGGAGGCCCCGGCGCTCAGGGAGTCAGGCCACCGGTCGTGGTCATGTTCATCGATGCCCCCGAGAAAGTGGCCGAGGTCATGCCCACCCTGCGCCGCATGGCGGGCCACCGCTTGATCACCCTGCAAGACGTCCAGGTCGTGTCGCCCGAGTAGCACGGCCATCCGGGGGAGTGAAGAAATCCCGCTGTAGCGGCGGCCCCCGATCTAGTCGGGGGTGACCGCCGCTTCCGGTTCTCAGGGGAATCGGCGCTCAAAGAGTGCCACTACAGAGTGCCGTGCGCATGGGCAAAGCTTGCCCTGAGCGAAGGGATGCCCATGCCAACACCCTACAACGCACGAAGATGGATGCTGCCGCCGCTGGTGTGGAGGCGAAGCATTTCTCCACCTGATCCCAGCGTGCCGTGCAGGCTCGAACCGGAGATTTTTCCCTGCACGCGAAGCGGCAGATCGCTCACCACGGATCCGCCGGAAGTCGAAGCGTCAATATTAAGATTCGCGCCAGGATCGAGTTCAACGTCAATCGATCCGCCGGAAGTCTCGACGTCGCCTCCGCGCGAATTCCCGCGCCCCAGGTTCACGCGCACCGAGCCGCCGGAAGTCTTGGCTTCAACATAGCCGGTGACGCGGTCAATACGGATGGGCCCGCCGCTGGTGTGGGCGCGCAGCGAGCCATCCAGCGAACCCACCTCGATGCTGCCGCCGGAAGTGTTCACCCGCGAGTCGCCGCTCACTTCGCGCAGATGAATCGAGCCGCCGGAAGTGCCGGCGTCCAGGCGGCCGGTGAGGCCTGCGACCTCCACCGATCCCCCGGAGGTCTTCGCTTGCGAATCTCCTTTCAGGCCGAATAATTTGATGCTCCCTCCGCCGGTGCTGATCTCCGTGCTGGTCGCCGACGGCACTTCGACCTCAAAGTGCAGCGAGAGGTTGTGCGGCCAGTGAAAATCGTGGTGGCGGCGCACCATGACGCGCGCCTCGCCCGCGCCGTCCTGGAAATTTATGTCGAACAGACTGTTGAGGTCGTCACGATTGGAGGTGATTACCACGTGCGCTCCGGAGGCCGCCCGGCCCGTCACCGTCACGCTGCCCGAGTCCGACTCCAGCACGAATCGTCCATTCGGCTCGAGCTTCAGGTCTTTCTCAATGCGGGTCTCGGCCCGCGCGGCAACTCCCAGCGCCAGTGCCGCGAGTCCCGCCAGGAGAACAACTCTCTGCCTTCTCATATTCCCTCCTTCCTGTGCGCTTCAACGTAAGTAACGTACAAAGGCGTCCCGAGGTTTCCAGAAGTTGCTCATTCGGTAGGACGCAAGCGGGGCGAATTGGAAAGCAGGCTTGAGGGCGGAACCTGCCGGGTCATTCCTGGCGGTAAATAAACACGCCGCCCATGCGGACGCGGATGTGAATATTCTGGGCGCCCTGGGAGTTCCGAAAAGAGAGCGTGCGCATGAAGCCCGCGCTGTCGTTTTCCCCGCCGTGCAAGTCGCTTTGCACATAACCCAGCAACGAGCGGGCGTCGAGCGAGCGGAGACCGTAAACGTCCGGCACATTAACCTCCACGTCGCCATAGCTCACTCGAATGACCTGGTTTCCGGTCAGGCCCTGAACGCGCACATCGCCGTCCACACACTTCAACAGGAGGTTCGCATCGTAGGGCATGCGTATGTGGAAATTGACGGAGAGTTTGGATTCGCCGCGGAAGGGCCGCCAGAGCCGTCGCGGCGGATAAACCGTGCGCAGCAGCACCTTCTTGTCTTGGCCCTGAAGCGAAACCTGCACGCGCTCGTAAAGGGGCTTGGCCTTCGCCTCCGAGCCCGCCTGAACCACTTTCTCGGCTTCGATTTCGAGGCGCGGGTTGTCCCAGCCTTCGATCTGGATATCGCCCATTCGCGCATCAATCGTCAGCAGCCCGTACGAAAACATCCGCACCGAGTAATGCGATGTTTTGCTGAATTCGTCCGCGCGAAGACTCGCCGGCAAAAGGCAGACCGCAAGAAGAAAGATCAAGTGTAAAGGGTAAAGGGTAAAGGGTAAAACGTGATTGTCGATGTCGTTAGCCTTCATGGTTCAACCTTTACATTTTACCCTTTACACTTGACCCTTCAAACTTTACCCTTCCTGATTTACTTCCGTCCCGCCACCCTGTGGTAGAACGGCTTCGCAGAGACCAAGCCTTCGCCTTCCTTGACGGTGAGGATGCGGTCGACGGGGGGATTCTTGATCACCTCGGTCTGGCCGCCGGGCCAGCGGACCTCCATGCGCTCGATTGTGGTGCGGCTTCCCAGGCCGAAGTGCAGTCGCAGGTCGCTCGAAGAAAGATAGCTGCCGCCGCTCCTCACGTTATCGTACTGCGTTAAATTTCCGGATACAACCTTGACCTCTGCGCCGATGCCGTCGCGGTTGCTGCGCGTCCCGATTGTTTTGACGAGAATCGAGTGATGGCGGTTCTTGCGCGCGTGGCGCAGCAGGTCCGGCGAGGCGTTCATGTTGGACACCATGATTTCCACGTCACCGTCGTTGTCGTAATCCGCCGTGGCAAGGCCGCGGCTCACCTTACGCAGCGCCAGCCCCGGCCCGGAGCGCAAGCCCACCTCGTCGAAGTGTCCATCGCCGCGGTTATGAAACAGGAAATTGCGCTCGGCATAAGTGATGCCCGTCTGGTAGCGGTCGATTTGCGGGAAGGTCTGGCCGTTGGCCAGGAAGATGTCTTTCCATCCGTCATTGTCGTAATCGAGGAACTTGGCGCCGAAGGTCGTGAAAAGCCAGCCCACCTCGCCGAGCCCGGCGGGATACGCGACGTCCGTAAAAGTGCCGTCCTGATTGTTGTGATAGAGATTCTTCGAGTCGTCAGAGAAATTCCCTTTCACGATGTCCGGCCAGCCATCGTTATCGTAATCGGCAAAGTCCGTGCCCATACCCGCCTGCTCCTGCCCTTCCCCGCCGTAAGCGACGCCCGCGGGGACGCCCACGTCCGTAAACGTTCCGTCGCCATTGTTGCGGTAAAGCGAGCTGGGCGTGGAATCGTTCGCCACGTAAATGTCGGGGCGGCCGTCGCGGTTGTAGTCGCCCCAGGTCACGCCCAGGCCGTAATACCTGTCGCGGCCGATGCCCGCCGCTTCGGTCACGTCGGTGAATGTACCGTCTCCATTATTATGGAAAAGGATATCGCGCCCACCGGGCAGCCCGCGCGGCCCGCAGAATGTCGCGATGCTGCGGTACGTGCAGTTGGGCGCGCTGCCCGGCTCGCCGAGCCGCGCGATGTCCACGTCGAGATAATTCGCCACGTAGAGGTCGAGGCGGCCGTCGTTGTCGTAATCGCCGAACGCGCAGCCCATTCCCCAGCCGTGTCCCCGCGCACCGGCCCGCGCGGTAACGTCGGTGAACGTGCCGTTGCCATTGTTGTGGTAAAGCACGTTCCCGCCGTAGTAGGTGACGTAGAGATCGTCGTACCCGTCGTTATCATAATCGCCGACGCACACGCCCATTCCCCACCCGGTGTGGGTGAGGCCGGAGCGCGCGCTCGCGTCTGTGAACGTTCCGTCGCGGTTGTTGTGGTAGAGGCCCGACGGCGGGCTATCGCCGCGCCGCCAGTGCTCGAAAGTCGATCCGTTCACCAGGAAGAGGTCGGGGAAGCCGTCGTTGTCGTAGTCAATCCAGGCGATTCCGCCGCCGCCCTTGGCCTCGATGATGTACCGCTTCTCCGGCCCGCCGCTCGTCAGGGTGAATCGAATCCCGGCTTGCTTTGATACTTCCACAAACTCATCGGCCAGTGGCGCGGACGAGACGCGAGCGACAGGCCGCTGCGCGGAAGCCACGCGTTGTGCGGAACTCGGGGCGCTGTGTCTCGCCTCAAAAGGCAATGCAACGCAGGCAAGCGCAAGCAGAACCCCGAGCGCGAGCAAGATGTATCTTTTGCGCGCGCGGGACGAGCATAGGAGAGATGGGAAGAAGTTCATCTTGGTTGCAGGAGCGCGGGCGTCTCGCCCGCAAGCGGCCAGGATGGCCGCGCTCCAACACTACGGCTGCGCGGGGGCTCCGGCGATTCCCGAGCGCTCTTTCTGCTGGCGGGCGTTGAGCGTCGCGCAGACCTGGAATTCGTGCTGCGCGTCCGCGCTCTTGCCCATTTGCTGGTAAGTTCGCGCCAGCGCGTAATGGATTTTGACGTTGTCGGGACTCGCGGCGAGCGCCATCTTCAGCTCCGCTTCGGCCTCGGGAAACCGCTTTCTCGCCATCAGGATCTGCGCTAGGCCGTAATGCGCCGTATACGCTTGGGGATTGACCGCGATGCCCTTCCGGAAGAGTTTCTCGGCGGAATCCAGCCGGTTATTGCCCAATTCAATATTTCCCGCAAGCCAATAAGCGTCGTAGAATTCCCGGTTGAGGGTGATCTCCGCCTCGAACTCATTCAGCGCGTCCTGCAATTTCCCGAGGCTCTGGTACGCGTACCCGAGGTGGTAATGGGCAAGGGGCAATTGAGGATTGAGCGCCAGCGCTTTCTTGAACTGCTCGATGGCGGGTAGCGTCCGGTTCAGATTGTGGTAAGCGCGGCCGAGCAGCAGATGCGCCTGGGCGTTCGTCGGATCCAGACGCAGGTGAGACTCCAGGCGGCTGGCGGCCACGTCGTACCGATGTTCGCTCAGGTCCACCAGAGCGACGTCGTAATAATTCTGCGGAATGCTTGGGTCGAGCTCGATGGCGCGACGGAAAGCGGTCCGCGCGTCGTCGTTCAGCCCCTTCTTGAAGAGGACCACGCCCAGCAATTGATAGAGCTCGGATGATTTCGGGTACTGGCCTACGGCAAGCCGCGCGTCCGCGAGCGCCGCGTCCAGCTTGCCCTGCTGGATCTCCGCCGTGACGCGGTCGTGCAGAGACGACTCCGAATCCTGCGCCTGTAACGGAGCCAGGCAGGTCAGGACGACCAGCCCCAGGACGAGCGAAGTGATCCGCAGGCGAGATTTCCGTTCTTCTCCCACCAAACGATGCTACTCGCCGCGCGCGAAAGATGTCAAACGGCCTCCGCCGGCGCAGAGTTGCAAATGAATGCGGTGCGGGTATACTCCCGGCGGCACGGGCTGGGAGGAATTCTATGAACTTGAAGATTCGCAATGCAAACATCGCAGTGGTATCCCTTTTGGCATTCACAGGGATGTGCATAGCTCAATCGGGCCCGCCCCCACGGGACCTGGGGCAGGCAGAGACGCCCCGCCGGGGCGTCTCTACATCGCACCCGCGCGCACGCGGCTTGGGAGTGCCTTTCGACGGCACGACCGGGCCCTGGAATGCCATCACGGACGTGAAGGGGGTCGAGGTCGGCCACACCACGCTCATCTCCGGCGAGGGCAAGCTGCAAGTGGGAGTCGGTCCCGTGCGCACCGGCGTCACGGCCATCCTTCCGCGCGGCAAGGAATCCTCCGACCCGGTTTTTGCGGGCTGGTTCTCGCTGAACGGTAACGGCGAAATGACCGGCACCACCTGGGTGGAGGAATCGGGCTTTCTCGAGGGCCCGGTCTTGATCACCAACACGCACAGCGTGGGGGTGGTCCGCGATGCCGAAATCGCCTGGCGAGTCAAGCATGGCCAGCCGGCGAACAGCGAGTACTGGTGGTCGCTTCCGGTGGTTGCGGAGACCTGGGACGGTTGGCTGAACGACATCAACGGCTTCCATGTGAAGCCGCCGGATGTCTTCGCGGCCCTCGATCGTGCTCGCTCCGGCCCCGTTCCGGAAGGGAATGTCGGAGGCGGCACCGGCATGATCTGTTATGAGTTCAAGGGCGGCGTGGGCACGTCATCGCGAGTGCTCGAGGCGCGCGCGGGTGGCTACACCGTGGGCGTTGAGGTGCAGTGCAACTGCGGCGCGCGGCCACTCTTGCGGATCGCCGGAGTCCCCGTGGGGCGGGAGATCCCGGATCACCCTGCTTACGAGAGCGATACGGGTTCAATCATCATTGTGGTGGCGACCGATGCGCCGCTGCTGCCACATCAACTCAAGCGCCTGGCGCGCCGAGCGGCGTTGGGGCTGGCGAGGACCGGCAGCATCTCGGGAAACGGCTCCGGAGACATTTTCATCGCCTTCTCGACTGCCAATCCGCAAGCCTCCCGGCCCAGCGGCATCGCCAACCTGCAAATGGTCGCCAACGATCAAATGGATCCCCTCTTTGAGGCGACCGTCGAGGCGACGGAGGAGGCGATCGTCAACGCCCTGGTCGCCGCCCGGACCATGACCGGCGCCGACGGGCACACCGCCATCGCCCTTCCCCACGATCGCCTCCGGGAAGTATTGAAGAAATATCATCGGCTCTCAGAATCGGGAAAATAGAACCGGCAGGGCGTGTGGTGTAGCGGCGGTCTATGACCGCCGTTCTTGGGTCTGCAAATACTTCGGCGCTCAGGTGACCAGTGGTCACCGCCGAGCGCCGCTACAGATTGCCGTGCGCATGGGCAGAGCCTGCCTTGAGCGAAGTGAAGGGATGCCCGTGCGACTATTGCTTGACAAGACACTGGGGGGGGGAAGATAATCGGCGCACGTTATTGTGTGTCGTCCTCGGTGAGAATTCCAATGTGGGTCCGAACCCGCTGGCTGCGGCTGTCCTTCCTTCTAATCCTTCTGGCCATTAGCAACTCCAATCTGTGGGCGCAGAACCCGGTGCCGTTCGTCAATCAGCCTTTGGTCCCAACCAGCGTTACGCCGGGCGGGCCAAGTTTTACGCTCACCGTGAATGGCACAGGATTTGTCTCCGGCGCCACGATCAATTGGAACGGCGCGGCGCTCTCGACGACCTTCGTCAGCGCCTCGCAATTGACCGCCAACGTCCCCTCCGCGAACATCGCCGCCGCTGGGACAGCATCCATCACGGTGGTCAACCCAGCCCCCGGCGGCGGGAGGTCCAATGTTGCCTATTTACAGGTAACCACGCCGACCGCAGCGATGGCGTTCGAACAATTGAGCTCCACGGCGCCTTGGGCGGAACCCATCGCCTTGATCATGGTGGACTTCAGCGGCGACGGTAAATTGGACGTGGCCATCACTACCTGGGGCCTCAATGTGAACGTTGGACTGGGCCACGGCGACGGGGCGTTTGGCACCTTCACCCAATACAATGCGAACGTCGTTCTTTACGGCTTGGCGGCTGGGGACTTCAATGGGGATGGTAAGCTGGATATAGTCGCCTCCGACTCTTGCGGTGGCCTGGTGGTCCTGCTCGGAAATGGTGATGGCACGTTTCAATCCCCGACGAATTATCAGGGTCCATCTTGTGGTGGGGCGCAATCCTCAGTGGTTACAGGTGATTTCAACGGGGATGGGAAGTTGGATGTGGCCGTAACCGGAAGCGGTAGCAGGATTGTTTCCGTCTGGTTGGGGGTGGGTGACGGCACCTTTTCAACAAGGACGGATTATTCTTACAGCGGCATGAACTTGATCGGCCTCGTTGTCGGGGATTTCAACGGGGACCAAATCCTGGACCTCGCAGCGGCAAACTATTGGACGCCCGGCGGCGTTGCGGTGATGCTCGGAGACGGCCATGGCGGGTTTAGCCCCCCCGTAAATTATGCCTCGGGTCTTGTGTGGCCTACCCTTGCGGCCACGGCCGACTTCAATAAGGATGGGAAACTGGATTTGGTCACCGCGGACCTAAGTTCCGTCTCAGTCCTTTTGGGGAATGGCGACGGCACATTCCAATCGCCGGTTGTCTACTCTCTCCAAAACGGGAGCCTGAAGTCCCTTACCACGGGGGATTACAACGGAGATGGAAAGCTCGATCTGGTTCTTGGCAATTATGAAGGCTCCTCCTCTACGCTCTTCCAGATCATGCCGGGGAATGGGGATGGGACGTTCCAGACTCCCGCTGTGTTCTACTTCCCCAACTCGGCTTCTGTTTCATCAGGACTGTCCGCCGCCGGCGACACCGATGGGGACGGCAGGCTTGATGTGGTTACTGTGGACGGGCAGGGCCCCAACGTTTCTACCTTCCTGCAAGCTGCCCCCTTAGACCTCTTTCCGAGGGACCTGCCGTTTGGCGATCAATTGGTCGGAACAACCAGCGCTGCAAAAACTCTTACGCTCGCCAATCGCCTCGTGACACCGCTCACCATCAGCAGCATTGCCCTAACCCAGGCGAATGCCTCCGAATTTACAGAATCCAGCGACTGTCCGCTATCTCCTGCGACATTGGCGTCGGGCAGTTCGTGCACAATGACCGTTGCCTTCGCGCCCCAGACGACAGGGGCTAAGTCCGCAGCAATCACCATTACTGACGACGGCCCCGGGAGTCCTCAATCTGTTCCCCTCACAGGAACAGGCGTCAACCCTGCGGTGGCCCTGTCCCCGACGAGCATCACCTTTAGCAGCCAGAACGTGGGCACGACCAGCGCGCCACAGACGGTGACGCTTAAAAACAACGGAACCGGCGCGCTGACCTTTACCGGCTCGGGCATCAGTATTTCGGGAACCAACGCCGCGGACTTTTCCCAGACGAACAATTGCGGGACAGGCGTCGCGCAGGGAGCAAGCTGCACCATCAGCGTGACCTTTGCGCCGACTGCAGGGGGAACGCGGACCGCCAGCCTCACCATCATTGATGATGCGGCGAGCAGCCCGCAATCCGTGAGCCTGACAGGCACGGGTGTACCGCCGACCGTGACCCTCAATCCCACAGCGCTCTCGTTTGGGAGTTACGGCATCGGGGTTACAAGCCCTCCACTGGCGGTCACGCTGACAAACAACGGGCCCGGCCCCTTGCTGGTAACGAAAGTTGTAGCGACTGGTGATTTTGGGGTGACCACAACCTGCCTGGGAACCGTCGCTGCGTCGGCGAATTGCACAATCAATGTCACCTTCACGCCCAGCACCGGCGGGAACAGGACGGGCTCCTTGACCATCACCGATGATGCCACGTCCAGCCCGCAGACAGTGACCTTGAGCGGCACGGGCGTCGCGCCGGCAGTTACCGTCTCGCCTACTAGTCTGACGTTTACAGCCATCCCAGTTGGGACAATCACCGAGGCGCAGGTAATAACTCTCACCAATATCGGGCCGGGGCCGCTGGCGATATCAAGCGTCACCATTCAAGGCCCGAACGCGAGCGACTTCCTGCAAACCAACGATTGCGTGAGTTCACTCGCGGCAAGCGCGAGTTGCACCATCAACGTCACGTTCAAGCCCACAGCCGCCGGGGGGCGGACGGCCACGGTTGCCATCAATGACAACGCGGCCAACAGCCCGCAGACGGTTACTTTGATGGGCGGCTCAGGGCCCATTGCCAACCTGTCAGTGACGAACTTGAAGTTTGGACCCCAACTCATCAATACACAAAGCACGACGCAGTCCGTAACCCTGACGAACAGCGGCAACGCGGCGCTGACCATCACGAATGTTCAAGTCAGCCCGTCATTTGTAATTCAGGACAGCACCTGTCTCGCCGGCACTCAGATTGCCGCTAATTCGAACTGCGGCGTCATCGTGGCCTTCGCACCCGCCGCAGGCGGGAGCGCCAGCGGAGCGTTGACCATCACCGACGATGCTCCTGGCAGCCCACAGACCGTAACGCTGTCTGGCACGGGGCAGGATTACGCGCTTGCGACCGACGCGGCTTCCAAGACCATCACCGCGGGCCAGACGGCAACCTTCACGCTGGGCGTCACGCCCGAGGGCGGCTTGAACAAGGCCGTCACGCTCGCGTGCAGCGGCGCGCCGACGCTTTCCACCTGTGCGGTGATCCCCGCCTCGGTCACGCTGAACGGTTCGAGTTCGTCTTCGGCGAAGCGTCTCGCTCTCGACCACCGCGCGGTCCCTGGCGCCGCCGCACGGCCGGCAAGGGCCGCCCATGGACAGAAAGAATCTGCCTCTGCTCGTGGGATTGCTGGTGGCGCTGCTGGCTTGCTCTGTAGCGGCGGTCGCCGGTGACCAGTGGTCATCTGACCGCCGCAAGCGCCGCAGTAGCATGGGCGTCTCGCCCATGCACTCCCCGCTTTCGGGGGGACGCGGGACGGCCGCGCTACGCCACCGCTTGTGGCCTCGCTGGAAGCCTGCCCTCGTCGTGGCGGCGGCCACGCTGCTGTCGGCGCTTCTGTGGGCAGCCTGCGGCGGGGGCGGAGGGAGCGTCGTTCACAACCCCGGCACGCAGGCGGGGACCTACTCGCTCACCGTGAGCGGCACCGTGGCCTCCGGCTCAAATACCTTAGCACATAACATCACAGTTAAGGTCACCGTAAATTAAGTGTTTCTTGTTTAACAATCATCAATTTTCCCAACGTTTGATCGCACCGCATAGGGCCCCCTGAAAGGGCTCTTTGTGTCCTCTGTGCCTCGCGAGCGTTCACACAGAGAACACGGAGAATCTCGGCGACCTCTGTGTTCAATCTTTTTTGACCATCGAGGACACGGAGGAATCAGCGATGACCGCATCCGCATCGTCGCCGATCCGATAAGTGAAGAACCGGCCCCGATAGCGGAGGCAAAGGCAAGCCGCGCTTATCAGACTCCGGCACTCCAAAACTCGCTCGCGGCGCACACGCGAAGCGAACTCGTAGTGTGTCAAAAAAGAGACGGTCGGAGGCCACCAAAAGCGCGCCGCAAAATGCTCCCCGGGAGCCCCTGATTTGTGCATTTCTGCCACACTCATTCAGCCGTCCCAGGCCTCCAGAACCCTCATTTTCGTGCTGAAAAAATGTCAGCGAGCAAGGTGGGGATCAATGCACAATTTGAGGCACGAATGTCTGAGGGCCATCGGCAGGCGAGCTTACTTGGCTCTGGCCGATGGATCAGCCGAATAGTCGGGGGATCGTTGACATCGGCCAGGTTCTGTGCCAGGTGTCCCACCAATGGGTGTCCAGCCGCACAGGGTTAGGGTTAGACATTCTGTCACAAGTCGTCTAACTAGTTCGAAACAGGCATGTTATATGAATGTTGTACGGTGCCCTGACGGAGTCCCTTCGGCCGCCCAATTGCTAATGGTTATCATCGGCATAAAAGATTTTTATGCACAGGCATACCACTTCGGTCGTGAAAGCTGAGATAGGACGCTTTGTCTGCCCGAAAACCAGGCTCCTTGTGCCACTTAAGGCGACGCAACCTCTGGCGTTCATCCACTGGCCGATGAAAATGCTGCACTGTCCGGCTTGCGGACGAAAACACCAGATCCAGTTGCAGGACGTTGAGCATCCGCCGGTCTACGGCTACGAGTGACGGCGGCCTGGAAATATGCCAGCGCAAAGCGAGGATGAGTTGTTGTCTCAGGGGCTCAAGATGAGCGATGCGATTCCCGTCGAGCAAATTCTGGAAAGCTGGCCAGGCTCCGCGCAGAACCTGATTCCGGCCTTGCAGAAGATACAGTCCGAGCACCACTACCTTTCGGAACCCGCACTGCGCGCGGTCTCGCGCTACTTCCACTTGCCGCTGCCGCAGGTCTTTCACGTGGCGACGTTCTACAACTGCTTCAGCCTGGAGCCTCGCGGACGTCACGAGGTGCGCGTCTGTCTCGGGACTGCCTGCCACGTGCGCGGAGGACAGCGCATCCTCGACAAGGCGCTGCGCGAGCTTGGCCTCTCCGAGAGCGGGACGACTTCGGATTATGAGTTCAGTGTCGAGCCCGTGCGCTGTCTGGGTTGTTGCGCGTTGGCGCCGGTCGTCCGAGTCGACCAGCGAACCTACGGGCATCTGCAGCAGAGCCGCGTTCCGAGATTGCTGAAGCCTTATCGCTCCCGCGCCGAGGTCGCCGCTTAGCGCATGCGCGCTTCCTCCACACTCATCGCCACCCTCTCGGATCTCCGCCGGGCGGCTGCGCGCGGCCGCAAAACACTCCTCCCGAAACAACCCAAGATACTGGTCGGCATGGCCACCTGTGGCCTCGCCACCGGCGCCGAAGAGGTCTTCGCCGCCCTGCGCGAGGAGGTCGAGCGCCTCGCGTTGCCGTACACGGTTGCGGCGACGGGGTGCATTGGCTGGTGCTGCCAGGAACCGCTGGTGGACGTGCAATGGCCCGGCAAGCCGCGCGTGACTTACGGCCGCATGGACGCGCGCAAAGCACGGGAACTTGTGCGCGGACTCGATAAGGGTGAGTTGAAGGCCGAGTGGGCGATCGGATTGCTCAGCGCCTACGACAATCCCTTAACCGGCGCGCGCACGCGCCTTGCCCGAAAAACCGCGGGCGTGGACGGTGTGCCGCGATATCAGGATGTGCCGTTGTTCCGCCACCAGGTCCGATGGGCGATGCGCAATTCCGGCATCATCGATCCCCGCAGCCTCGACGAATACATCGCGCGAGGCGGCTACTTCGCCGCGCGCCAAACGCTCGCCGCCATGCAGCCCGCGGAAGTCATCGAACAGGTCACGCTCTCCGGCCTGCGCGGGCGCGGTGGCGCAGGCTTCCCCACCGGGAAAAAGTGGGAAGTCATGCGGCGCCAGGCCGCGACTCCCAAGTACATCATCTGCAACGGCGACGAAGGCGACCCCGGCGCTTACATGAACCGGACTCTTCTCGAAAGCGATCCGCACGCCGTGCTCGAGGGCATGATCATCGGCGCCTACGCGATGGGCGCGGCGGAGGGAATTCTGTATATCCGCGAGGAATATCCTCTCGCCGTGACGCGGATGCGCGAGGCCATCGCGCAGGCGGAAGCCGCCGGCCTCCTGGGCGACAACATTTTTGGCTCCGGCTTCAACTGCCATCTGCGCGTGGTCGAAGGCGCGGGAGCTTTCGTCTGCGGCGAGGAGACGGCGCTGATCGCTTCGGTGGAAGGGCGCGTGGGCGAACCTCGCCAGCGGCCGCCCTTCCCGGCGCAGCGAGGTTTGTGGGGAAAGCCCACGTGCATCAACAACGTCGAAACCTGGGCGGACGTCCCGCTGATCGTCATGCGGGGCGGGGACTGGTACGCGCAGTTAGGCACGCCGTCGAGCAAAGGCACCAAGACGTTCTGCCTCGTCGGCGCGGTGAAGAACTCCGCGCTCGTCGAAGTGCCCATCGGCATCACCCTGCGGCGCGTCGTGGAAGAGATTGGCGGGGGAGTGCCCGACGGGCGGAAGTTCAAGGCCATTCAGACCGGCGGGCCTTCGGGCGGCTGCATCCCTGAATCGCTGCTGGATCTGGAGGTGGATTACGAGAGCCTGACGCGCGCCGGCGCCATCATGGGTTCGGGCGGCATGATCGTGATGGACGACTCGAACTGCATGGTGGACATTGCTAAATACTTTCTGGGTTTTCTCCAGGATGAATCCTGCGGCAAATGCTTTTCTTGCCGCGAGGGCTTGCAGCGCATGCACGAGATCGTGGCGCGTATTTCCGAAGGGAACGGTCGGGAAGAAGACCTGGAGTTGCTCGAGGACCTGGCGTGGATGGTGCGCGAGACTTCGCTCTGCGGGCTGGGGCAGACCGCGCCGAATCCCGTGCTCACCACCCTGCGCTATTTCCGCGACGAGTACCTGGCCCACGTGCGCGAGAAGCGCTGTCCCGCCAAAGTGTGCAAGCAACTCATCACGTACCGCATCGAGCCCACGCTCTGCGACGGCTGCGACGCCTGCGTGCACGTGTGCTCGAGCGAAGCAATCCTGGGCGAAAAGAAACACGCCCACTCCATCGACAACGCCAAGTGCATCAAGTGCGGAGCCTGTGTTGAGGTCTGCGTGCCTAAAGCAGTGGTTGTCGAGTAGAGTGGATATCGTACGTATAACTCGATAATAGTGAATTGTGAATAGTGAATGGTGAAAAAAGGAAGAACGCCGAAGGCGAACAACGGACCGCGGACAACGGACAACTGACCTTTGGGAGTCTGCCTTGCCCAAACTGACCATCAACGGCATTCCGGTCGAAGTCGAGCGCGGAACGAGCGTGCTCGAGGCCGCGCAATTCCTGGGGATTCCCGTCCCGACCCTTTGCCACGAAGATGGGCTGAAGCCCTACGGCGCGTGCCGGCTATGCGTGGTGGAAGTGGGCACGCCGCCGCGCACGAAACTTCAGAGTGCTTGCACGCTCGCCGCGGACGACGGCTTGGTGATTCACACGCACTCCGCGCGCGTCGAGCGCGCGCGGCGATTACTCCTGGAGCTGTATGTCGCCACCTGCCCGCAATCGAAAACGATTCAAGACCTGGCCAGCCGCTATGGCGTGCGGGAAGTGCGCTTTTCTCCCAAGTCGGAGGACTGCATCCAGTGCGGCAAATGCGTCCGCATCTGCGCGGAGCAAATGATGGCGGGCGCCATCGGCTTCGCCTATCGCGGCGCGCGACGCAAGGTGATGTCGCCGTTCCGCCAGCAATCGGAAACTTGCCGGCACTGCGGAGCCTGCATGTATATCTGCCCGGTGTGCGAGTTGCGCTGCCACGGGCCGCAAGCGGAAAGCACCTTGTGCAGCGGGTGCATCAATTTCGCGCCTGCTTGCCTCGCGTACCACGACGATGCCATGTGTTTCCTGGACCCCTGCGCGGCCTGCGAGCTGCCCGGCCCGTTTCGCAAGGACGTCGCTCCGCGGCCCGTAGCGGCGAGCTTGAGCCCGGCAGACCCGTCGGGAACCAGAAAGTGAAGTAGAAGGAGAACTGCCATGACGTATTCGCGCTTGAACGCCTCCGCGGCGACCTTGACCAAAAATCGCACCGAGGACTCGGTCAGCCCCTTCAGCGGCATGTGCACGACGTGCGTGGACGGGTGCATCGGCATGTGCGAGATCGGCAAGTCGGCCTACCGGGGCGCGGAGATGATTTACCCGCAGCCGTTCGGGATTATCACCACGGCCTCGGCGAAGAATTATCCCGTGGACCTCTCGCACTTCACGATTCTGGGCCGCGCCACAGGCGCCTGGGGAGTGGAGGCGTCGAGCGACAAGGCGCTCTTCCCCAACGTCAACCTCGAGGTTCGGTGGGGACGCGGCGACGGCATTCGCTCCAAGCTGCCCTTCATCCTCGCCGGGCTTGGGTCCACCAACATCGCCAAGAACAACTGGGAAGGCCTGGCGATCGGCGCGGCGCTGACCGGCACCTGCCTGACCGTCGGTGAGAACGTGTGCGGCATGGATCCGGAATCGCAGATGTCCGATGGGCGCGTGCTTTCGAGCCGCGAGCTCGAGTGGCGCATCAACACCTTCCGCGCCTGGCAGGAAGAAGGCTACGGCGCGATCATCGTGCAAGCTAACGTCGAAGACACCAAGCTCGGCGTGCAGGAATACGCCCTCGGCAAGCTGGGCGTGAAGGCCGTCGAGTTGAAGTGGGGACAGGGCGCCAAAGACATCGGCGGCGAAGTGAAAATCCGCGACCTGAAGAAGGCGCGCCTGCTGAAGGCGCGCGGGTACATCGTGCTGCCCGACCCCGAGGACCCGGTGGTGGTCGAGGCGTTCGAGCGCGGGAGCTTCCGCGAATTCGAGCGCCACTCGCGCGTGGGCATGGCGAATCGCGACACCTTCCTGCGGCGCGTCGAAGAACTACGGAAAGCAGGCGCGCAATGGGTTTTCCTGAAGACGGGCGCCTATCGGCCCGCCGACCTCGCGCGCGCCGTCAAGTGGGCCTCCGAGGCGGGCATCGATCTGCTCACCGTGGACGCCGCAGGCGGCGGCACCGGCATGAGCCCCTGGCGGATGATGAACGAGTGGGGCATTCCGGGCATCGAGCTGCACTCGCTGCTTCGCCAGTATTGCGAGCGCCTCGCGAAGCAGAACCAGTATCTTCCCGCCATCGCCGTCGCCGGGGGCTTCACCTTCGAGGACCAGATATTCAAAGGTCTCGCGATGATGTCGCCCTACGCGAAGCTGATCGCCTGGGCGCGCGGTCCGCTGGCCGCAGCCATGGTCGGCAAGAACATCGGGAAACTCGCGGAGGAAAACAATCTCCCGCTTTACATCGAGCGCTTCGGCACCACGCTGGGCGAGATCTTCGTCACCGCGCCGGAATTGCAGGAACGTTACAAGGAACGCTTTCGGCAGATCCCGCCCGGCGCCAGCATGCCGTCCGCGCCTCCTCGAGCCCCAGCTCGCTGCGGTAGTGGCCGAAATCGCCCGCGACGGCAAGCGTCGCCGAGGTGAAGATCCACGCGCGTGGGTGGCCTTCGAGCTGC
>JAIQGA010000402.1 GCA_020072925.1 Terriglobia bacterium | reverse complement strand
CCCTCTCCCTTGGGGAGAGGGTGCCCGACGAAGGAGGGCGGGTGAGGGGTCAGTTCGACTGGTCATCCAAGCCTTCGTAACAGTTCGCTGAGCTGCCACACTCCGACCGTGCGCGTCTCCACCCCGGGCGACACCCGCGGCATTATATCGGCACACCACAACCCTGAAGCAAAAGACCGCAGAGTTTCAAAAATTGAAACTCTTCGCTGAGAAATGGCAGAATAGGCCCCTCCTCTGGTCGCTGGAGGCGCCGAACGTTGAAAACTGGACTGGCCATTGCCTGGAGATGAGGTCAGGGGTATGCTGTCGGTCGGCCGGAGAGCTAAAAGGCAAAATCCCGGCTTATGCAAGGTGTTGCACTTGCCGAGTGAACTTAGCGAATCCACACACCAAAAGCGGGCTCGGTTGAACCGACAGGCGAGGCGTGCTAAGTTTTCCGGCGGCACCGGCTGAGGCTTGCCGTGAGCACTGCAAAGTTTCGCGTCAGGAAGTCCGCGTGGCACCTTGTTACCCTTTCCGCGCTGGCGTGTCTTTTCCCGACACCCCTGCCGGCACCTCAGCAAATTGGCAGCCTCCCATTTGACTTTGAGGCCATGACCTGGGTCGTGGCCGGCAAGGTCACTACGCTCCAAGGAGATCCGATCGGGGGCGCGACTGTCGTTTTGGCGCCTATCAGTGGCGCGCAAATTCGATCCCTCACCACGGACTTACAGGGAGAATTCAAGACCGACTACATATTAAACGCCCGTGCCCCCGGAAAGCTCGGGATCAATTTGACGGTCTCGAAGAAGGGCTTCCTAAATGCTCGCGCTACGGTGGACCTCGGGGATATCAGCAAGCCCTGGATTATTCACGTAACGTTGCGGGACGCGGAGCCGGACCCCGCGCTGCTTTCCCAGGGCGACTTGATTTCAGGCCTCGCGCCGGGGCTGAGAAAGGCTGGAGCCTCCGAAGGGCTGTCAGCGAAAGGGGAAAAAGATTACGCGCAGGGGGCGGAGGAATTTCTCGACAAGAAACGCCCAGACCGCAGCCTGTCATCATTCGCCAAGGTGGTACGTCGCGACCCTTCCTGCCTGTTATGCCGCACCATGTGGGCACTTGCGGAGCTCGACGCAGGAGATTGGGACGGAGCGTACCGCGACCTCTCCGAGGCGGTCGTTCAGGGTCGCGCAAACACCAAAGTGGCGCGGCCCGAACCCCTGGTAGCTCTGGGCATCATGGAGAGTTGGCGACATCAGCCCGAGCGAGCATGGGGGTTCTTGTCCGAGGCGGTCGGAGTAGGGCCGGCGAACCTTCTGGCGCTCCAGGAGCTCGGCCGAGCGGAATTGTTACGGCAGAACTTCGAGATCGCGGCCACTCACTTGACAAAGGCAATCGAGGCGGGGGCAGGACCTGAGGCGCGACTCCTGCGCTCCGAGGCCCTGGAGGGCGAAGACGATTTGAACGGAGCGAGCAAGGAAATGGACCTTTATCTTGCCGGCCGGGATGTCCGCACGATGCCCCAGCAGGTCCGCGTGCTCTGGTTGCGAATTCGAGATCGCAGCAGAGCAGAGGGGACCCAGGCCAAAGCTCGGTCGCGCGGCGGCCAGCCCATCGACTATCTCCACCAAACCACGCCGGAACTCCAAGGGCTCGAGCCGGCCACGGACCAGAAATTGCTCGAACCTATCCTGGCCGCAGTGGGCAAGAATGTTGCGGAGTTTTTCCGGAATTTCCCCAATACTTCGTCGCTGGAAAAAATTCACCAGGAAAAGCTGGGACGCAACGAAAATGTGCAGGAGACTCTGAATTCCAAGGCGCAATATTTGTGCCTTCTACACGATGGACAGTGGGGACCCTGGTTTGAGGAGTACCGGACAGGCCCCGCGAACGCCCTCGACGAGGGACGGGGCTTAGCGCACGGCTTCATGCTCACGTCGGGATTTGCCTCGGCTTCGCTGCTCTTCCATCCCAGTCACCAGCCTCAAACGATCTTTCGCTATCTCGGCCAGCAGAAAATCCACAGTCGCAATACTTACGTGATTGCCTTCGCCCAGCAGCCCGCCAAAGCCCGCATGAAGGGCGCCTTTCGAACCAGTACAACTTACGCGCCCACTTTTTCCCAGGGCCTGGCCTGGATCGATCCCGAGACCTACCAGATCCTGCGCTTGCGCACCGACCTGCTTCTGCCCGTGCCGGAGGTCAGGCTAGATAGAGAGACCACCCAAATAGACTTCGGCGAAGTCCGCTTTAACCAGCTTCCGGAAGCGTTCTGGCTGCCGCAGGAAGTCACCGTCACCGTCGCCTGGGCTGGCAAACGCCTGCGGAACAAACACCTGTATTCGGACTTCAAGCTCTTCAACGTGGAGTCCACGCAGAAACTTGGAAAGCCTGAAACGCCCCCGCCAATATCCCAGCCCCTCCCCGCCCCCAAACCGTCACAGTAATTCCCGTGGGAGGCCCCACGGCTCTGGGTAGGTGTCGCCTGCGTGGGAATGACGATGTGGGAGGGAGGCCGTCAGGTGCGGACGTCACCCCCGCGGGGGTCCATTCTTGTAGCCGTGGACTCCCGCCCGCGCGGGAATGACGACGGGGGAGCGACGCCGTTAACCGTAGATTGGCCCTTCCTCACTCAGCCGGTAACCCAGCTTGGGGGGTAATTCCTCCATGGGGCCCATCCACTGCAATTCGCGCTCAATGTCGGGGTGCAGGCGGTATTTTTTGCGAACGGAGGCGACCGCAGGGCCTTCGACCTTGATCTTGTCGAGGTGATAATTCCCGAGCCCCACTTGCGCGGCGTAGGCGAGATAGCCCACCCAGGAGGGGTCGACGCCCATGGCCTCAATCCCCACGCGGTCGGCGGCGATGTAGTCGGTGGAAGCAATGGCGAGGCGGGAAGGCACGGGCGTGCCGGAGTTCGGTCCGTTGCCCTCCATGCCTTCGAACCCGTCGATCACCGCGGCGCCCCAGTTGGGCTGGAGCTTCTGTGCTGTCAGCAGCATGTTGTAATGCGTCTGGCGGATGCCCACGTGATACTTGCGCTTGTCGTTCCAGTACTTTTCACCCGGCACGCTGTGCAACGGCGAACCCAGCACCAGGTTTTTCACAGAGAGGGTTACAACCACCGCGTTGTGCGTCTTCATGATGCCCGAGCAAATCACGAAGGCGTCGGGGTCGAGCAAGCGCGCCCCCAGCCGCACCGGCGTCACGTGCAGGTCAAAGTCGATGAGCGGAATGGTTTCGTATTTTGCCTCGCGGTTCAGGTCCACCAGGCTGATGCGTTGGTCGCGGTATTCGCCGGGCAGGCGCGTGTAGCGGAAGTTCTCGTAGCCTTCCAGAGTGTCTCCGGCCGCCGACTCGGCAATCACGATGGGGCCTTTGAAACGAGGCGCCAGGTAGTCGATGATCCCGCGCAGGGCGTCAGCATGCGTCGAGGCGAGCTGATTCACCGTGTTCACGATGTTGGGCTTGATCACCACGTACTTCTTCCGCTGGAGCTTCGGGCGGATCTGGTCGTCAATGGCCGTGAGCGCCGCAGTAATGTTCTTGCGACGATCGTCACCGTGGGCGAGGGAGACCTGCGAGATGCCGGGAAACTCCTTGATGGTGGGCAGAATCGGCGCGGCAGGGGGCTCCTGCGCACGGAGAAGAGGTGCCTCCCCCCGTAGGGGCACGCCATGGCGTGCCCCTACCGCCATTAGGCCAGCGCCAGCGCCCTGCAAGAAATGTCGGCGTGTGAAATTCACTGGATTAGGTCCTCCTCGTGCTCTATCATGCCACGTTCGTGCGTTATTATACCTTAAATTGTCTTGGGGGATGATATGAACAAAATGTCCACTCGTCGAGCCTTCCTCTCGGCGGGACTTTTTGTCCCGGCGGCCGGCCTCGCCTCCACCTCGGGTCTGTGGCAATCCGATCGCGAAGAACGACCTGTCACGGAAACTGCCC
>JAIQGA010000401.1 GCA_020072925.1 Terriglobia bacterium | reverse complement strand
AGTCATCAGGTACGAGAACGGCAAGCTGACGATTCAGGCGCACAACTCCACGCTGAGCGATATCCTGCGCGCGGTTTCAAAGCAGACCGGCGCGGTGATCGATTTTCCACCGGAGGCTAACGAACGCGTGAATGGACAGACGGGTCCCGGCCCAGTCGCCGTTGTGCTCGATCGCTTGTTGGGACCTTTGAGTTTCGATTACGCCATCTTGGGATCCGCTGCCAACCCGAATGGGCCAGTGCGGGTGATTCTGTCAGCCAAGGCCGGCAGTTCCACTTCACCTCAGCAGGTCCAGGGCCAGGGCCCGCAGCCCACCCAGGCAAGTGGTGACCTCGCTCCAGCCGAGACCGGTGCGGAGGAGGCGAGCGAGGATCAATATTGGCGGGCGCGGCAAAATGTCCAGCAGGACCTGATTGGACGACTCAACGCTCGGGGTAAGCAAACGGACGAAGATTCCCAACCACAAAAGGAGCAACCTCCGCAGTGACGCCGGCAGGCATGGCTGGAAACTTACCGATCCGCCGAGGAGGGCTTTACTATACTCCGTCAGCCTGGGAGAATGTTCGCACTACGAAAGCTGTCCCTGCCAAAAACTCGATCGACCGCAAGCAGCGGATAATTCACAGGAGTGTCAAAGGGTCAAGGAACTGCCGGGTGGGCGCAGGCTCCAGATTTGATGGCGGTGCGAACTCAGGGAAAGTCGTGTTCTCACCTGGCCGGACTCTCGCGCACCTCGGTCGACTCCAGGTTGAGAGGCACCCTTCTTCAGTTCGAGAACAACTCTTCAAGCCGCTCGCCGTTCATAACGGTGCAGTCCGCCGACCTCCGGCAGTTCAACCACTGACCCCAGCTCCGGCGGTTGAACCGGCCTGGTCTCCGGCGCATCTTTCTCCAGCGATAAGTGCGTGCGCGCCCCGTGGTAATAATCGAAATACGATTTGAGAGTGCGTCGCAGTGACGATTCGTTGAACACGATTAGGTGGTCCAGACACTCCCATCGGATGGATCCAATCAGGCGCTCCACATAGGGACTCTGCCATGGCGACCGCGGGGCTGTGAGGACTTCGCGAATCGCCATCCCTCGCACTTTCTGACGAAAGGAGTCTCCATAGATCGAATCCCGATCATGCAGCAGATAGCGTGGGGCCGTATCCCAAGGAAAGGCCTCGGCAATCTGCTGAGCCGTCCATTCCGAGGTGGGATGGGCGGTGACATTGAAATGAATCACGCGGCGCCGATGATGGGCCAAAACCACAAAGACAAAGAGGATTCGAAAGCTTAAGGCCGGCACCACGAAGAAATCCGTCGAGACCAATTGCTTCAGGTGACTGTCGAGAAACGTACGCCACGTCTGGGAGGGTGGTCTTGGGTGACGCTGCATGTACTTGGCAACGGTGGCTTGAGATAGTTCAATTCCGAGTTTCAGCAGCTCGCCATGGATGCGCGGTGCTCCCCAGAGCGGATTCACCAAACTCATCTTGCGAATCAGGTCACGGACCTCCCGAGGAACGGTCGGGCGCCCGGGTGCGGCCTGGTGACTTTTCCATGTCCAATAAATCCGGAACCCTTTTCGGTGCCAGGCGATAACCGTCTCGGGCTTCACGATGAGCAGCGCCCAGCGCCAATTTGCCCAGAAGCGGCAGAGCCAAACCCAGAGCAGTCGGTCCGCAGAGTTTAGACGAAGCCGGCCGCGTTGAGACCTCTTGAGGACGGTTACCTGGTGACGGAGAGCCAGAATCTCGACCTGCAGCGAGGCGCGAGTTTGAAACCACGAGAGGATACTGGCAACCTGAGGAAAGGAAGACGGTGAACATGCGGGAAACATTAACAACGGTCTTCAATTAGATCAATGATTTCAGTCTGAACGGTATTATTGGCAGGGACAACTTGTAAATCGAGAATGTGGCGAGTCCCATGATTTCCCCCTTCGCTTAAAGTGCTGGAAAGTCGGGAAATCCACGGAATGTCTTAGGATCAATTTAGGATGGCACCTAACCCACTCATTC
Organism: Terriglobia bacterium; assembly: GCA_020072925.1. Taxonomy (GTDB): domain Bacteria; phylum Acidobacteriota; class Terriglobia; order UBA7540; family UBA7540; genus JAIQGA01. The sequence continues at coordinate 1,957 of JAIQGA010000401.1, read as the reverse complement.
TAAAGGACTGGCGGAGAGGGTGGGATTCGAACCCACGTGCCCGCTTTTGGCAGGCAAGACGCTTTCGAGGCGCCCCCGTTATGACCGCTTCGGTACCTCTCCGCGGCGGGAAAAATCGGAAACTGGAAATTAGAAATTAGAAAATAGAAACTCGAAACTCGCCTCCCATCAAAGGTTGTACCTTCATGACTGACTACTGACGACTGATTACTGACCACTGGCCGCCGAGTAAAGTGGAGACGGCAATTCTCATGCCTCACGCCCCGTCTACCGTGTGCCGTCTACCGTCTACCGTTTTCGCCGCGCTCGGAAGAACTGGCGCAGCAGCGTCGCGCACTCCTCGGCGAGCACGCCCGCGACCACCTCCACTTGATGGTTGAGTTTGGGGTGGTTGAGAACTTTCAAGGCGGAGCCACTCGCGCCGGCTTTGGGGTCCGTCGCCCCGAACACCACGCGCCGCACGCGCGCCTGAACAATGGCGCCCGCGCACATGGCGCACGGTTCAATTGTAACATACAGGTCACACCCCGTCAGGCGGTAATTCCCCAGCTTCCTGGCGGCGCGTCGCAGCGCCAGGACTTCGGCGTGTGCGGTGGGGTCGTGCAAGCCAATCGGCCGGTTGTGGGCGCGCGCCAGGACCTGGCCATCACGGACTACCGCCGCGCCCACAGGGACCTCCTGCTCCCGCGCGCCGCGAGTCGCTTCTCGCAGCGCCAGCCGCATGAAGTGGGAATCATCGTCGACTCGGCTTGAAGCTCGCCGCTTTCCCGGCATTGGGCTATCGTAGCACGGGTGCAGGCCGCTCGCGCGCGACGCTCCCCGCTAGGGGAAATTTCCGTGGACATCGCATCGCCTTCGCGCCCGCAGCGAATTCAAGTTGCGAATACCCGCCAAACGAGTATATTTATGGCGCGATTTCATTGCCTCTAAGGAGATATTGCCCTCATGATGAAGCGACGAGATTTCCTGCGGAACACGGCTCTGGGTTTAGGCGCGGTGGCGGCGAACGCGACGCACGTCAACCTGCTTGCGAACCCTTACAACATGCCCATCGGACTGCAACTCTACACCCTTCGCGACGATCTTGCGAAAGACGTGAACGGCACGCTCGCGCAAGTGGCCGCAATCGGGTACAAGCAAGTCGAGCTTTACGACAATTACGGGAAGGACTCCCGCGCGATGCGCAAACTGCTCAAGGACCATGGACTGGTGGCGCCCAGCGGCCACTACGTGGTGTCGCAGATCGAGACCAATTGGCCGCAACAGATCGAATACGCCAAAGCCATCGGCCTCAAGTATATGGTCAACGCCATCCTCCAGCCCGAGCAGCGCAAGAACCTGGACGACTACAAGCACCTCGTGGACGTTTTCAGTAAGGCCGGCGAGGAAACGAAGAAGGCGGGAATCCAGTTTGCCTACCACAACCACAACTTCGAGTTTCAGACGGTCGAAGGCGTCATGCCGTATCAATTCCTGCTCGAGAAGTTGGACGCGAACCTGGTGCAATTCGAGATGGACACCTTCTGGGTGACGCATTCCGGCCACGATCCGGTGGAGTTCTTCAACAAGTATCCGGGACGGTTCCCGCTGCTGCACATCAAAGACTTGAAAGCCGGACATCCGCCCACCCTGGACTTCGACGCCCAGCCCGGACTCTTTGCCGAAGTCGGCAAGGGCACGATCGACTGGAAGCGGATCTTTGAGGCCGCGCCTAAGGGCGGCATGAAATATTTCTACGCCGAGCAGGACTACTGCGAGATTCCGCCTCTCGAAAGCGTCAAGATCAGCTACGAGTACCTGCATAGCCTGACGGTCTAGTCCGAAGTTCCACGGCATTTGGACGGAATTCTACTGACTCGCTGAGAGATAGCGGCAAAATCAGTTTCCTGTTACTGGGAACGTCCGGATCAGTTCGTGCGCCCGCGTCTGGAGCGGCGTGGGCTCGGGCACCTGCTGG
>JAIQGA010000077.1 GCA_020072925.1 Terriglobia bacterium | reverse complement strand
AGCCACGGCCCTCCGCCGGGGCCGCATTGGATGTTCGTCACCACTCCGAAGCGCGCCATTTTACCAGCTTTCTAGCGGAGGCCGTTGCGGGAATCACCGAGCCCGTAGGCAGGGACATGGGCCACGGGGCCCTCCCGGGGAGCGAGTGGCAAAGAGCGCGACAGGCGCGGGGACCAGCTTGTACACGCACCCAATACAAGGGGCGCGGAAGCCCGGTGAGGCTGCGGCATGATATAATCCGTGCCGAAGCAATAATCCACGAAGCTGCGAGGCTTCGTCATGTTCGATTACATCAAGATTGAGGGCTTCCGGAGCTTCAAGTCGGTTGAGCTTGAGATGCCACGCCTTGCCGTCCTGATTGGCCCGAACGGCGGTGGGAAATCAAACCTGATCGATTTGCTAATGCTGATGACTGAGGCCGCACGCGGCGAGCTGGCTGTCGGCATTAATAGGCGCGGTGGGTTTCGCGACATCTCCTTCGGATTGGACGCTTCGTCCGAAGTTCGCATTGAATTCCACTTCAGAGACCTACCTAGTCAAATTTCTCAGTCGCCGCCTTCCCCGGTCCCAGAGACTCCTGAGAGGGGGTCGTTCGACGTTAGATATAAGGTTGCCCTGCGAGGTCTCGGGGTGAATTTTTGCGTGTGGAAGGAGCACCTTCAGGAAGAACCGCCGAATGAGATGTCCCTTGAGATCGATAGAGAAAGAACGCAGGTTGTGTTCAGCCGTCATCTAGAATCCGTCCCACTGTTCGGACAGCGCAAGTCCGTCGAGGATATTGAGCTCGCGATCTTCCAGGTCAGGGATCCGGAGAAATACCCGGAGCCTTGGGCACTTTTGCGAGAATTCCAGGGTACGACCTTTTACCGCGATATCTACACGGGGCCGGATTCTCCCATCCGTCAACCGTCGTTGATTAGAACAGGCCTTCGACTCTTGCCAAACGGCAGCAACCTTTCTTCGGTTCTTTACTCAATCCAACAGGATTGGCCGGACCATTGGCACGAAGTGTCGGAAATACTTAAGACGGCCTACCCGGACTTCATGAGATTAACGGTTCCGCCCGGGGGCGGGGACGGCAAAGTTCTCCTCCACTGGTTTGAACGGCCCTTCAAGAGGGAAGGAATCTCTGCTAACCTCCTCTCGGACGGCACGCTCAAACTTCTTTGCATGATAGCCATCCTCAAGACCCCCGACCCGCCGCCGCTGATCTGCATCGACGAACCTGAGTTAGGCCTACATCCCGATTGGATCAAGCTGGTGGCCGAGTTGCTACAGGATGCCGCCTCGCGAACGCAAGTCATCGTGGCCACGCATTCCCCTCAGATCGTGGCGAAGCTCGATCCCGAACAGGTCATTATCGCCGAGAAGGTGGATGGCGAATCACATCTAAAGCGCTTGAATAAACCCGACCTCGAACAGTGGCTGAAGGATTTCAACCTCTCTGAATTGTGGCTGGCCGGCCATCTCGGCGGACGGCCATAGAGATCCCCGGAACAAAGGTGAGCAGAATCGTTGTGCTTTGCGAAGGCGACACGGAGGAGCTAGCTCTACGGCACTTCCTCGCCCGGCAGTGGGCATCAGATGGTCTCAGGTCTGTCGGCCTGAAGGCCATCAACGCTGATGGGAAACCCGAGAAAATAGCGAAGTTCGCTAAAGGTTACCTCAACGAACAGGAAGTGCTCGCGGTATTCACATTAATCGATTTGAAGGGAATGAATAAAGTAGTCCACCAGCCTCACGACAGCCTGGAAACGAAAATTGGACGTGTCCGAGATTGGCTGCGTGGCCAGGTCAATCATCCCCGAGCAGACGATTTCTTTCCTCACGTTTGCGTTCATGAAACAGAAGCCTGGATATTGGCGGAGGGAAATGCACTCGCCAAGCGACTGAATGATAAAAGGATTCAGCCGGATCCGAACGCAGAGTTGAAGAACTTCGAGAATCCGCCTTCTGATCGCCTGAATAGACTCTTCCTGCGGATCAGAAAACGGCGCTACAACAAGATCATCGACGGAACACCGCTCTTCAAGGCGATGGAGTTCCAGCGGGTCTACACCTCGTGTCAGCATTTCCGAGAGTTTTACGATGACTTGAGAGCGGTTGCAGCACGCTAGTGGGTAGCACTTCTGTATGTCAGCGAGTTTCAGGCCGTCCCCTTTGTGTCACTGCTTAGGACGGCAAGCTCTGGCGCGATGGTCAAGACACCCTTGCCTACCCCCGGCGACTTGGCAAAATCACCTAACGGGACCTGTCTTGCGGCTTTTCACCCCCCTCTCCCAGATGCCCACGGTCATTTCCCTCAATGACCCAAGTTGAAGAGTTCAATGGCTACCCAGGACGAGGAGTTACCTTTCGTGCATAACCCTCTTTGATTCTGAGCGTTGGAGGTTTTGTGCGGGCGCGCTCGATTCCGGATACGTTTGGCATCGGTGTTGCCCTAAAGGGGGGTGCGAGGGACTTCGGGTCCTAGGAACCTGGACACAATCCAGGTTGGGGGTTGGGGATAACGGAAATCGGACGAACCGGGATCTCCAACCCCCGTTAACTATTCCAAGTGCAACGCCTAGCCCCCCGAAAGCGCCCTCAGCGACCAGGGCCAAACGAACCAGTAAGAAGGCGTGGAATGATAGAAGTTACGAAGCTGTATTTTTCCGGTTCGTTGCAGGGACATTCAGTCCGCTTCGATCGTCACGCCGTCGGCGGAACCTCCGGGTTTGGTGGCCGATCACGCCTTGTAACAACTCCCATGCCCCAGAAGGGGCCGGCGGTGGTTTGGAAGGCAACCCGGGCGTGCAACTTGCGCTGTCTTCATTGTTATGCCGACTCAGGCGTGCAGCCTCATAGCGGTGAGCTCTCGACGGCAAAAGCCCGCGTTATGTTCGAAGACCTGGTTCAGTCTGGGGTGCGCTCGTTGGTGCTGGCGGGGGGCGAGCCGGTCATGCGCCCTGATCTTCCCGATTTAATCGCTGACGCGCACCAGTACGGCCTCAAAGTAGAACTCTGGACCAACGGCACGCTGCTGACCAACTTCCTCGCGGACCGGCTGATGCAGGCCGGCCTCGATGAAGTGACCATCTCATTTGACGGCCTCGGCTGGATGGGCGACCTGTTCCGCGGCAAGATGGGGGGTTTTGATTCGGCCCTCCGCGGTTTCCACAACTGCCGGGAAGCCGGTTTGCTGGTGGGGACGCGATTCACGCTGACGAAGCGCATTTATGGCGATCTGGAGCCCATCTTCGACTTTCTCGAGCGCGAGCGGGTACCGCGCGTGTGCTTCGATCACTTGATGTATACGGGACGCGGCAACGATCCACATCAGGACGACCTCAGCCACGAAGAGTCCCGGCACGCAATGGACTTCCTCTTCGAGCGTGCAAGGAGATTCTACCGGCAGGGACTCGGTATCGAGATCGCGACGGCCGACAATCTTGCTGACGGCATCTACTTCTGTCTGAAGCTGGCCGAAAGCGATCCTGAGCGTGCGGCACAGGTTTACCAGCGGCTGACGAGTGATGTCGCCGAAGCGAGCGCCTCCGGAGCCGGGATCGCGGGCATCGATTCCCGCGGGTACGTACACCTGCACCCCCATTGGCCCGAGCATAGCCTGGGGAACGTTCGCCAGCGGCCTTTTAGCCAGATCTGGACCGACCGGTCGAATCCGCTGCTGGCCGGATTGCGGAATCCTCTGCCGCGCCTGAAGGGCCGGTGCGCGACCTGCCACTGCAAAGCCGCTTGTTGGGGGAATTCCCGGGCCCGCGCCGAGTGCGTTTACGGCGACCTTTGGATGGAAGACCCCGCGTGTTATCTGAACAATGAGGAGATTAGCCGCGAAGTGCCAGAAGTGACTGAAAGTCTGGAACGCGACGTGCACTTCGAGGAGAAGGCGGCATAAGTTGGCCGCCACAAGTTCGAGTCGTGAGACACCGATGGAAACGGTAAACTACAAACCGCGACTCATCTTTTGGGAGGTGACAAAGGGATGCAACCTGCGTTGCGTGCATTGTCGTGCCACCGCTTCAGAACTCTCATCACCACTTGACCTACCTACGACCAAAGCCCTGAACTTAATCGAGCAAGTCTCTCAGGTATCCCTACCAATCATAGTTCTGAGCGGTGGCGAGCCTCTCTTTCGCCACGACATCTTTGATTTGGCCCGTTATGCCGCCGGGCGCGGCATGCGCGTGGCACTGGCCACGAACGGGACACTGGTTTCCAAGGAAATCGCCCGCCAGATCGTCGAGGCGGGCGTGCGGCGCGTTTCGATCAGCCTGGATGGCGCGGACGCAGGCACCCATGACGCCTTCCGCGGTCATCGCGGGGCCTTCGACGCCGCTTTGCACGGGTTCGGCAATCTGCACGAGCTCGGCATGTCCCTGCAGATCAACATGACGATTGCGCGCCATAACGCGCATCAGCTCCCCCAAGTGCTGGAACTGGCGAAGCGCCTCGGCGCCGACGCCCTGCATACTTTCCTGCTGGTCCCGGTCGGATGCGGCGTGGATATCGCCGACGATCAGATGGTGCCGGCAGAAGAATACGAAAAGATTTTGAACTGGTTTTACGACCGCTCCCAGGAAGGGGGCATCGAGCTGAAAGCCACTTGCGCGCCGCATTACTTCCGCGTGATGCGGCAGCGGCGCGCCGCCGAACGCCGCGAAGCTGGCACGACGCCGTCCGGCCCGGCCATTGGCCCTACCGAAATGACCATGCCCGGCTCGACGGGCATAGCGCTTCACCCGCAGCCCGCGGGGAAGCCTTCTGGACACCCGGAGGGCATGCACGCGATGACTAAGGGCTGCCTGGCGGGTACGGGCGTGTGCTTCATCTCGCATCAAGGGGAAGTCTTCCCCTGCGGTTATCTTCCCGTGCTGGCGGGGGACTTGCGCCAGCAGTCGTTTGCGGATATCTGGGAGAACGCCACCGTTTTCCAGCAGCTCCGCGACACCGCCAACTTGAAAGGCAAATGCGGCATTTGCGAGTTCCGCAATGTCTGCATGGGTTGCCGCGCGCGCGCCTATGCGGCGACGCGCGACTATCTGGATGAAGAGCCGTTCTGTGTGTATCAGCCGCGCACAGGTAATCCTGAACGACGCGCGGCGGAGGAAAGCCATGCTGCGATTCACTGATCTAGTACGCGGCAGCGAGACTGTTCGCGAAATCAAGCAGAAATACCCCGAGACCGCGTCGGTTTTTGAAAGCTTCGGCCTGCGGGAGTCTTGCTTCGATTGTTCGATTGAAATGGCGGCGCGCAAAGTCGGCGCGTCCCTCGAGGATCTGCTCGTGGAAGTCAACAAGGCGATTTACCGAGTGCGGGGCCTCATCGCGGCTTGAACTCAGGTTCACCTTAAGGCAATGTCCAGCACATCTTCTGTAGTGCACACGCCCGGTACAACGCGGCTCAGGTTATTGGTCTGGCCTCGCGAGCACGGCGCCTGGGGCCTGCTATTCGTTCCTCTCGTGACCGGCGCCTGGCTGGGCCACCCGAGCGCACAGACGATCGTCCCGGTGATGCTCTTCGCGCTGGCGGCACTGGGGCTCTTTTGCCTGCGCACGCCCGTCGAAGTCTGGCTGCACCTTTCGGCGATGCGCCCGCAGAACGCCGCGGAGCGCGCGGTGGTCCTTGCCTCGATCGTGATTTGCCTTGGCGTCTCCGGCACCGCGCTGATCTTTCTCATCGGGTGGCAGCGCGCGCACGGTCTGCTTCTGTTAGGCGCGGCCGCGGCGGCGGCCTTCCTTGCGCAAGCGGCCCTGAAGAGCCTGGGGCGCGAGACGCGGATGAATGCCCAGTTGACCGGGGCTTTGGCGCTCACCTCCACCGCGGCCGGCGCGTATTACCTCGCTTCGGGAAATCTCGGCCGCATGGCTCTGATCGCCTGGGCGGTAAACTGGCTGTTCGCGGCCAATCAGATTCACTACGTGCAGTTGCGCATTCACACCGCGCGGCTCACCTTGCCCGCGGAACGCTTTACCGCGGCACAAGGCTTCCTGCTCGGCGAAGCGTTGACAGGTTTGCTGCTTGGGGGTCGGCCTGGCGCGCCGGATGGCTGCCGGGCCTCGCATTACTGGCGTTCATCCCGGCGCTCGTGCGCGGCGTCGTATGGATATTCCGGCAACCTCAACGACTACAGGTCCATCGGCTGGGGATGAGCGAACTGACTCAGGCCGTGCTCTTTGGCTTGGCTCTGATTACAGCCTTTCAACTCCGCGGGGTATAGGCTGGGAGAACGATCATGCCGAACGATGGCATCGGAGATGGAACGCAGTCGGACGCGCGGACATCATTGCGTGTAGGGCCGAATTTCACACGCTTTTCCCCGCGCGACATTCCTGACTCGGCCCTCGAGCACGTGATCGAGCTTGCTCGCCTTGCGCCTTCCGAGTGGAACCTTCAGCCCTGGCGCTGGATCGTGGTTCGAAGCGAGCCAGCGAGGAAGCAGCTCGAGTCCGCGACCTACCTTCGAGTTCCCTTGAGTTCGGCGCCGGTGGTCGTGGTCTGCCTGGCGGATACGCTGGCCTGGAAGACCGCGCCGCAACACCTGCAGGAAATGGTCGCCAGCAAGAAAATGACGGAAGAAGAATCGCGCGAAGTCCTGCGCGAGCTGCGGGAATACTACTCGACCTCTCCGGAGGTGGCGCGGCGCACGGCACTCGCCAATGCCTTCGTCGCTCTGCACCAGATCCTCCTGGCCGCGGCCGATTGCGACCTCTCGGCCTACTGGGTCAGCCAGTTCGACGAGCAAAAGATCAAGACCGCTTTCCACGTTCCTGACCAGTTCCTGGTCGCGGCCCTCCTCGCCCTCGGCTACCGGGAAGGAACGATGCTCCCTCCGGTCCCCAAGCTGCCCCTCCACTCGCTGGTGTATGGCGAAAAGTTCGGCAAGGGCTTCAACCACGCCGACCAGGAAGCGCCCGGGAAACTTCACCCTTAACAAATTTGTTATTTCGAATTATCGAAATTTCGCGCCTTGGGAGTTAGCGTCGCGAAGGCGATCTGCGGACGACTCTCGGTGGGCGGGACTGTGATCTTGTTGTCTGCAAAAGCACTCACCTTTGCCAGCGCCGCCGGGACGTAGCGGCGGGTCTCGGCCGGCAGCGCGCCCGCGCGGCTGAGCGTCCAGAAATCGCTCGCGCCCAGGCGTTCGAGCGAGCGCTCGACGCGCTGCTCGCCGCTGTTGTACGCCGCAAGGGCGAGGGGCCAATCACGGAATTGCGCGTGGAGCGATTTCAGGTACCGGCTCGCCGCGAGCGTGGATTTCATCGGGTCGAGGCGCTCGTCGCGGCCGGACTCCACCACCAGACCGAAGCGTCTTGCCGTCGCCGGCATCAATTGCCACAGGCCGCGCGCGCCTTGGGGCGAGAGGGCGAACGGGTCAAATCCGCTTTCGACCGCGGCCACCCCCAGCAAACTCGCCGGCAGTCCCTGCGCGCGCAGGAGCGCGGCCATGGACGGGAACCAGCGAGGCGCTCCGCCGGCCACAGGTTTTTCGGAGCGCTCCGGCTGCTGCGGAGCGGGGAGCCGCACTTCTAAGGCTGCTCCAGTAGATCCCGCGGAAGCAGTGAAGCGATCAGCGCTCAGGCGAGCTATATCCTGATCGAGCCGCTGACTCAGCTCAACCCTCCACGCGTCAAGCGAGGCGGAGTTCTCCGTCCCGCTTTGCGCGCGCAACACGACGGGTGCCAGAAGCACGAGCGCGATGGCCAGCAGACGCCTCATTGGGCCCTCGCGCTTTCCACGGCCTCGGCATAGGTCAGCACCCGACCGCCATGTATCTTCTGGTAGGCCTCGGCCTGCGCGCGCTCCTTGAAAGCGACGAGCGTCGGCAGGCAACGGTCATAGCCGCGCACCGAGGCGCCCTCCGGGGTCCGTTGCACGGAAGACTCCCCGTGGGTGCAGTACTGCACGTCGCCGCCCTCGTCGTAGTAGGCCTCCGAGGCCGGAATCTTCTGGCCCGTCGCGAGGTCCGTAGCCCAAGCCTCCTTTACCGCTCCTCCGTTCTGCATTTGGTAATGCATGCCGCAGCGCGGGCAGCAGGCGTATTCCGTGTGGCCGCTCACTTCGAGGCGATAGGACATGCCTCCGTGGACGTCGCGGTTGCAGATTGCGCAGAGATGCGGGTCGGGCCGGCGCTCGTACCGGTAAGCCACGTAGCTCGTGAGGCCGATGGCCACGAACGCCAGCAAGGTGATAAGTGTTTCTTTTGCTTTCATGATCTCATTCTCCATCCGGCAATTCAGCTCTGAGCCGCTTTCAGCGCCGGCTTCACCTCGAAATGCCATTTCCAGATGGCGTACACCGCCGGATAGACCACCAGCTCGAGAATAAATGAAGTGAAGATGCCGCCGATCATCGGCGCGGCAATGCGCTTCATCACGTCCGCGCCCGTGCCCGTCGACCACATGATGGGCAGCAACCCCATAAACATACACGCCACAGTCATTACCTTGGGGCGAACCCGCTTGACCGCGCCGTGCAGCACCGCTTCCTTCAAATCGTTCCAGCCCTTCAGCCGCCCTTCCCTCTGCCAACTATGATAGGCCAAATCGAGGTAAAGGAGCATGAAAACGCCGGTTTCCGCGTCCACGCCCATCAGGGCGATCAGGCCCACCCAGACTGCAATGCTGAGGTTGTATTTCAAAAGATACAGAAGCCAGATGGCGCCCACGGCGGAGAACGGCACGGCCAGGAGCACGATCAGCGTCTTCGTCGCGGACTTCGTGTTGAAGTAAAGCAGCAGCACCACCAGGAGCAGGGTCACGGGAACAACAATCGCCAGCCGCTTTTCGGCGCTTTGCTTGAATTCGAACTGGCCGGTCCAGGTCAGGCTGTAACCCACCGGCAGTTTCAGCTTGGAGTTCACCGCGGCTTGCAGGTCTTTGACATAGCCGCCCAGGTCGCGCCCTCCCATGTCGATGTAGACGTAATCGGCCAGCATGCCGTTCTCATCGCGAATCATGCTCGGCCCGGTGGCAAAGCGCACATCCGCAACTTCGCCGAGAGGGATCTGCGCGCCGGTCGGCGTCGCCACCAGCACGCGACGCAGGGCGTCGAGGTTGCTGCGAAAATCGCGCATGTACCGCACATTCACGGGGAACCGCTCGCGGCCCTCGACCGTGCGCGTGACGTTCTCTCCGCCCACCGCCGACTGGATCACGTCCTCGACATCGCCCACCGTCAGGCCGTAGCGCGCCGCCTTCAGGCGGTCCACGACGATATCGGTGAAATAGCCCTGCGCGACGCGCTCGGCGTAGACCGAGCGCGTGCCGGGAACGTCCTGCACGATGCCCTCAATCTGCTTTCCCAGTTCCTGGAGGGTTTCGAGGTTGGGCCCGGAAATCTTGATGCCCACGGGTGTTTTGATACCGGTTAACAGCATGTCCAGGCGGTTGCGAATGGGCATCGTCCAGGTGTTGGGCATGCCGGGGAATTGCATCGCCTGGTCCATCTCTCCCAACAGCTTGTCGAACGTCATGCCGGGTGGCCAGGCGCTCTGGGGCTTGAGAATGACGGTAGTGTTCACCATGCCCATGGGGGAATTGTCCGTGGCCGTGTCCGCGCGGCCGATGGTCCCGAAAACGCTCTCGACCTCCGGAAAGCTGCGCAAGATGCGGTCCTGGACCTGGAGCAGGCGCGAGCCTTCCGTGATGGAAAGACCCGGCAGCGCCGTGGGCATATAGAGAATCGCGCCCTCATTCAAGGGCGGCATGAATTCAGAGCCCAGGCGATAAAAGATCGGCACAGTAACCGCCACCACTCCCACCGCGGCGAAGATGACTAACCATCGCAGGCGCAGCACGAGTCTGGCGATGGGTTCGTAAAGCCAGATGAGGATGCGGCTGATGGGGTGCTTCTCTTCGGAATAGATCTTCCCGACCAAGAGGGCATTGGCCACGAAGCGAAGCGGCCTGGGTCGGAAAGTAAAGGGCTTGGCGTGCGTAAAAAGCAAACGCAGCGCCGGGTCGAGCGTAATGGCCAGCACCGCGGCAATCGCCATGGCGAAATTCTTCGTGAAGGCCAGAGGCTTGAAGAGCCGGCCTTCCTGCGCCTGCAACGTGAAAATGGGCATGAACGCCACGGCAATCACCAGCAGCGAAAAGAAGCTCGCGCCGCCGACCTCTTGAATGGCTTCGACGACCACCTCGCGGTAATCGCGCGCGCGGCCTTCCGCGTCCCACTGCTCGAGTTTCTTGTGCGTCTGCTCCACCACCACAATCGCCGCGTCCACCATGGCGCCGATGGCAATCGCAATCCCGCCCAGCGACATGATGTTGGACGTCACGCCGGAAAGCTTCATGGGGATGAAGGAAATAATCACCGTAATCGGAATGGTCAGAATCGGGATCAGCGCGCTGGGAATATGCAACAGGAAAAGCAGAATCACCGCGCTTACGATGAGCAGTTCCTCAATCAGCGTATGCTTCAGCGTGTCGATCGAGCGGTGGATGAGCTCGGAGCGATCGTAAGTCGGAACAATCTTCACGCCGGGCGGCAGGGAGCGCTCGACTTCTTTCATGCGCTCCTTGACGCGCCCGATAACATCGAGGGCGTTTTCGCCAAAGCGCATGACGACAATGCCACCCACCACTTCACCCTTGCCGTCCAGCTCGGCGACGCCGCGGCGGATTTCGGGGCCCAGGGTGACCTGGCCGACGTCGCGCACCAGGATGGGCGTCCCGTGGCCGTCCGTTCCCACAGGGATATTCTCAATGTCGGCAATATTTTTGATGTAGCCGCGGCCGCGCACCATGTACTCCCGCCCCCAGAATTCCAAGAGGCGCCCCTCCACATCGTTGTTGCTGCGCTGGATGTTTTCCACTACGGTCTTGAGCGGAATGTGGTAGGCCGCGAGTTTGTCCGGATCCAATTGCACCTGGTATTGCTTGACGAAGCCGCCAATCGTGGCCACCTCCGCCACGCCCGGCACACTCGCCAGCCAGTAGCGCAGATACCAGTCCTGAAGCGTGCGAAGCTGCGCCAGGTTATGCTGCCCGGTCTCGTCTACAAGTGCGTACTCATAAACCCAGCCCACCCCCGTGGCGTCGGGGCCGATGGTCGGCGTCACGCCTTCCGGCAGCTTGCCGCGAATGCCCTGCAGGTATTCCAGCACGCGCGAGCGCGCCCAGTAGATGTCCGTACCGTCCTCGAAGATTACGTAAGTGTACGAGACGCCGAAATCCGAAAAGCCGCGCACTGCCTTCACGCGCGGCGCGGAGATGAAGGCGCTGACCAGCGGGTAGGTCACCTGGTCCTCGACGAGGTCCGGACTACGGCCCGGCCATTCCGTGTACACGATCACCTGGACGTCCGAGAGGTCGGGGATCGCGTCGAGGGGAACGTTCATCATCGACCAGAGCCCGCCCAGCACCGCGAGGCCGACGGCGATGAAGATCAGGACTCGATTTTTCGCGCTGAATTCGATAATCCGGTTGATCATGTTTCGCTCTCCACTCTGCTGCGCTTGAGCCGGCCCGCGGGCCGGGGCGTCGTCTACTCCGCTCTGACTGTGAATTGCCCCGCGCCCAGGGCCTTGCCGCCTTTTTCCACGTCCACCGTCACCTGCCAGGTGCCAGGCGTCCGAATCTCGATTTCTCCGCTGTATTGGCCCGAGCCTTGCGGGCTAAGCGCTGCCTCCGAGCGCATCGAGGGCATGCCCATGGAAGGCATGGCGGGCATGTAGAACGTCACCTTGACATGCGCTCCATCAACAGGTTTGCCCGCAGCGTCACGAACGGTGACGTTCACACGAGCCTTGCCCGAGTGCGGCGGCTCGGGCTGAGTGTGAAAAGTGATTTGGAGTTGCGCCTCTGCTGCGCCACCCGCGGCGACACCAAGCTGGCCGCCGATTCCTGTGACGCCCGTGCCCAGGGTCATCCCGGCAAGAGCCGCGCGCAGTTGGCTTTCGGAATCGATAAGGAACGTGGCGGAACTGGCCACCACTTCGCCGGCCTTCAGCCCTTTGCGAATTTCCGCGTAGCCGTTCGCGCGGAGTCCCACTTCCACGTCGCGCGGCTCGAGCGTGCCCGGAGCCTTCTGCACAAAAATCAGTTGGCGCGTGCCCGAGTCCAGCACCGACGAATCCGGGACGACCAGCCGGCGCCCCAGGGGAATATCCAGCTCGACGTTCCCGTACATGTCCGGCTTCAGCGCCCCGTCGGCGTTGGCGAAATCCATGCGCACCTTGAGCGTGCGGGTTTGCGCGTCCATTTGCGGCAAGATGTAGCTGATCGTGCCGCGGAAGGCTCGATTCCGGTAAGCGTCCGTCGTGAACGTGGCGCTCTGCCCGACGCGCGCGAATTCGATTTCGGGTTCATACAACTCCGCGTTGACCCAGACGTGGCTGTAGTCCGCGACGGTGTAAAGCGCCATGTCGGGCGTGACGTACTGGTTCGGAAAGGCCTTGCGCTCCGTCACCACGCCGGTGAGAGGAGAGAAGAGCGTGATGTCGCGTTTCACCTGGTTCGTCGCGCGAATCTCTTCGATCTGCTCCGGCGAGAGGTCCCATTGCAGAAGCCGCTGGCGCGCCGCTTCGACCAGCGAATCCGCCCCACCGGCTATCCCCTGAAAGGCGCTCCCGGCCAATTCGCGTTGGCCTTTGAGGGCCAGCAGATATTCCTGCTCGGTGGCGACGAGATCCTGGCTATAGATCGTGAAGAGCGGGTCGCCTTTGCGGACCTGCTGCGTGGTGTAATCCACAAAAACTTTCTGCACCCAGCCGCTGATTCGCGTGTGCACCTGGCCGATGCGGGTTTCGTCAACGGCCACCGTGCCGACGGCGCGAAGGGTCTTAGAGAGCGTTCGATATTCTGCACGCGCCGTGGTCAGTCCAATCAGGCGCTCCTGAGCGACGGAAATCTGCACGGGCCCGCGCTCTGAGGGCCGCATCGCCTTGGTTTCCGCTGGAGGGCTGCCCGCGGTGGTGTCAGACGCGTATACGGGAACGAGCTGCATCCCGCAATCCGGCGCGATGCCCGGCTTGTCGGACTTGTAGGAGGGATGCATGGGGTCCACGTAATAGAGAATCTTCCGTGGGGAGGCTGTCGATAGCGCCGCCGGTGACGCCGGCTGCGATGCGGTCTGCGCGGCTTCAGCGCTCCCGAAGAGCCCGGCCAGCCGCGCGCCGGTAGCCGCCAGGGTCGCTCTCCCCCAGGTGGTAGCAAGCAGGAGAATCAGGCACGCCAGAATCAATGCCGCGGTCCCAAACCAGGCAATGCGTCGTGGGTTATTCATGATCTACCTCTCATTGCTGAACAAGATTCAGGCCGGTCAATTCCTCCAACCGCGCCAGGGCCTTCTCATACTCGGCCAGTTGCTCGTGGTATTTCAGTTCCGAATCCAGCACCGTCGTGAAGTTGCTGACGACGGTGAGGAAATCCAATGTGCCGGTTTCGTAACCGGACAAGGAAGATTCCAGGGTCAGAGTTGATTGCGGGACGATGCCTTGCGTGTAAAGCTGCATCAGCCGCTGCGCCGTTTCGACTTGCAGGTATTCTTGCTTGACGCGGTAGCGCAGCAGGTTCTGTTCGTTGTCCGCCATTTTCTGAGTGGCTTCGAGGTTGGCGGCCGCTTCGGCAATCGCCATGTCTTGTTTCTTGCGGCGAAAGATGGGGAGGGAGGTCGAGAACGTGATGCCGTACATGTCGGGAATGCCGTCGCGCTGCATGTAGGTGTAACCCACCGTGAAGTTGGGACGGACCTCCTTTTCGGCGAGACGCACGCCCAGCCGGCCGGCGTCGACCATCGTTTGCTGGCGCTTGAGCACGGGAAAACTGGCCTGCGCAGCGGTGTCTAATTCATCGAGCGAGTAGGAAAAGAGGCTGGGCTTGATCTCACCCGGCGCCTCCAAAGGCGAGTCAAGCGGTTGGCTGCGCAGGCTGTTGAGCTGGGCGACGACCGTGTGCCGCTGCTCGTCAAGCAACGTCTCGCGCTCGAGAAGGCGCGAAAGTTCCAATTGCGCTTTCAGGACGTCCTGTTGCGCCCCCTTGCCGACTGAGTAGCGAATTTCCGCTAATTTTTCGAACTTCTCCAGAACCTGGCGGTCCTTGCGCAAGGAGGCAAGACTCTGGTCGGTGAAATAGAGATCGAAGTAAGCTTGCTTTACTTCCGTTGCGACGCGCCGCCAGACCGCCTCGTAGCTAAGCGTTTCGGCGTCGGCCTCGCGCGTGGCGATTTCCCCGCGCAACCGCGTCTTGCCCGGGTAGGGGATTTCCTGCTGTGCCATGATCGCGCGCTGGCTGGAGGGGTCGGCGCGCATCAGCGTGAACGGCGGCACTAAATTCCCGCCGTAGCTGACGCTCAGCATGGGGTCAGGCCAGGCACGCGCCTGAGGAATACGCGCTCGCTTTGCCTCGACGCCGCGCCGCGCCGCCTGAATTTCCGGGTTGCGCTCCAGGGTTTCTCGAACCAGCGTCTCGAGCGACACGGCACTTGTTGGAGCGGGCGCCTGAGATGGCGCGGCCTGCCCGGCCGTCATCCCCAACGGCAGCAGCGAAACCAGACTCAGAATCAGCCAGAGCGATACCTTACTGAGATTCATGATTATTCTCCATCCCGGCTGCTTGACGCAGCAGGGTCACAGCGCGGCGGATGGGTTTGGTCGGAGTGACGGGACAATCCGGAGCACACCGCGAACCATCCGCTTGCGGGCAAGCAGAAACAGGACGGAGAAGATCAGATCAGAAGAACACAGGTTTGCGAAAGAGGATGTAAGGGGGGCGAGGGTGATTGCGCAACTACCCACCACTCGGCGTGGGCCGCGAACCGGGGAAGATTGAAGCCGATCTCCGGCACGGCCTCAAGGGGCAGAACAGCATCCGAATGCACAGGCGCCGGATTCACTTCCGAAATCGAGGCCTGGAAATTGAGGATCGAAATCAAGCAGCAGTCCGGAAGCGAGGAAGGCGAAGGGTGGGATTGATCCTCGGAGGCGGGGCAGCAGTCGAGTGGCGCAGCAGCCGGGGGTGCGCAAATTCCGCGCAAGCCAGAAAGCTGAAGGAAGAGCACCGCCAGTAGAATCAAAGCGAACCGCTTCAAGCCACGAACCTCGTACTTATTCTACACACATTGTCCGATTTCAGCAATAAACCTGCCAAAACGCGGCCACAGAAGTTGCTGTCTATACCTTTGACGCGTTGACATCGGAATAGTTTTTGGCGAAGATTGATTTTTGTCAAGTTCGAGAGAAATTTCAGACACCGAGACTGGCCGCAAGCTGTGGTATATGGCGATGTAATGCGGAAAGATTACTGTCTTTGGGCGATTCCACGCGGCGCGATGAAAAACCCAGCAACTCCCATTCCTCACGGGCGGCATAGGGGACCTGCCCGTCTGTTCTGTTCACCGGCGCTTTCGGACAGGATGGCATCAAGTTTGCGGACAAAGTGTAGTAGCGGTGAGATCTGAGCCGCACGGGTGACTGGCGGGGAATCCTCGTCTGACTGGAGAGTTTGGGCGGAGAGCACGGTCGCAATACGTAAATTACCTATCCTTTGACACAGAAATGGAACTGTGTAGGCTTACCATGAAACACCTGTTAATCCTAACCGCCGCAATTCTCATTCTGCCAGAGTCCAAACCGCCCACCTGCCTTCAGCACACCCGGCCTATCCTAGAAGATTAGTTATTTCGTGGCAGAAGCGCAGAAGAGGGACCGTCAGGAGGCAAAACATGTGTCGCATTTCTGAGTTACCCAAGAAGGCCTGGACCGTACTGGCGCTTATTGGTGTCACTGCCTTTGTCACGCTCCTCGCCTACGCAAAGACCAGTGACGCACCAAGTGAAGATGGCAAAGAGCTCTACCTGCACAACTGCGCAGTGTGTCACGCCGCAGATGGCTCTGGCGATACCTACTTCGGCAAGAGGAAGAAAGTGGCCCCGCTTCGCTATGCGGTCAAGCCGGGTACTTCCGATGCACACCTAACGGAAGTCATTTCGAAAGGGCTGGGTTACCAGATGAGCGGATACCAGAAGCTGCTGACTCCCGACGAGATCCGCGCCATCGTCGCCTACATTCGAAGC
Organism: Terriglobia bacterium; assembly: GCA_020072925.1. GTDB lineage: Bacteria > Acidobacteriota > Terriglobia > UBA7540 > UBA7540 > JAIQGA01. The sequence goes on along the minus strand of JAIQGA010000077.1, from coordinate 3,433 downwards.
TTAAGTGGCGCGGGCCCGGCCGAAACGACCTCGGCCGCTCCCTCCACTTCCATCGAGGCCGGGCGCCGGATTTTTGAAGATCAGAGTTGCCTGGCCTGCCACAAGATTGGAACGGACGGAGGCACCTCCGGACCCGACCTGACCAATGTGGGGTGCACGCGCTCGCGCGCCCAACTGCTGGCCCGCATGCGAGCGCGCCGCGCCGGCACCGTCATGCCCGCCCTGCCCCCGAACATGCCCGACGAGCAACTCAACGACCTCGTCGACTACATGCTGTCTCTCAAGGGCACGGGGTGCAAGTGAACACGACTCCCCCGCTTAAGCAAAGTGCAAGAGGTGAGGATGAGATGAAACACTACTTCAGATTCTTCATGTGCGCACTTTTCCTATTCTGTGTCTGCGGATTCACGGTGCCAGCGAATCTCCGCGCGCAGCGGCGGCCTGCCGCGGCGAAGGGCCCCTCGGTCGCCTGGAAGGCGCCCGCCGATGCCGAACCGCGCGATTATGCGGGGCCGGAGCGTTGCGCAAGTTGTCACCCGGCTGAAGCGTGGGAGTACGAGCGCAGCGCGCACGCGCACATCGCGCCCGCGGGAGCCAAAGTGGGCGTGGGCTGCGAGAGCTGTCACGGACCGGGGCTGACCCACGCGCAGGCCGAGCAGGCCTCCGAGGGCAACGAGGAGAAGATGCGCGAGGGCAAGCAATTCATCTTTGCCTTCCACGCCAATCCCCAGGAGAACTCGGAGCGTTGCCTGCGGTGTCACGTCACGGGCAAGACTCAGGATTTCTTTGGTCATTCGCTGCACGCTTCGGCGGGCGTGGCGTGCATGGACTGCCACGTGATTCATCCCGTTGCGCTCGCGCCGCAGCCTGAGAACGTGCGTCTTCAGCCTGCCCAGGGCGAATTCTTCACCGTTCCCCAACTGGCGCCGGAGCCCGCCTGGCGGACGGAGAGCCTGCTGCGCGCCCCGCAACCGCAGCTTTGCTACACCTGCCACCGCACGGTCCAGGCGCAATTCGCGCTGCCGGAGCACCACCGCGTGCCCGAGGGGCTGATGAAGTGCACCGATTGCCACAACCCGCACGGTACGATGAACCGTTTCCAGTTGACGCGGGCGAACTGGGAGACCTGCGTGAAGTGCCACGTGGAGAAGCGCGGGCCGTTTGTTTTCGAGCACGCCGCCGTGCGCGTTTCGGGTTGTGTGGCCTGCCATCGTCCCCACGGAAGTGTCAACAACTTCCTGCTGGTGCGGCGCGAGCAGCGGCTCCTCTGCCTGCAATGCCACACCGGATTCCACGATCAGGCGGGCGTGCCGCACGGCCGGCTGGGTTTCCAGACCTCAGGCGACTGCACCCGCTGCCATGTGGCGGTGCACGGCTCAAACTTTGATGCGACCCTGCTGCGATAGGAGGTGTCCTGTGCAAGTCCGACGTACTTGGCTTTTCTTAATGGCATTCTTCTTGGCGATTTTCCCACTGCTGAGGGGGCAGGACCAGGCTGCGCCGGGATTCGAGTGGGGAGGCTTCCAGGTGCAGGGCGCCGCCTCCGCAGGCTATCGCTTCACGGACGTCAAGGGCTACCAGCCCATGTTCCTGGAGCTCTACGACCTGCGCAAGGGCCCCCGGCTTACGGACTTCAACATGTTCGGCCACAACGAAGGGACGAATCCCTTCGCCGATAACTTCTCGCTGACCTTGAGCGACCTGGGGGGCGACCCCTTTCCCAGCGCCCAGCTCACCCTTTCGAAGTCCAAGCTCTACGACCTGCGCGTCAACTGGCGCCAGGCGTATTTTTATTGGAACCAGAACGACAACGTGATCCTGCCCACGCTGGGCATCATGGGGCTCACCAACAATCACGACTGGGGGACGGTGCGGAAAATGGGTTCGGTGGACCTGACCCTGCACGCCACGAACAACCTGCGTTTCAATTTTCAGTATTACCGGACGAGTTTCAGCGGCCCTACGTTCACCACCTTTTCGCCGGATTTCCTGGATTCGCCGGCCTCCTGGGGAGCGTTCGCCCGCGCGAATGCCTACTACCTGTACGCGCCCACTTTCAATCATACCAATCGCTTTACGGGCGGCCTCGACTATACGCTCCGCAACTGGAACTTCCATTACAACCTGGGGTATCAGGCCTATACGGGTAATATGACGTTCAATAACGTCACCTCTCCCCAGCGCAGCATCAACACGGGAACGCCCTCCACGGCGAGCCAGCTCCTCAACAACGTTTCCTGGAGCGCTTTCCGGGAGTTGAAGACTCCCGTCAGCGAGTTCTCGTACACGGGGAAGCCAAGCTCGCGGCTGGAAATGCGCGGAAGCTACATCTTCTACCGCTACCGCGGCCCCGCCTCGTTCGACCAGTCCTTCGACGGGACCAACCCGGCCGCGTATACCGTCACCCAATCCGGGCGCGCCAACGTCACGGAGCCCAACAATATTCTCGAGCAGGGCTTCACTTACTACGTCAACAAATGGTGGAACCTCGATCTCGATTATCGCTACTCGCGATTCACCACCAGCACCGATGGGGTCTTCACCAGTTTGTTAAACGGCACCACCGCTGCAACCGAGCAGCCCTCGAATGCCTGGAAGTTCGGCCTGCACCAACTGGATTTCAACATGATGTTCACGCCGAAGCCCAACCTGGTCATTCGCCCCGGAGTCACCTTCTTCAAGTCCGACGTCGAGGCCCTTGAGGACGGCGTCGCGGACGGAGCGCGCACGCTACGCACGAAAAGCGTCGAGCCCGCCCTGAGCGTCCTCTACCGGCCTTCCAGCCGCTTCAGCGTGCGTGGAGAGATCCACAGCTTCAATAACGGCGCTTCCTTTACGGCCATTACCCCCCACACCGATCTGACCGGACGGGTGGTGGGATCGCTGCGCCTGACCAACAAGTTTTCCCTCGACGACGAGGTGTACCTGGTCAGCCAAAGGCTGCTGGCGACGGATTTCCACGGCAAGGTCCAATCGAATTCCACCCTGCTGACCTACACCTTGAACGACCACTACTCGATCTTCGGGGGCTTTACCTACGACAATGAGTTTGCCTCCGGCGATGTCCAGTACGCGCGCGGCACACCGCCGCTCAGCGGCTCGATTCGCGATCAGGCACTCAACCGCGTATGGCAGGGAGGGCTCGAGGCCAAGCCGTGCAAGTATTTCGGCATCCGCTTTACGGGGAACTTCGACCGCAGCACCGGGCTGGGCCAGGAGAGCGGAATCAACCCCGTCTACGGGCCTATGACTTGGCCGCTGGCCACCGGCACCGCCTACTTCGATTTCCCCAAGGCCGGACGCCTTTCCGTGGATTTGCAGAGGACGTATTACATCCAGCAAATCATCACCGGCAACAATTTCAGCGCGAATATGCTCATGATCCGCTGGACACGCAGTTTCTAGGTGGATCGGGCAACGCGGGAACCATTGC
>JAIQGA010000076.1 GCA_020072925.1 Terriglobia bacterium | reverse complement strand
CCACCACGTAGAAGCGCTGCCGGAGGCCGAGCCGGCTCGAGTCAAACAGAAGTACGAGGAACACGAGGACAAGAGCAAGGAGCAGCACCAGGACGAGATCGTGGAAGGACTTCTGTTGCTCCTCGTAGAGGCCACCGTATTCGACGCGAATGGAGGAAGGCAGGTGAAGGCTGGCGACAACTTTCTGCACGGCAGTGATCCCACTGCCCAAGTCCAGGCCCTCGAGTCGTGCGGTCACCGCAACTTTGCGTTGCAGGTTATCGCGGAGGATCTCGGTCTGGCCTGGCAGTTCGGTGATGGTGGCGAGTGAACCCAGAGTCGCCGTTTGGCCGGTGGAACTTGTGAGCAGGGTATTGCTCATGCTCGCGCGTGATGCCCGGTCGGTTTCTGGGAAACGAACGCGAACAGTATAGGCGCGGTCATTCACGATCACTGGAGTCGAGGCCGGGACACCATCCAGAACTGCCTGCGCGTCGGTGGCGACTTCCTCGGGCGAGAAACCAGCCTGGGCCGCCACGGGAGGATTGACTTTGAATACCACGGCTGGCCCGCTAATCGTATTGTCGATGCCATTTAGAACATCCACAACCGGTTTCTTGCCGCCCACCTGAATCTTGCTGATGCCGTCTGCCAACCGGGGTGCCCATTTGCCCAGAAGTTCTGCATCGGGAGAGAACAGCTCGATCTTGACGGGTTCGGGAGCGCTGGTCAGGTCGCCGATCATATCCTGAAGGACCTGGACAAACTCCACATCGATGGAGGGCTCCTCGCGGGCAATTTCCTCCCGCAGTTGGGCCATAATTGACCAGACACTGCGATGTCGATTCTGTTTGAGCTTGACGCAGATGTCTCCTGTATTGGCTTCCGTTACCGCCGCCAGTCCCAGTTGCAGCCCCGTGCGTCGGGACGTGCTTGCCACTTCCGGAATGGAGTGAACGAGCTTCTCGAGGTGGGTGAGGACCCGGTTCGTCTCCTGCAGCGAACTGCCAGCAGGCATAATGTAGTCAAGGACGAAGCCACCCTCATCCATCGCGGGGAGCAGATCTGACCCCAGGGCGCGATAACAGAAATAGGAAGTCGCAATCAGAATCCCGCACACCCCCGCTAGCCAGATAGGGCGCTCCAGAGCGTGTCGCACCCAGCGCTCATAAAAAGTAATGACGCGGCCGAAGAAACCTCTCATCGAGGCTTCCTCGGCAGCCATCAGGCGCCGCATTTCCTCCTCCCGGGTTGTCTCGACGTGGATCACCGGGCCCTGCGGGTCAGCCGCCGTGCCTTCCTCAGGCGGCCCGGGTTTTTCTTTTCTGCGCACGAAGAACCGGCTCAGATTCGGAGTCCATAGAAGCGCCAAGGCCAGTGAAGTCAACAGCGCCGCCGCCATGGTCACCGCGAGAGCCCGGAAAAACGTACCGGTGACCCCGGTGATGGCGATCAGGGGGAGGAAGACGACGATGGGTGTGAATGTGGAGCCGAGCAGTGGGATGGTAAGTTCAGAAAGCGCACTTCGGACGGCCTCCAAGTGTTCTTCTCCGGCATCCCGGTGGAGAACAATATTTTCCACCACGACAATGGCATCGTCGATCACCAATCCGACCGCTGCCGCAAGACCTCCCATGGTCATTAGATTGAAACTTTCGCCGAGGACTTTGAGGACGATGAAGGTGATGAGGAGGGTAATCGGAATCACTAAGCCCGTCACAACGGAGCTGCCCCAGTCGTGCAAGAAGACGACGAGAACGATGGAGGCAAGCACCAGCCCGATCAGGATCGTATCCCTTACGTCTTGAATAGAAGCCTTCACGATATCGGATTGATCGTAGTAATTGCTCACCTGGATCCCGGGTGGGAGTGTTTGCTCTAGCCGGGCCATTTCCGCGTGCACTTCGTCAGCCACTTCCACAGTGTTGCTGGTAGGCTGGCGGTTGATGCTAAGAAGGACGGCCGGTTTGCCATCTCCAGTCGCGATCGTGTAGACAGGCTTTACCGAAGCGTGGACGTCCGCGACATCTCCAATTCGAATCGGGATGTTGCCACTTGTGTTCTTGATCGCAATGCCGGCGATCTCAGATGCCGTGTGGGCCTGCGCATCGACAAGTCCGAGGAACAGCTGGTGACTCTGTTCGAGCAGGCCGGGCGAGACGATCAAGTTCGTGCGACGGACTGCATCCAGAATTTCAGGCACGGTCACCTGGGCTCTGAGCAACTTGGCGGAATCGGGAGTGATCTGGAACTCCGGTTCCTGACCTCCCTCGACAAGGACGGTCGAAACACCATTGAGGCGATTCAGCCGTGGTTTGATTTCGTAGGTAGCAACTTCCCAAAGCTGCGTCTGCGGCAGCGTATCGGACGTGAGACTGTAACCGATAATTGGGAAGCTCGCAAAGGTCAGACGGTGGGTGTCAATACGCGCAGTGGGTGGCAGGGCACTCTGAACACGTGCCATTGCCGCGTCCACCTGCTGGAGCGTCTGGAGCATGTCCACATTCCAGTTGAAAAAAAGGTCAATTTCTGCCGAACCACGGCTGGTGATCGAGCGGACTTCCTCAAGCTCCGGCACGCCATTCACGGCCTCTTCAATGGGGCGGGTGATGGTGACCAGCATCTGATTGATGGGAGTCACGCCATTGTCTACTCCTATGAGCACGCGCGGGAAATCGGTTGTTGGAAAGACTGCCACAGGGACAGTAGAGGCGAGGTAGATCCCCACCAGTGCCAAAGTGAGGGTCAGGAAAATGATGGATTTCGAGTGCCGGACAAGCCAGTAGGAAGCCTCTGCACTCTGGGCGGGCTTTTGCGGTGTGGCGTCGATGCGTTCGGTTCCGGCCATCTTATCCACCCCTTGGTCTAATGGCTGGGCCTGTTTCCGTCCCACCCGGCCTGCGAGCGTTCTCGGTCCTCTCTGCTGTGATATCTACCTCGGAGCGTGATCACCCGGTTTCCCCACGTTCACCTTGACGTTATCAGGAAGTCCGTATGCCCCGGTCGTCACAACGAGTTCCCCCTCCCCGAGACCTTTTATCACTTGTACTTCGTTCCCTTCCTCAATTCCGGTTTGAACTTCTCGTTGATGGGCGCGGTCATCCGGCCCGACCACCATGACGGAAGTGGTCTGATCCGGTTCGGTCAGCAGTGCCGCTCTGGGTATCACCAGGGTATTGGGAACCTTCCTGGGTACAAGAGTGAGGTTTGCAGTAGTGCCTGGCCGCAGTTGATCACCCGGGTTCAAAGCCTGAACCCAAACCTCCACCGTGGTGCTGTTCAGATCAAGCGCTGGACTAACCACCGTGACCCTGCCCGAAATGCCTTTGTCTCCGCCCGCCACCGAAAGCTCGGCAGCATCGTCAACTTTCAGCAATGCAGCCTGGGATTCGGGAAGGTGCGCGCGCGCAATGACCTGGGATATGTCCATCACCGTAATCAGCGGTGTGCCCCCAGAGGCCATTTCGCCGGGATAGAGCGGACGATCGGTTACCACGCCGCTGATGGGGCTTCGGATTTCGGAGTAGGCAAACTGTGCTTTCGCGCTCTCGTATCGTCCCTTTGCTGCCGCGAGTTGTCCCTGCGCGGCTTTCAATTGCGCCGCTTGCCCCACCGATTGTAATTTCTGAAGTTGTTGTTCGGCAATCTGCAGTTGAGTTTGAGATTGGGTGAGTCCCACCTCAGCCTGATTCAGTTGCATCTTTGACAGAGCACCCTGTTCATACAATTTCTTGCTGCTGTCATATAACTGTTGGGCAGCATGGAGCGCCGCGTTCGCATTCTTCACGTCCAGCTCAGACTTTTGGATCTGTTCAGGAAGGCTGGAAGCCATAGTGCCTTCATAATTCGCCTGGGCCTGCTCATAAGCCCCCTTATTCTCGGCGACGGCTGCGGCCAAGTCGCGGTTCTCCAGCACCGCGAGCAGTTGCCCGGCACGAACATGTTCCCCGCGATTTACAAGGAACTTCGATACCGGGGCGCTGATCTTGGGCACGATGGACGCCTGATGGAGTGGAAATAGAATGGCTTTTCCGGGGACCCTCTGTTGGATTTCCGCGCGACGCACACGAACTGCCTGCACCGTGACCATGGGTTCAGCTTCCTGAGCCGTCTTGCCTGAACAACTGCAAAGCCATACCACGAGCCCCACGGCGACAAGGCTGAGCACTAAGAAGTCGATCAAGGTTTTTCTTAACATCCCTTCGTCCTTTGAACGGGCAGCGCCCTCTGGCTCGCACGATGTCAACTAGAAACTTCCTGTCAGAGTCTGAAGGTTGGCTATCGCAATACGAGAGCGCGCGAGGCCGTCAGCGTACGCGTCGCGGGCTTGAGTCAGCGTAGTCTGAGCATTCAGCACATCCAGCACCGTAGCCTGGCCTGCCTTGTAACGCAGGGCGTTCAACCGCAAGCTTTCAGCGGCGAGATCGGCAGAGCTGCGCAGCGTGCTTACCTCTGATCGAGAAGTCCATGCCTCGTTATAATAGGCATGGAGATCACCTAACAGTTGCCGTTGCGCAAAGGTCAGCTCCGTCTGGGTCTGCCGCTTTCTATATTCAGCCTGCCGCAACTTGCTTCTCAGCGTCCCCCAGTCCCAGACGGGCAAGTTGAGAGTGACCGTCACGAAGTACCCCAGGTTCGGCAAGCGTCCGGCTTCCGGAGAGGCGCTGGTGTGACTCTGTAGCGCGAAAGCGTTCGCTTCAATACCATAATCCACGTCAAAGCTCAGTGAAGGCAGGAAGGCGGTGCGAGCTGATGTAAGGTCAGACCTCGTTTCACGGAGGAGGGCCATTGCCGCCCGGATCTGGGGATTGTTTTCCCCAGCCATTTTTTGGACCTCTGCGAAAGGAGGCAATGGCTGCGTGGCGTCTAAGTCGTCCACGACATTGAAATTCTGGTCAAAGCCGGGAAACAACAAAACTGCCAGGCTCAAGCGCGCATTGTCCATTGCCAGCTTCGCTTCCGAATAAGCTTGTTCCTGCTGATTGAACTGGATTTGAAACGTGATCACATCGCTATGCGCGACCTGTCCTTGTTCCTCCATTTCCTGGCTGATTTGAAGGGAGTGTTTCGCCTGATCACGGCTCTGCTGCGCGGTGGCGTACTTGCGCTCGGCCACCACCAACCCATAGTAGGCCCGGGTGACAGTGACCGTGAGTCCGCGTTGTGCGATGTCCTCCTGGGCTATTGCCAGAGCTTCGGCCGCCTCCGCGCGGCGGTAGCTGGCCAGCGTGAAGGTGTCTGCCGAAAGACTCTGGCGGAAAACACCCCAGGCGCGGTAGACGTGTATGCCGTCATTGGTCACGTATCGTCCGCTGGGGAGGATGCCGTTCCCCTGGGTGCCAAGGTACTGCATGGTGTAGTTGGCGGAGGGCAGCATCGCGGCCCTCGCTTGCAGCCGATCCTCATGGGCAAGCTTCGAGACGGATGCAGCGGCCTGAAATTGAGGGCTATACTTTCGTGCACGTTCGAGGGCGTCCTGAAATGTGAGAGTGATAGGGGCACCTTCCTTGTCGGTTCGCGCGTCCGCCTCCGGGGATTCTGAAAGGTGGACAACGGAGGATTGTGTTCCTCCTCCCTTCCTCTCGCTTTGGGCCGCGGCCGGTGTCCTCACGATGCAAAGCATCACCATCAAACCAAGGGTTGCCCCGCCGGCCCTATGTGCCTTTCTCCCGCGTCGGCCGCAGGTGACGAGCCCAAAGATGAAGAGTGCAGGCCCCACGCTTGCATTTGCCTGATCCAGCCTGTTCCGGGCTTCGTTCATTGTTCTTCCTCCTTCCGCCGTACTATCCGAAGGCCCGTCACCTTGTCCACAACCTGCCGAAATGGCCAGGCGATAACCTCTGAATCTCATTGAACCGGAATCTCCGATCTAGTTCGAGCTTGCCTTGACCAAAATGTGGATAAGACCCGCCACGCGTCCGGACGCAAGCGCCGAGCCTACTTCCCGGTGCAAGAATCAACGCTTTCGACCGGCATTGTGAAGCTAAGTGTGAGGCGCTAACTGTAGCATCTCCGCAAATGACCTCCCTGCAGGCGCGATTTTGCATCTGGAATCCACGAAGTCAAGTAAATCGGGTGTAAGTCAAGGTAAAGACTTAGTTAAGAGCATCACAGTGGGAAGCGCGGCGCTGGCCGACCAAGCCAGAGAGCGGGCAAAACCGGGGGCTGACCGGGTACACCTCTGGAACGTAGGTCAAAAGGAGTGGGTTCGGACACGCATGCATACATAGAATCCGATAAGAAGCTCAATGATCGAGGATCTTTAGTGTCTCCCTTGGGAATGGTTGAAACCCCTCGCCTTGCAGGCGAAGAACAGGGTCGCGTAATGTGGTCACGTGAAACGCTACCAACTGGACGCGCACACGAAGCACGAGCGGAGTTGATCAGCCGAGCATTGAAGTATGCCTATGCCCTGGGGAAGATCCCAAGGAACGACTTCCAGGCCAACGAGGCCATCTTCCAGATTGTTTTGCTGGCTTACAACTTGCTAAGCTGGCTCAAACGTCTCTGTGTCCCACCACACCTGCAGCGGGCCACCCTGCAGCGTCTTCGCCAGCGCTTGTTCATGGTGCCGGCCCAGTTGGTGCGACCGGACGGGGTTCCGACTCTCCATCTTGCACCAAGTTATCCTTGGGCTTCGGACTTCTTGGAGACGCTGAAGCGCACTCGCCGATTGCGGCCGCCGTTCTAAAGCTCCCGGAGAAAGGCGTCTTCGGTAGAGTAGGCGAATTGATCAAAACTCAGAAATCATCGTTTCTCACGCCGGATTCAGGTTAAGTTTCGATGCCAGGTCCTTCAGCGTCTTTCCTTGGTGGCGGAAGCTTCGTGCTGATAGCGATAAACATACCGGTAAAGTTTGACGTACTGGTCGAACAGTTCATCGTAAAGGGCGTGGTCCTGGGCTCTAGGAATGAACACCTGATCCTTCGTGTAAAATGCCTCGCTGCATTCTTCAAGAGTCGCGAACGCGCCTGAACCCACCGCGGCGATCATCGCCGCGCCGAGGACCGCGGCTTCACTGACCGCGGGCTTTTCGATCGGGAGGCCTGTGATATCAGCCGTCATTTGCAGCCAATAGTTACTTTTGGCGCCACCCCCAATTGACCGAACCACGACGGCGCTGAACCCGCACTCCTGCAGCAATCGAATGTTCTCGTAAAGGCTAAAACCCAGTGACTCCAAGATTGCGTGGTACATATCTCCACGCGTGTGATGGAGCGAGAGATTCAGAAAAGCCCCCCGCGCGTCAGCATCAGGCACTGGAGAAACCATGCCATCGAAGTGGGGAAGCATGATGACTCCCCGGCTGCCGATGGGAACACTCGAGGCCATCTGGTCCAAATCGCGCAGGCTCTCACCAGGGCTTAACTCCCGGTTGAACCATTCCAGAACCACACCCGCTGTTTTCGAAAACGCCAGGATATATTGGTACCGGGGAATCGGGAATCGCCCTCCAAAAAGCCCCGGGGGCATTGAGGGCGGCAGGCGCTCCGTAAGCGTCACTAGGGCGAGGCAGGTCCCGACTGTCACCGAGACAATTCCCGGCTTACAGTTTCCAGCACCCAGCGCGCCGGCGTATTGGTCGTTGGTCCCGGTTACCACCAGCGTCTGGGGAGGTAACTGCCATGTCTCCGCCTTTTCCGGGAGGACAGGGCCGATGGGCTGGCCAGTCATCCGGATCTCGGCGAGCTGAGCTTTCGTGACTCCTGCCGCATCGAGGGCTGCAGCGCAATAATCCGGCGCGTCTTCTGCGTACAGGCCAGTGCTCGACGCTGTGGTGGGATCAGTCACGGCGTTTCCGGTCAACACGTATGCCAGGTAGTCAGGCAAAAGCAGGTATCGCCTGGCGTGGGACATGAGTGCGGGAGACCGCTCGCGAAGCCACATGATCTTAGGACCCGTCGACGTAGGATCCACGGATGGCGTGGGCGCGGGAAGGTGGGCAGAGGGCAATGCCCGGATCAATCGATCAGCCTGTTTGGAGGCGCGCGCGTCATACCAGACGATAGCAGAGTGCAAGGGCTCATCTTTTTCGTTGAGCGAAACAAAGGTCTGCCCTTGTGAAGAAATGCTCAATGCCAAGACATGCGCACCGCTTTCTCTCACCGCTTCGGCTGATGCCTCACGTGCCGCGGCGTGAATGGTCTCGATCGGAATCTCAACGTAGCCATCAGGAGTCAATTGCGGGTGGTACGATCGGCGGGCGATTGCCAGCAGCCGACCTTGCCGATCCACAACGCCCGCTTTGGCGCCGGTACCCCCAACATCTATCCCCAAATACCCGTCTGGTCGCATTTTCGTTAAGGCGCCTGCAGCAGCATTTCGAAAAAGCCTCGGGGGATGCCCTTCCGGCGAAATCGAAGAATGCGGTTCTCCATGCGGTCCATCTCTGGCGGAATTCTTCTTCGCCTTCCGCAGCTCCGAATGACAGACTGGCAAACTTCTCTAATTATCTTCTAGGCCAATAAAACAGTCGTCCACTGCATCAACTTGCCCCACCGGATAACCTCATCAGCTACCTTCCCGTAAACGAGCGCGGAATGGTGGGTTCCACCGACCCGGCTGTACTCGGCAAGAAAATCAGCGATGGGAAGGGATGGTTTGAACCAGCCGCGAATGCAGTCGACCATCCTGTCTGTCCCGGTGACGTCTTGCATAATCACTGGGGCAACAATCAGGGTGTAGCCGTGGTCGGGACCCGGAGCCAGATTCACCAGCACTGCTTCGCCCGCACGGAAACGACCCACCGGGGCAGCCGGGTTTCCGACGTCACTAAAGGAGTATGGCATCTCGATCAGCGCGGGTTTCTTGGCTGCCAGTTCAAGGTTCATCTCCCCCATATGACTTAGGAATATCTGGTTCCCTTCCCAATCAGGACAGAACATCTCCGTGAAGGTCGTTTGCGGAAACACGCTGGCCAGAGTCCCCACCAGACCTGCGGTAAGAACATCTCCCTCTCCGGCATAACCAATCCCGCGCCCCATCGCTTTGCTCGCTTCGAGGAAGGGCATCGTGGGCAAGCCCAAGGCCTGATTGACCGCCATGAAGTTGATCGTAAAGGCCGTGAGTTTATCCGTCTCGAGCCAACGCCGGATAACCAGGCCGGCCAGCGTGCTGCGTCGATGGACTTCAGGTTTCAGGCCTTTGAGATCGAAGTGATCCCGGTCATAGGCCATTTCTGCTTCGACTGCCTGGTCGCCCACCTGCGCCAATAAGGTGCGAACCAATTCCGGTTCGCCTACGATGGTTTTGATTCCCAGGGTCTTTTCCAATGTCTCTGGTGGCACGGCGAAATCTCCCATGCCGCGGAACGGGGGACCAAGACGGCCGACTCGGGCTCTGCGTATATTCCCCGCCAGCCGGGCTGAGCGCGCCCAACCTGCCACCCGATCGAGGACATCAGATTCTTTCCAGTGTCCGGCCTCGAACTGAAAGGGTTTTTTGTTCCTGAGCAATAGATTGCACATGTCTTGGACACCATGAATCCCATGGTTATAGTTGGTGTCGTCTGCGACTCTGTCGGGTCCGAATGAAAAGGCTGGGGTCGTATCAAGAACCACGATGGGGAGAGGTGTCGCAGCGAGGAGCGATGCCGACTCAAGCGACGGGGAGTACGCCATATGAAGGGTGACGATCGCGTCAAGCTGCTCACGTTCAAACTTGCGGACTGCAACCTCAAACTCCTGTTCCAGTCGACAAAGAGGGACAGTAGCCACCTCCAGCCCTCGGTCAGTCAAAGCAGTAGCAATCTGTTGATAAAATTTCTCGACTCCCGGTCTGATTTCAGGCCATGCGCGGTCGTAAAGCTCGATGTACAAAGGTAAGAGTCCGACTCTGGGATTCCTCATGATAACGCTCCTCCACTGGTCAAAAGCGACTCTGGCATACCAGCCTCACAGAGAACCCGGACGGCGTTTCCATAGAATACATCCTCGATTTCTTCTTCACCCCAACCGGCCTTCGAGGCAGCACGGCGAAAGGCTTCGATCTCCTCGTACATGAAGAATGTCAGTTTCTCGGCATCCTGGTTCCCCACTTCGCGCATGTGCGGGTCGCTGGGGACAACGCCATACATTCCTCTGGGAACGAGGTTAACATACACACCCTCTTCGCAAATTCGGCGCGCTCGCATGCGCAAGATGGGCAAATCACTGCCGAACAGGATTCGTTTGGGCCCCACGGCGCTGATCAATTGCCCAAAGGTCTCACAACATGTGTTAGCAGAGATGTCGAAACACATCCTCCGAGTCTCCGCCAGAACTTCGAAAGCATTTCCGGCGTCTTCCGGACAATAGGCGCGCCCCACATGTGCAATAATCACTCTGACGTTTGGATACTGCTTCTCAATTTCGACCATTTGAGCCAGATTCAAAGGATCCCGTAAGCGGGCTCTCCGCGGGATATGGAGCATAACGATCCAGCCGTGCCTATCTAATACCTTCAATTGGTGGTGTGGAAGAAAGTCGTAGATCTGGATGTCCTCCTCGCGTATTCGAGGGTCGGACAGGCTCAAGTAAACTTTTGCTCCCAGAAAATGGCCTGAACTCACTTTCTCTTCGAATTCAGCCTCTGTCCACCTCGGATCAGCAAAAATGAGAGATGGTACTCGATACTTCTGCGCGCATTCGCGAATGTACTCATTGCCCCCGTCCAGGTCATCACCAAAGGACGCAGTGTTGCCAAAGATCAGCGGAGTGACTTTCTTGTCAGGGAACATCAGGCGGTAGGTTTCCATCAGATCTTCAATCGAATTATCCACTGCCACTAGGTCTGGCCATGTAACAGCGCGGACGGACTCGTCCTTCAGGTTGGACTTGAATCGAGTGAGCCAAACATGCGTGTGAATATCAAGCAACTTGTCGGGAAGAAAGCTTTGCAGACGCTGTTCGTAAAAGTCGCGATCGGCCGCCTTGACCTCGAAGAACGGTAGCATTCTCGCTTCTCCGCGCCGGTCATGAAAGGATTCGTTGCGACCAGTCGAACCTCGCTCGCGCCCGCCACTGGGTGCAAAATGTTGGAGCGAACTCGATTCGACCCCGACCGGAGTGTCGCCGCGAGTGAACGAATTCCCCTATGTTTCTGATCGTTATTATCATTTCAGGTGAAAAAGCAAGGAGTTTTTTCTTTCAAGCTCGCCATGGCCACGGGATTCCTCACCAAGAGTTCGGGACCGAGGGTTGAAGTCCAGGCGCGAAAAAGCAGGACCGCCGGGGTAGAAGCGCAATTGCCGCGCGCTCTCCTTGGGTGGCGCATATTACCAGTCGAATGCGAGGGGCCGACTATCCAGCGGCATCAGCAATTCTGCCTCACCCTATGCGTCTGTGGGGAGGCTCTTGTGGCACAGAAAGAAAGGAGGGGCGCCAAGCCCCTCCCTCAAGACTTAGAATCGAACGACTTCAGAAGGTGACCCTCAGAGCCACCGTGACCATACGAGCTGTGTTGGATAGGCTGGAGACAGTCCCGAAGCTCCCCTGGTTGAAGGTGGTACCAATGCCGTCAAATACCGGATGGTTGAGGGCGTTGTAGGCTTCCATCCGCAACTGCAGCCGGGTACCTTCGCGTACCTTCTGCAAGGAGAATTCCTTGGACACACCAAGGGTTGCGTTATTGGTGCCTGGTACGCGCACGTTGGGTTCCGTGCGTGGCGCGCTGCCGATGGTATAAGGGGCGGGGACGGACAGCACATCGTTGGCGTTCGCAAAGTACCCCTCGGTGAACCATTTCGACTTGGGGTTGACACGGAGGACACCTGTCTGGTTGGGATTCCCACAGTTGTAAGTGAGCGGGCACGTCGCACCGCTGACACTGAGAGCGACAGGCTGGCCGCTGTCAAACCGCCACATGCCAGCGGTCTGCCAGCCACCCAGGAAGCCGTTCAGGACGGAATTCCAACTGCTTCCCCACTTCTTGCCTCTTCCGAAGGGGAACTCCCAGATATAGCTGACCTGCAACAGTTGTGGGACGTCCCATTCGGAGAGGCTACGTTCCGCCTTCAAGTTGTTGGGGTCTCTCATTGCAGGAAATCCGCCCAGCCATGATACGGTTCCGACCGACGCATCGTCGATGGACTTGGAGTTGGTGTAGGTGATCAGCATTTGGAGCCCATTCGACAGGCGCTTCTCAGCCTTCAACTGGAAGGAGTGATAGACGGAGTTTGCCCACGGGGGGACGACCCCGCTGAGCCCGTTGAATTGCGGGTACGGCAACAGGAGACGGTACGCCTGAATCGTTGGGCCACACATCGCACAGCCATACGTGTTGATGACTCCATGGTAGGGATTGGGAACGTAGGTATTGAGGGCATTTACCAGCGCGGGGTTGGTGGCTTCTTCTTCAATCCAGGTCCCGAAGTACTGCATCGAACCGGCTCCGCCGTAGTACAGGTGCGTGCCCTTCGTACCGACGTAGTTGGCGTCAATCAGCCATTGCCCCGGCAGTTCATACTGGAAGCCAGCGCTCCAACTCTGGCTAGAGGGTGTCGCGAAGTTCGCGTTGCGCTCCGGTTCGGTAATGCCCAAACCGAGGTTGGTGAGGGCGCCGAGGGAAGGCCCGGTGGGAAATACCAGGCCGTCCGGGAAAGGATTGCTCATGCGACCCCAAGGCGTTACCCCGTCTGCGTTCCTGGTTGAGAGCCAGGGCGTGAAGCCCGTGAAGCCTTCGGCCCCGCCCGGTCCTGAGCCCACCGTACCCCATGTGGTGGGCATATAGAACAACCCATACCCGGTACGAAGGACGAGCTTGTTGCGGAGCCGGTAGGCGAGGCCCAGACGTGGCCCGAAGGCCCTGTAGTATGGGTCGACTTGAGTGCGCAGCGCGTTGCTCCCGAACACAAGTCCACCCATGGGTTGGGTGACGTCTGGCATGGGAAGTATTGAAGGCCACGACGCAGCGTCTACCGCCGCGGGGTGGATGGGGAGTGACTGCGTGGCATCGAACCAGGACAGACGGTTGTACCGTTCAGTCCGCGGCATCTCCAGGTCATAGCGCAGACCGATATTGACCGTGAGCTTATCGGTAGCGCGCCAAGTGTCCTGGATGAATAGGCCCCAGCGATGGCTCTGATTGCTGAAGTAAGGAGATATCTGGTAACCACCCCCGGCCCCCGGAGCCCCTAGACCTGTGAGGAAGGTGGCCATGGAGTCGCCGCCGACCCCCTGGCCAGTGGCATTCCAGAGATACTGGGAAGTCCCGTTGTAGTCAAAATTCTCATAGCCTGCCGGGGCCACGTCTTGGAAGAAATTCATCTGGTTTACGCGCCACTCACCGCCGAACTTGAGTTCGTGCCGGCCCCGGATTTGAGTGAGCGTCGAGAGCAGGTGGTAGACCTGATTGCCATTCCTATACCCCTGACTGAGCTTTTGACCGATCCCGCCTAGAACGTATCCGGAAATGTACGCGCGGGGCGAGGCGATGGGTCCATCCGTTTTGATGTAAGAGGGAAGGCCGAGGGTTGTGACAGGATCAAAGTTTGGGAACTCCCCCTGCATTCCGGTGTCGGCCGTCATGTAGCGGCTGAAACCCAACGAAACGTTGAGGAGCGTGGTAGGGGTAAAAGTGTGGTTCAGGCCCAAAGCGAACGATCGTACCTCGTCTCTTCCCGGGCCTGGCATGATAGGATCGAGCGCGTTCTCGAAGAGGTGCATACTATATTTGTATTTCCGCATATGAGAGTAGCGGGCGTAGAACGCGGTCTTGTCGCTGAAGCGGTGATCGATTCGGATATCAAACCAGTCATTGTTTTGCCCACCGCTCCCTCCGTGACTATAGTTGTAGTAGGGGTTATAGGCCGGGCTCCCCACGTTCAGGTTGGGCAATGGATAGAACTGCATCATCTTGTAGGACACGGGGTCGATCAGGTTGCCGGGCGTCGCAGGCAGTTGAAAGGGGGTGCCATTGAGGTTGGGATTGCCCGCACTCTGGAAAGTAGCCAGGTTGTTGAAAGGGATGGGTGTTTGGAGTACGCGTCCGCTATAGCTGTTTTCCGTTCCGGGCACGGTTCCGTTGAAGTAGGTTCCGGAATAGGGATCCCAGAGCTGGCCGTTCGGGTTGCTGCAAATTCCATTCGCGTCGAACGTTCCGCTCCTTCGTCCACAGAGTTCTGAAAAATCACCGGCCCTCTCGGCGGCGGAAGGAACACCGGCGGGGAGGGTCAGCGCGTACGTTGAGCGCCTACCGTCATAGTCAAAGAAGAAGAAGGTCTTGTTCTTCTTAATGGGCCCGCCGATGCTACCACCAAACTCGTCGGTTCCATAGGGAATCCCCGGCCCCGCCCCCGATGCGTTGGCAAACCAGTCGTTGGCACCCAGCTTGCTCGTCGTGTGCTGTTCAAAGAGGCTGCCGTGGAAATTGTTGGTTCCCGAGCGGATTGACATGTTGATGTAAGCGTTACCTGAGTAACCTTGCTCCGCCGTGTAGTTGTTCTGCACGACCTTTAATTCCTGCACGGAATCCTGGGGGGGCAGGTAGAGTAACGTGTTGACGCCCGACCCCGGGTCGTTAGTGACTACCGTGATGCCATCAACCAGCATGTCATTGGTGCTGTTCCGCATGCCGTTTGAGACGAAGTTAATGTCATACCCCGGACCGTACCCTTGGCCCGCCGCCATAAGGATGCCCGGAGCCAGGCGGACCAGGTTGAGTTCATTGCGGTCAAAGAGGGGGAGATTTTGGACCTCGGTCCGGGTCAATATCTGGCCGGTGACGGCATCCTGAGTGGAAAGGATCGGGGGTGCGCCGACCACTTCCACGGTCTGAGCGCTGGCCCCGATCTCCAGGCGGACATCAGCCGAAAGCCTCGCTCCGATGGTAATTACAATGTCCGTCTGGGTGAAGCTTTTGAACCCCGGAGCGTTGACAGCCATCTTGTAAGTGCCGGAGGGAAGATTGGTGATGAGGTAACGACCCGTGGCATCGGTTGTTCCAGTGTAGTCGTAACCCTTATTCGTATCGGTTAATACAACGTTGGCCGCCGGCACCACGGCTGAGGTGGGGTCAGTGACGACGCCCGTCAAGGAGCCGGAGGTAACCTGCGCCCAGGCTGAGATGGGAACACATCCAAGAAGGCAAATGACTACGAGTGCTGCCCATGCCCAGTTACGGGCCCTTTGGCCAGTCCTCCAAGCGAGTTCTTGCATTTCACTACCTCCTAAGTATGACCCGACGATTGTGAGGGACGCGCATTAGTTAGGGACAACAAGCGCAAGGGAGTTGTTCACGGAGCGGAAATCAAAACACATGGAAGAATGAGCTTTGCTCGCCGCGCCGGGTGGCGAAGTCACCAACCTAGACGTAACCAGTCACGGGTCCCTTCTATACCCGAACTCGGCGAAGTCAAGTAAATTGAAGTAAACTTAACGGAAAGGCTAGGTTAAGAGCATCGTGGTGGGAAAACGCGGCTGCGCGACACAAAAGTAGAGCTAGGAGTCTGTCGAAGATAGAGTTCGAGGGAACAGTCTTAGCAGCCCCTCGGCCCTTTGTTTCCAACGAAGGCCTGAGGGTTCAGAGCGCCATCTTTTTCGTGGTTTCTTAGGTGCCGCAAGCTGGGCAGGTCACCCTACATCCTCCTCGGAAACCTGGAGGCAGACGGCAAGGCGGTAGCTGAGCTACCGCCCGCCGATGTTTTGACTACGCCCCACGTCAGAAGGTGAACTTAAGTGCTAACTGAACAACTCGGGGCGAATTGGACTGACTGCTCACAATGCCAAAGGATCCTGTGCCCACAGTAGTGCCAGGCGCGGCAAAGACTGGCGTGTTCGTGAGGTTGAATGTTTCCGCGCGAAACTGGAGTCGAAGCTTTTCCGTAATGCTAAAGTTCTTGAAAAGGGAAAAGTCTAGGTTTCTCGTCCAGTCCGAGCGAACATCGGTAAACGTGCGGCCGAGAGTACCGAAAGTGAAGTCCGCCGGTTGAGAGAATTGCGCGGTATCGAACCACTCGTCAAGACTCTGCTCTTTACCCATACGCGCGTTGACACCCGTGTAATCCGGGTGCTGCTGGCCTCCAAATGAGTAGCTGTTGTTCACGGCCGTATTGAATACCAGCGGCGGGCCCGAAGCAAGCGTCAGAATCGCATTCGTCTGCCACCCTCCCACGAATTGATCCAAAACGCCCGGCATTTTTGAACCCCACCTCTTGCCCCTTCCGAAGGGCAACTCCCCCACAGCGCTGAAGGTGAAACGGTGCGGGAAGTCGTAACTGCTCACCGCGCGCTCGCATCTCCGGCAGTAAACACTGCGTTGGACCACCCCCGCCTGGAGGTTATCACTCCAGATACCATCGGCAGTATCAGCTATGATCTTTGACCAGGTGTACCCGGCGGTAAAAGTGGTGCCACCCGTGTACCGCTTTTGAAGCATTACTTGCAGGGCGTTGTAGTTGCTATTGCCCCACGGAGCTTCTAGTGGGATCGCGCCCTGCGGCCACAAAGGATATGGGCTCTTCAGCCAACCCAGTTGCACGGTCGGCTGGTTCATGATTCCTCCCGCCGGAATAAGCCCAGCCAAGGGATTGGGAACTAGCTGCAACAGAGTAGCCCCCTCGCTTTGAACCGCCGGGGTCAGTTGACCCAGCATCGGTACCCAATAGCCCACATGCGTTCCCTTATTTCCGACGTAGGCCGCTTGCAGCAGCGTGCTGGGGGTCACGCTCCTTTGAATGGAGAAATTCCACTGTTGGTTGTAAGGCGTTCCAATAGCTTGGGGCCAGGCGCTTTGAAGATAGGTTCCAATAGCGGTAAGCAAGCCCTGTGACGAACCCGGCGGATATGTAAAACTGTCCGGGGTCGGGAAGGGATTATCCAAAGTACGATACGGCGTGATGCCGTCCAGGGTGGCTAGCATCTGTGAGATAGTGCTGAATGCCCCGCTGGTGAAGTTAGTGGTGGCGCCATCGTACGGGACACTAAAGAATATGCCGTAGGCGGCCCGGATCACCGTCTTGTCATTGAGCGCATAGGCCAATCCGATGCGCGGATTCGGCTTCCACTCGACACCGCGGATCGTCCGTCGACCCAGAGTACCCGGACCACTGCCGGCGAAAACGTATCCGCCATACAAATTCCAGCCCGCTGCTCCGGTGAAGGGGTTTGTCACCTGGCTCGATATGGGGTTGAGCACGAGGGGATCCATGGCCGCCATTCGATTGTAGCGCTCTGTGGTCGCAGTTTCCTCCTCTAACCGGAACCCAAAATTCATGGTGAACTTGCGCGTCCACTTGACATCGTCCTGGATAAACTGCGCAAAGTAGTGGTTGGCGTTGGCAGTCTTGGCGGTATAATTAATGGAGCCAACGTCCGGGGTCCCCAGCAAGAATGAAGCAATGCTATCACCCGCCCTTGAGGATACTGTGCGTGGGTTAGGACCCTGGGTCATGGTGGCCGTATAGGTGGAGATGAACCCCCTGATTTGGGCGAAGTTTATCATGAAATTCCTGTTCTCAGCTCCCATAGTCAGAGTGTGTCTACCAACCATACGCGAGAGGGTGCCTTGAAAGACCCAGTCTGTCATGTAGGTCGTGTAATAGTTGCCACCGCTGCTGCCTATATAGTTATAGCCCGAGGGTCTGAAACCTGGAAACTGTGGTACGCCACCCTGTGCCGTATAGTCCGCAACAGCCGATGGCAGACCCAGCGACGTCATGTCGAACGGGTACGCCTGGCCGGGACGATAGCCCACAAACCGGTTAGCCTTGGCGCGCAAATCTAACACTGTGCTGGTCCCGAACGTGTGCGTGTAACCCAGTACAGCGTTGTTCACGTGCACAAAGAGATCTCCGCTCCAATTGCCAGCCTTGCTCCCCGCCCCATACCAATTAATGCCTCCTATCGTGTTGCCCAGGTAGCCATAACGGACGAAAAGCCGGTCGTTGGTGCCAAAATTATGGTCTACCCTGAAGTTCAGCTGCACCTGTGGGGAGGCCACGACGCCGGATGCGCCGTAATTGTTCGTAGGTCTGTACAGTGACGTGCCAGGTATGGCCGTGCCAGGCAGGTTCGGCATCGGATAGTACGTGATGGCCTTTTGCGCTACCGAACTCATAGAGATCCCGAGCGGGGCGAGGTTGTTGAGGTTGTTGCCTGGAATGGGGTCCCGGATGAATTTTCCCGGGTTGTCGGGATCTGGACGTGTGCTGAAGGGGTTATAGAGGACTTTCAACTGGCCACTGGAATTGTAGTTCTGAGAGAAGTCGCCTTGCCGCTCAAGAGCGGTCGGCACCGTCAGCAGAGAAAACCCCCCCGCGTGCGAGAGGAGCCTTTCGTGTGCCAAGAAGAAAAACGTCTTGTTCTTGATCACCGGCCCCCCGATGCTGCCACCGTATTGATCGATATGCACGGGGGGAATTTTAGCTCCGCTCCGGTTGGCAAAGAAGCCGTTGGAGTTCAAGGCATTGTTTTGCAGGAATTCGAACCCGCTGCCGTGAAAGGTGTTAGACCCCGACTTGCTGACCATCGACGTAATACCGCCGCCACTCCGGCCGTAGGCGGCAGAGTAGTTGTTCGTCTGAACGCGAAACTCCTCAACGCTTTCTACCGACGGCAATAGCGATAAGGCAGTGATTCCCGGAACATCGCTCCCAGCGAGGATCGAGACGCCGTCGAGTTGAAAATCCGAGGTAGATTCCAGCCCCCCATTGATCGAATATCGAACCGCCGTGGTAAAATAGGTGCTTGTGTAGTTGTTGGGCAGCGAAGGAACAACTCCAGGCTGCAGCACCATGAGCGTGAGAACGTTTCGGTTGCTGAGAGGCAGATCGACAATCTGCTTGTTCTGCATGAGCCCACCGAGCGTCGCGTTGGAGGGTTCCACCATCTGGACTTGGCCCCTCACCTCGACCGTCTGACTCGCCGTTCCGAGTTGCAGGTCGATGTTGAGGATCGCGTGTTGCTGCGCCGTCAGTGGAAAAGACTGCAGTACATAGGTGCGAAATCCAGCCGCTTCGGCCGTAATTCGGTAGGTGCTCGGGATGAGGTCTTTAATGAAGTAGGCGCCTGACGAATTCGTCTGCGTGACGAAAGGCACCCCCCGCGCGGTGTCCGTCACAGTAACCTTGACGCCGGCTACCACGGCCCCGCTGGGATCGCCGACAATCCCCGAGATGGACGCCGCCGGCGTCTGCGCATACGAGACGGCCGCGGCGAACAGGATTAGCGAAAAGGCGATCGAGACTGGTTTTACGTTGCGACGCGATACGTACGCCCCTATCGATTCGCTCTTCGTCTGCTTAATCATTTCTTCTCCACCTTACCTTTCATCGTCGTTCTTGCAGGTTGAGGTCTGGTTATCCTGTTCGACTTTTGTGCCTGGACTCCGCGGAGTCAAGTAAATTGCAGTAAACTTAACAGAAAGTGTAGGTTAAGAGCATCGTGGTGGGAAACGCGGCTATGCGACCCCAAAAGTGGGGCTGGAGCGGGAACATCCGAAATTGTGTCTTATTGTTGGGCCTCTTCCCAGGAGGCTGAGATTCTGGCTTCTATCCCCAATATGCAGTCCGGCAGCAGGAGGCACGCCAAGTGGCGCGGAGTTCATAGGGGCGGTGGGGGATTCTCACCAGGAAGAATTAGAGAAATCGGCCTGCCGCTTGGACTGGATGGCCTCACA